>JBAYXX010000210.1:0-3826 GCA_041673345.1 Kiritimatiellia bacterium
TCTATAATAGAACCTTCGGTGAGGCGCACCTGCATTAGCTGTCCATCAACCTTAATCTGCACAGGGAAGGCCCTGGTAATGTTGATTGTAGCTCCCGATTCCAGACGCGTACTAGCGGCGGGTTCCACCACATCTCCCTCGTTCAATTGAATGCCTACCCGGGAGAGCACAACTCCCACTCTGGTAGCAGCGGTATGGACAGTGCGCATTTGTTCGCCGCGCACAAGTATGTTGACTTCCTTCAAAGTGAGAGATTGTAGGGCTACCATAATGCTCATCATTACAAAAAACAGCCCTATTCTCTTAGCCACCAAGACACGCCGCTCTTGGCCAAGCGACGCTTCCAGGGCAAACTCCACTGACGAGCCTGCCATTCATCCGCTCCTTCTTCGCGCCGACGGAAGCGTTAAGCGTCGACACGGTTGATTAGGCACATATTAATCGGTGTGCCTTGTCTCTGACCCCCCTTGGGCCTGCTGCCACTCTTGCGCTAATTTCAGGTATCCACCCAGACGTTGGGTTAGTTCATTCTCGCTAAAGTCATCTAGTCTATCAATTATGTCGGCTATTTCATCGAATTGGGCTTCTGTTATAACCCCTTTGCGCAACAAACGCTCCATACCAGCCACAAATCGGAGTTTTAGACGTTCTGCTTCCTCAAAAAGTTCATGCGCCAGCATTAGGACTCCTCGGTTGCTACTTTTTCCCACTGGTGGTTATACCATACACCGGCCTATATTTCCTTTATTATGCGTAGCGGTCGGTAACTTCCACAAATCTGGTGTACTCTCTTATAAAGCGCAAGTTGGCACTGCCGGTGGGGCCTTTGCGCTGTTTGGCAAAGATCACTTCCACCTGGCCTTCGGTGCCATTCTCTTTTGCTTTGTCCGGGTAGTAGTAGTCCTCTCGATACAAAAACGATACCACATCGGCAAATTCCTCAATGTTGCCGCTGTCGCGCAGATCGCTCATCACCGGCTTTTTGTTCTCACGTGTCTCCACGCCCCGGTTCAGTTGCGAGCACAGTATAATCGGCAGATCCAACTCGCCGGCCAAATCGCGGATCTCCCGCACCATATCGCCCACAACCAGAGCCCAGTTTTTATTACTAGCGGCAGGCGGTTTTATCAGTTGCAGGTAGTCGATTATGATGAGCCCGAGCTTGGGATGCTCGGTTTTCATTTTGCGCGCCTTGGCCCGCATGTCGCTCACTGTGAGTCCGCGGCGGTCGCTGATAAATATGGGTAGGTTGTATAAATCGTTGAACACGCTCTGTACGGTTTCAAACTGGTTATCGGATAACTTCATGGAATAGTCGGCTGAGGGGACGGCATAGCTGTTATCCGGCAGCTTCTGATCGTAGAGTTCGGTAAGAACCAGGCGGTCGCCTATTTGTACATCGTCCATTTCCAAGCTGAAAATGAGCGCAGGCACGCCCCGCTTGGCCACATTTACCGCAAAGTTGAGCACCAGCGCCGTCTTGCCCATGCTGGGCCGAGCAGCCAGGATGATAAGGTCTTTGTTTTTGAAGCCGGTAGTAAGCATGTCGATCTCCGGAAAACGCACCGGCAGACCATACGGCTTTTTGCCTTCCCGCCGCTCCACTAAGTGCAGATAACACTTGTTGAGCACTTCCATCAGGTTCTTAATGTCGCCTTCGGCGCCCTTTTGTGTGGCTGCGAAGATAATCTCCTGCGCCTTAGACTGGCAGCTCTGCAGATCCACCTCAGCATCGGTGACGATAAGGTTCTGAATGGCCTGAGCCGCCTCTAATATCACCCGCCGACCTTGTTTATCGGCCAGGGAATCTACACTAGGCCCCAATTCCACCGGGCTGACGAAACTATCCATTATGCCGATAAGCACTTGCTCGGCTGAGGCCAGATCCTTGCGCAGCAGGTTGTAGACCTGTGTGTACGAGATGCGGCCTTTTTCGGAATATAGCTGCAAAATAATCTGGAATATGCGCTTGTATACCGGATCGGTAAAGTGATCGGGCTTCAGGCGGTCTAGCACGGTATCGGCAGTCTCGGGGTGTTTAACAAGTATGCCCAGGGTGCGCCGTTCAGCTTCTATATCAGCCGCCAGGAAGCCCCCCCGCTGTTCAGCTGCTATACTCATCGGGGTAGAGCTCCTTCCATTTCTGTACCAGTTTAGGGTCTACGTGCTTGTATGCTCCAGCGTTGGCAACGCCTTCCATGGGCTTATTAGAGCCAGTTGCATCGCCATGAGCATCGCCGGCCAATACGCGTGACGCGTTGGCCTTTAGGGCATCGCGCAAGGTGTGAATACCTTCGTTATGCCAGTTACGCAAAATGCCTTCTATATAGCTCAGGCGACGGGTGCGAGGCTGACGCGCCGCGTCTTCAATAGCGGCCGCCACCACTTCGCCTTCCATGTGCATCTCTTCCACCCAATACCGCAGTTTTTCAAAGTGCGAAGGCCCGAACACACCCATTTTTTTCTCGTAAATCTGCATAACCGCCTGCATATCGGCGCTGAGCGAGTCGCGCTGGTTAGCTCGCTTGCTCTTTTCGCCCGTCTTTGCCGTTTGGCGCCTGCCTGATGAAGCTGCAGACGCAGCACCTTCGCCCTCCGGCTTAGCAGATGCTTCCTTGTGGCGGGCCAACTCCGCCCTAGCGTTGACCGGGGGGGCGTTTTTAGCGGCAGGTGCTACGGAAGCAACGGGAGTATCGCCAGCGGTAACGGCGGTAGCGGTGACAGTGTGGGCCGTGTGGGCCGTGTGGGCCGGTGAACCTTGTTTAGCGGCACCTGTGAGTTCGAACTCAGGGTTAGGGCCGGGTGCAGGTGCAGGTGTGGGTGCAGGTGCGGGTGCGGGTGCGGATGCGGATGCGGGTGCGGATGCGATTTCGGGTTCAGCGGTTGCTGCGATATCTGCGGCAGCAGTGGTATTAGCAGCACTGCCGACGCCTACGGCTGAGGCGGCCGCTTCTTTATGAGCTGTAACTGAAGCCGATGCCGAGAGCGCCCCAAAACAAGCTGTAAAAGCTTCTACCGAAAGGGGTTCGTTCAAAATATATTGGCCCGCAGCGCCTAGTTCGAGCAAATCTGCTTCCTGCAGACGCTGAAGCGCCGTGGTAAGCTGCTTAAAATTGATGCCCATCTGCTGCTGAATGATCGCTTCGGCATCGCCTTCCATGCCAATCTCCAGCAACCAGCGTAAATTCAGCCACACCAGAATTGCCTGGCTGCCCAATAACGGTTGGTAACAAAAAAATAGCTCTCCAGGAATATCCAGGGAGGGCATTCGCCGGCGCCCGAAGACTACACTAATGCCGTTTTCCAATGAATGCCTCCCCTCCTTTTTTAACTGCTACTGGGGAGTGAGAAACTTCTCCTACAGCTCATGGAAATCCTGCCCAGCCATTAGCCCAGCTCACGCTGGGTAGACGCTGCGCCCCGCCGCCGCATACCGCTTCCATACTGCCATTCGACAATACTCGCCAACAAAAGCACCGCACCGACGGTGGAATATTTTACAAGCAGAACTTGCAACTCCGCCATATATGCGCTGGGGTCGCCGAACGCCGGCATACTGGCTAACCAGTAGTTATGATAGAACAGCGCAGCCCACACTGGGATGCTGGCGCCAAGCAGTATCCGACGAATCCACCGCCACAGCCGCTTCGCTCGTTCCATTGGTCTCCCCCCAGCTAAAGCTTACTTATAACTTGTTTTGGAGCGCGCCTTTTCGGCATACCGCTCCAGCGCCAACTCTATGAGCCGATCAATTAGTTCCACGTACGATATGCCGCTGGCAGCCCACAGTTTGGGATACATGCTTATGGAAGTGAAGCCCGGCATG
>JBAYXX010000211.1:0-3810 GCA_041673345.1 Kiritimatiellia bacterium
CTGATACAAGATCTTTCAGGAACGGCTTCCCGCGCCTGCCCGCGCTGTCGACGGTAAACCCGGTAAAAAACCCCGACCTTCCGAACTGGTGCTTCACCGAGGTAACTGTACCGATAAAGCTGTGCGTGCCGTCTGTTTCTATGAGCTCCACCGCGTCGCCTATCACCATATGCGGCGTAAACTTTCCGGCAAAACTCTCCATGCGTCCCGCTACTGCAATCGCCTGCTCGAGCTCGTCAGCGAATGCATTCATGCCTGCGACATCCGTGCCGTCCGGAAGGTTTATGTAAAGCGTCTTATTTGCCGGCGGCACCCACCACCTATGCGGCGGGAGTTGCCTGAAAAGACAATTCGGCGGGTCAGCACATGTGATACAGAGCTTTGAATAAGTCTGTTCGTCATCATACTCCACATCATAGCTCCAGCAGGTCTTGTCGCTTTCGAACACATACGTCCCGGGCTGCTCGAACCTGCCGTCAGTTATCGGTCCGATACCCACGACCCCGTCTGTGTTCTCCTTTACCTGCCATTGTGGCAATAGCTGCACGACCTGGGTCAAACCTTCAAGGATCGACATATCCTGTTTAAACTGCAGCTTCCAGTTCTTCTGCGGGTCTGCTACGAAAAACTCTCCCACCTGCGCCAGTTCCAGCACCGCTATGAAGTTTTCCATAAGCGTCGCTTCTTCAAAAATATTGTCCTGATCGAATGTCTGGTCCTTAAGCAGCTTGCCCAGAGCGTTTCTTGCGCTGACCGTAACCTTCATATCCGGGTACCCCGCAGCGACCCGGTCGATGTAAAACCTCCCGAGTTCAATGTACTGGTTGCCGAAGAAAACAACCAAATCGAGCCTTGACCCCGGAGACACGACTGACCGGTGACTGCCTACGAGCTGCCCGCCTATGTTTTGCATGGACAGGCTGAGCTGCGAAACGAAACTGTCTTTTGCGTAGGATATATTTCCGTCAATAAGTGTCTTTGACACATCAAATGGCAGCATATACATAACAAACCTATGCATATCTCCCGTACACCAAAACCCATACGCCCCGTAATGCGCTATCTTTTTAATTGACGGATGCGTTACGCTGGTGTCCGCTGACAGCCTGCCCGTCTGGCTGAATTCCAGGGTGTCGTACAGGCCAAAAGGCGGGTAGACTTCAAGTCCTTGTACTTTTCCGTCACTGTCAAGGAAGATCACACGCAGAGTGTTGTCCATCATATGCACAGCCTGCGGTGATGCTCCCGGTCCGAGGTCGCGGGTGTATTCAAAAGTCAATTGCATCGATCTTTCCTCCGTTACTCGCGCTGTACTTTTATCGAAAATGTGAAGCGCATGATGTTTGCCATCGTATGGTATGGTCTGTCCAGCTCGTACGAGGCTGTTATCTCCGCTCCGCTGGCGGGCGGCGTGTAAAACTTTAACCCCGGTACCCACTTGCCAAGAAAAAATATCGCCTTTTCAAAGTCTGCAGGACTTGGAAGTGTAGAGTTTCCGGAAATACTCCAATTGCTTGTTAATTGATAGGTCCAGCTAGTTGTCGGGTATAGTTTCCAGAATCTTCCGCTTGTCAGTGGGAACCATACGGATGTACCATCTCTTGTAAGGCCCTGCACCTGTGTCCAGTTCTCGTTGTCGTCCGAGACAAAGACCTGCATCGTATCAAAAACTGAATCAGCAACGCTTGCCAGGATCGCGAACCTGTTGCATGATACGCTCGACTTGAAGTCATAAATAATGGGATTCGTACTATTTATCTGGATGCTGAGCGGAGTGTACTGACCCTCCGGGTGGTCGATCTCAATGTAATACGCGCCTTCAACAGCCGGGTCGAAATATCCGTTATATGTTATAGTCGAACAGATCGCATATGTGCCGAACTGCACATTATCCTCTATGCATTGGTATTGCTGGGTAAGAGCATGCCTAAGATCGTTGTCGCAGTTGCTCTCATAATCGATCTCATAATCCACCCCACGGGTCTGCAACACATCATCCACATAAATGCTCTCGGAATTCGGCACTATGACCGGTGCGCGTATGTTAAACTCCGTCCGGGCAGCGTCACCCGTCCCGATCTGCAGGTCATTTACCGCATAGTTCGGGAATATCCCTGTATCCGGCAGATGTATCGCTCCGACACCCGGCACCCCGATCGTTGTAACGAGCCGCGGGATCTGCACATTATCGTTCCACTGCACCATCGGCAGGTCAAGGTACCCTTGCTGCCATCTGTCAGTGCTTCCGTCAGTCAAACTGACCGCAAGCTCACCACTGCGAAGGCCCAAGGAATTACTGCCCACTGTCCCGCCATACGACAGTTTTGCGAGCGGCCTGTTCCAGCGCGACAGGCAGACCCTGTTAAATGTCTCGCCAAGCAGCAGCCAGCGTATGATCTTGTTGTCTTCTGCAGGCGGATACTCTGCGTTGGTCCCGAACCCCGACGGAGTGAATGTGCAATACACGGTCGAGGAAACGATCACAACATCCGTGTCTGTTTTATGTATAACGATCGGGTTGCCTTCGCTGTCCTGGAGCATGGCATGTGTCATCAAATACTGACTGAAACTTGTGTGGTGAAAAACAACACCAACCTCGGTCAAATCATAACCATTGCATTCTGTTGTTTCTATCCGGATACTTCGTTTTACATACGATGTCGGATAACCCGGAACAAAATCGTCTAAAGTGGACTCCTTGGTTATCCGCTTTGAAAAAAGCGATGTCCGCGTGACTGCCAGTGTGCCGCTCCCCGACCCGACAGAGATCCCTGACAGCACATTGTACGTGCGGTAGTTTTTCAGTCTGTACTCAAAAAACTGGTTTAAAACAATGTTGAACGCCTGCGCGGTCTGCTTTGTTTTACCCGTTTTTATGTCTATCACTTCCAGGTCGAACCTGTTGTGTATAATGGTTTTTGCCTCTAAATGCATTGCTTTTTTTCTCCCTCTTAAATTGGCAGCGAGCCTACAGGCTCCTGCTGCAGGATCAGCCCATCGGTCTGTACTATTATTCCGGTCTCAGCAATAAAAGCTGTTTTATTGGTTATGCCCAGCACTGCAAGAGCCGGTGTGCTTGTAAAAACTCCAAGTGCTTCCTGTGTAACGCCTCCCTCCGGCTTGCCATTCAGTGTTACGGATAACGCAGGCCATGGCAGCCCCTGACCGCTATAGCCCAAATATCTTACGGAGCGGTTTTCTGTAGATACCACAAGGATATCCTCGGTCGCAAGTACATCTTCATCAAGCGTTATATACAGCGCTGTTTCCTCCGCGTCATAGCTTATATCCGTGATACTTCGCTCCGGTGTTACCGTAATCGAAAATTTGAGTTCCTCGGAAAACACTATAAGCGGCAACGACAGCTCGAGCTTTATCTGCGTGCCCGAGATCCGCTCGGTGCTTTCTATTGATAGAGTAATTTCTTGTGCAGGTTCAAAAAGCAGCAAATAGGTGTCAAGGACATCTTCTGAAAGGCATTCATCCATCGATTCGTTCTCAAAAACTTCTACCGGGATAACAGAAATTCCAGCATCACATAGCTGCACGTTAACACTTTCCGGACGTACCGCCATGCCCGCATAATTCCTGTGCGTAAGTACCCATTTCATCTGGCCAGATGCCTCGGCTAAAAATCCGAGCCGGTAGTCGTTTGTTCGAAACACGCTGACCTGGGTGTTGTCCGTCCCGAGCTGCGCAATCTCGTACTCGCCTTCCCAGAACCTCTCGCCTGTATCCTGCGTGCATAGTGCGCGGTAATACACATGGCCGCCCTTTATATATGCGGCGACCATGCCCTGATCGAGCCAG
>JBAYXX010000212.1:0-3758 GCA_041673345.1 Kiritimatiellia bacterium
CCAGCGCATCACGCTCTATCAGCGCGACTTTCAAGCCGCGCTTCGCCGCCGCGAGCGCGACTGGCAGCCCGCCTCCCGAGCCAATCACAATCAAATCAAATTTCTCTATTTTTTGCATGTTTTTCCTTAATCTTAATCTTAACCCTAATCCTAATCTCAATCCTAATCCGAACCCTTGTCCTTTTCGCTGCGCAGCTGCGTGTTCGTCATCCAACGTGGGAGGGGCTTCCAGCCCCTCAAGGCAGCCGAGGGGCAAGATGCCCCTCCCGCGTTGCCTGTAGCTCAATAACTTGGTCGTAGTTTCGCGCCTGCAACTCGGGGTTGGGGTCGCTATCGGAATCGGTATCGAAAAGCGTGTGGAACTGATCTCCGACCTCCGTTTTATCTCTTGTAAGTTGCTCCGCGTCCAGGCTACAAGCTGTTTTTTTGACCTGGTGACCTGGTGACCAGGTGACTCGGTGGCATTGCTTCCTGACCTAGACTCCGATTCAATAGGCCTTCACAGTTGCCCCATCGTTTTTTCGTGGCACAGGTGTAGTAGTCGCTCTATGAGCGACACATGCCGTTCGCAGAGCGGTATCGGCCGACGATGCTGTGCGACGATGTTGGTGGACGATTGGGATCATGCTCCTACTCGTCCACCAGCATCGTCGCCGCCATCGTCAACCGACGGCGCAGCCGACCTCTAGTAGCACCCGTTTGCAACAAGGTTTGTTGTCCAGCCTTTAGGCTGCTTAAAAGCGGGTTGTTGAGAATTTACTCTTGTTACTCCTGAAACAGCCGCACCAACTGCGTGCCATGCCCAAAGACCTCCGCCTGATAGCTATCTTCAAAGGTTCCCTCATCACGCTGCCGCCAAAGGTCACGTACCCGCTGCCGACCTTGTAGCCCGAGCGCCTTAAAATCAATCGCGAGTGTGCTGGTCATAAAGCTGCGGTTGACCAGCCCGACAATCGTGCTGCCATCCTCCATTTTTTTTGCCCACACCTCCTGGGCCTCGCTCTTTTCAACCCGCGTTGCTTGCTGACCCAAAGGGTCCTGATTGACCTCGAGCACCTCATCGTTGGTCAGCAGGCTGAGAGTGAAGTCGTCAAGTTGGGTCATGTCGCAGCCGATCAGCAGGGGGGAGCAGAGCAGGCACCAGAGCGAGACGTGGGTGTATTGCTCGTTGGGTGTCAGACGTGTGGGGTGGAGATTGCCCCAGCCTACCATACCGACAATCAGCATGTCCGGGTCGTTCCAGTTGCCAGGCGCGGCAAAAAGCTCGAGCCCATCCTGCGCATCGAGAATCCCGGTCATGCTCTCCCAGGTATCGGTGATATCATGAGTGGTGCGCCAGCTTTGTCCAACCTTGCCGCCCCAGGCCGAGACGTTAGCCAGGCCGTATTGGCAGATACTGTGGATGATATCGCGGTTCTGGGCCCTTAGATGTTTGTCCATCAGTAGGTAGGGGCGCATCATCCCTTTTAAATTGGCGATGTCGCTCACCGAGGGGTAGCTGCACAGATCATATTTCAGGTAGTCAAAGCCCCACTCCGCGTAAGTGCGCGCATCCTGGGCTTCGTGTTGCCAACTCCCAATGCAGCCGCCGCAGGTGGTCGGGCCCGGCGAGGAGTAGAGTCCGATCTTGAGTCCGAGGTTATGAACATAATCAGCCAGCTCTCGCATATTCGGAAAGCGGCTGTTGGGTAAGATCGTCCCATCCGCGCTGCGCGCCGCGCCCTGCAACGAGGGGTCATCCTGCGCCCCTGGGTTGGTCTGCCAAAAATCATCGATGTTGATATAGCTCCAGCCATGATCCGCCAAGCCGCTTTTAATCATGGCATCCGCTGCCTGGCGGATATGCGCGTCAGTGACCGCCCTAGCAAAGCAATTCCAGGAGTTCCACCCCATGGGTGGTGTCAAGGCGATGGTTTCGCCCACAACCAGCCGCCACTCGCGCTGATCTCTGCCGCTGGCGTTTTGCGCTGAGAGGGTGATCTGATAGGTGCCTGGTTGGCTGACGCTCCCGGTGAACCTGCCGGTAGTGCTGTCAAGTGCCAAGCCTGGGGGCAAGTTTTTTGCAGAGAATTTAATCGGGCGAACTCCGGTGGCCGGGATGGTAAACAGCACCGGCTTGTCAGGCCGTACACCGAAGATGCGGGTGCCGTTGATGCGCGGCGTCACAGGGGCAGCTGGTGTGAGGATGCCCATCTGCTGGGTCAGCGGCTGATCGGTGGGGGTTAGTACTGCCCCATCTTGCAGGGTGAAACGCGCGTCGCACCAGTTAGCGTGGTCAAAGCTGTTGCCATCGCCACCATCGGAGACATGCAGAATCACCAGCTTCGCGCCCGTGAGATCGGCATGGATGGACTTGGCTTTTTGCGTGGCGCGCGCCTGCTTGGTTTCAGCCACCAACTTCTGGTCAGCATAGACCCGGAAAACGACCGATCCTTTGCCGCGCCCGCCAGTTTCGTCGTCGATTCCCACCATGGCCTCAAAGGTGAGCGCCTTGCCATTCGCCTGCAGCACAAACCAGCTCTTAGCGTGGGTGCCGACACCGCGCTCGAAGCGCTGTCTATCAATGGTCAGAGGGTTGCCATCGATCGAGAGGTTGGCGCGAGGCCGCCCCCATCCGCTGGTCATGGTGGTGAGCTCCAGTTCATCCAGCCAGCACTGCGTCTCGCCCTTTACGCAGAGGAGCGGGAGCAGCATTGCAAGCAAAGCAATTTGCATAGGGTTCATCAATTTTCGGTGCTCCTTTCTTTATTGCAACCACTAAGTGGGTGCAATGGAGAGGTTAAAAACTTCAACCCCTTCAACCTTATTGCAACCACTAAGTGGGTGCAATGGAGTGGTTAAAAACTTCAAACATTTTCAGGCGTGTTATTGCCTGCGGCACCCAGTAATGCACGGTATATGCGCAGGTCGTGTTCGGAGAAGCAGCAGAGTGTCACCTCCAGTGCGGCTTGCGTTTTTTTTTGAAACTCCCGGCAGGCGGCAATGGCAATTCCAGCTGCTTCCTTGATTGGGTAGCCATAAACACCTGTGCTGATTGAGGGAAAGGCAATTGTTTTTACGCCATTTTCTATTGCGATCTCCAGGCAGCGGCGATAGCAACTGGCTAGCAGCTGACTTTCGCGGGCATTGCCGCCCTGCCATATCGGGCCAACAGCATGGATCACATACCTTGCGGGCAGGTTGTACCCATGTGTGAGTTTGGCCTCACCTGTCGGGCACCCGCCAAGCGAACGACACTCTTGCAGCAGCTCCGGACCAGCCGCGCGATGGATTGCGCCATCAACACCGCCGCCGCCTAACAAGGTGCTGTTCGCTGCATTGACAATGGCATCCACCTGTAAGGTGGTGATATCCGCTTTGATCACGTTCATGGTCTTAGAGTAGCATGATCGCGTTGTATTCGCAAATCGAATGTTTATCCAGCAATTCTCATTTTTGTAATTGTGCTTACTAATTTCCTTTTGTAATATGTATCTGTGTTGTTCTTTTTGGAAGGCGGCTAAGCCTAAAAGCGGCAGCGTGAGATCGACGCACATCGACTGGCTCGACTGACCTCGACTTCAGCTGGGACGACGCCCATCGACTGGCTCGACTGACTCCGACTTCAGTTGGGGCGACGCCCATCGACTGGCTCGACTGACTCCGACTTCAGTTGGGACGACGCCCATCGACTGGCTCGACTGACTCCGACTTCAGTTGGGGCGACGCCCATCGACTGGCTCGACTGACTCCGACTCCAGTTGGGACGACGCCCATCG
>JBAYXX010000213.1:0-3741 GCA_041673345.1 Kiritimatiellia bacterium
GTGTTGGTGGCTGCGCTCCGGTAACCGGTGTTGGTGGCTGCGCTCCGGTCGCCGGCGTTGGTGGCTGCGCTCCGGTAACCGGTGTTGGTGGCTGCGCTGTGGTCGCCGGTGTTGGTGGCTGCGCTGTAGTCGCCGGTGTTGGTGGCTGCGCTGTAGTCGCCGGTGTTCGATTCCTTGGCGGTACCCCATTTAACACGTTCTAGGATGAATTTGACCCCTGCGTCTATAACGCCCTTGAGACCGATTTCTGCGCCGATTCTAAGATGCGTACAGCACACCTTGCTATCGCCGTCTTTATCCTTATCTATTTCACCGCCACCCTCGACCTCGCAGAAGCGAGACTCTGCAGGTGAGTAGTAGCCGAACACATCTAATGGTGCTTCGCAAAAGTGAAATCCTTTATGACAGCACTTGGCTACCGGCTCTTCGTACTCTCCGCCAATCTCATATTGGTGGTTCTGGCACTTCAGGTTTTTATCGAAGCCCTTGTACCCCTTAATAGTGTCGCTCACTTGTGTGCCTCCCTCTGAAACTGTCTGCATAACTCGCTATGTGGCAGGTAAACCTCGTAATCTCGCCCATCCTCCGTGATGCCCTGCCAACTCACTACGTCGCACGCCACCAACCTCTGCCCTCGCTGTAGGCGTATCCATTTGACCGGATGCTTACAGTTTGGGCAGGTGGCGTAGGTTGTTTGGCTCATGCCGCCGGAACCCGCTTGCTGTCGACGTAGACGGCCACGCTCTGCGCCGTGTCTTTACCGCTTTTCAACTGCCGCGTCATTTCTTTGATGTACTTTACAGGCACCTCTTTGGTGGTCTCTGGCGGGGCGGGCAGCTTTGCGTCATCCGCCCATTTATTGCGCAGCCACTCTTTGGCCAACTCACTGTCCACGCCGTTTTCATTGCATGTAGCGAAGAATGCGGCCCTGGCCTTCTGCTGTTCTCCAGGGGTTTCTGCATCCACACTTGGCACATCTGGTGGGGTAGTTTCGGGCTGCATCTGCTCGTCGGCACGCCTCTGCAAGGCCGCTTCTAGGTGCTTTAGGTCGTCTTGTGTCATTGTGGCGCGAGGCCGGTTGCCCATCACGCTATGCCATAGTTCCAACCAGGCTTCTCTGGTGGTGATGCCCACCGTTTTAGACGCCAGGGTCAGGGCTGTGTACTCATCGTCGGTTACCGGCAAGGGCGCTGCTGGCTGGTTCGCTGCTGGGGCGGTAAATGCGGGCGGGGGTGCTACCGCCGGTGCTGGTGCGCCAGAGTTAAGCCATGAAAGGAGTTGCTGCGCCACATCTGCGCCGGGGTTGCGGAATACTTTATCTGCCAATGCCCGGCAACGGCTTTTGCTCACCATGCCGGTATGCTCTAAGTCCATGTCTAGAACAACGTCGAACTCGTATTCAGCTCCGTCTCTGGTAACAGGTGCCATGCCTACCTTTTGGTAGGATTTCTTGCCGTTTCTATCTTCGGACTGCACATAATCCATTTTGCTGCGGAAGGTAGCGAATACGTGAATCCTCGCCTGATGAATGGATTCGATGAACCCTGTATGCAGTGGAGTAACATCCGCCCACGCTGCGTAGCTGTTGCCGCCCTTGCGCTTGGCGTAAACATCCACCAATTCTAGGCAACCATTTTTCCCGAACCATTCATGTGATGCGGAATCAATCACTACACCGTCATACCCTGCATCTTGCGCCGCTTTGATAGCCTCGACATAGTTGTTCGGGTGGAAGTCCTGAAGTTCCAGCACGTCAAAGGAAAACTCGTCTGCATACTTGCTTGCGCTACCGTGCTCGGTGTCGATGACCGCCACTTTGCTGCACATTGACGTTGCCACACTTAGAGCTGTATATGTTTTGCCCGCACCTGCCGGGCCGGTGATAGCTACCCGCGCCTTGGCTTGCTGTTTCTCAGCCTTCGTAAACTGCATAGCCACATTACTCGCCTCCGTCTATGGTGCTAACTGAGAACACATCACGCTCCGGCTCGGCTACCTGCACACCATCCACGATGCACCCGGTTACCGTGTCGATCGCTTTCATGTCCTCGGTGATCTTCAGCCGGTCCTTGAGCTCAGTCCAGATCAGTTTGGGCACTGACTCCACAACCTCAGGAGCATTGTCGTTCGCCCAGGCGAGGAGTGCCTTATCGTCCCGCTTGTAGCTGGGTGCTGCGTGCCGGGTGCCGAATTTGCCGCTTGGCAGGCTGTAGAACTTCTTTTTGCCAAGTTTGCCGGCATCTGATAGGGCGTTGTAGTATCCGTTCAGCAGGGCCTCGAAGTGCTCGATCTGCGCCTTATCCTGCTCGTCACGGTGCTTCTGCCATGCGCTCATGCGCTCCATTTCGGCATCCACGAACGCCGCACGCTGCTGGGTTTCAGCTTTGTACTGCGCTATCTTCCGCAGCGCCCATTCTGCGCCGGAATCATCGCTAACACGAAACCGTGTGTCCTGATGCTGCTCGTCGTTATACTGTTGGTAATCGTCCTGTAGCTCAATAGCCATCCTTACCACTCCTTGACTGCCCCTGCCGCCAGTGCTACACTAACGACAGGGGCTATTGGTTTATCGCCGATCCCTACACCGCCGCTAGAACGGCGGTTTTGCTTTGCCCCAGCGTCGCCACTACGTGTTCCGGCTGGGCTGCATCCTCGGGCACGATCAGGCACATTGCCTTCGCCATGTTGCGCCGGAACTTCAGGTAACTCTCCTTGTCCACCGCTACGATCAGTTCGTCACCTAGGATTAAGCTGGTCGAATATGCTGACACGCTGCACTTCACATTCGGGTTGTCGATATAGAAACTTGCCGTCACGTCTACACCTCCAAGCGTTTATGGTCCACAGTACACACCACACGACCACGAAACCGATCATCACGCAACCTACTGCATCCTCCCAGGGATAGGGCCAGGGTTCCATCATTATTGGCCCCTCCCAACGTGATGTTGCTCATCACCCTTGTCCTCGGCTACTTCCTCTGCCGTGCGGGTGTCGGCTTGCTGCCATTCGTCACACTCGTCAGGCTCGTTGAGCAATCGGCAATCATGTACTTGGCCGTACAAATCCTCTGCCCACCCGAACCATTTGCAGGTTTCACACCGCCCCACCTCACGCTACCTCCCCGGTCAGCTTCAGCAGTGTCTCGACCTGCTTCCGCAGCGCTTGCACCTGCAGCGTCCGCTTCTTCGCCGGGTCCATGAAGGTGAATCCCTCGTGCGTGTACTCAATCTCGTCCGCTACGTCCTCGATCTCGCCTATAACCGCCATAATCCGCAGCTTTGCCTCGTCGGTCATGGTGTCACCCCCGCCGCTTTTAGGGCATCGTCTATGTCGCATAGCATGGTATTGATACCGCTAAGGTCCGGGTTACATGGAAGTATTTGCCCGATGTAATACCTCACACGTTGCAGCGTCTCGGCCATTTGCGGCCCTGTGATGTGCACTTTGGCTTCGTCCGTCGGCTCCCAGTTGGAGAGGCCGTTGTAAACGCATCTGATGCATTGATGTCCAATAGACAATGCATCTTCGTGCTTGCACGAAGCGCAGCTCTTGAGCCATTTTGGCGTCTTGCCTTCCATCCCTATCGCCTCGATTCCCTCATGGTGTCCGTAAACGACTTGCCTCGCCATTGACACCCGCTCGTTAGCTCGTTGTGAATGGCGTCTAGCTCCTGCGCCAGTTCCAGAAGATACCTGTCGAAGAATGCTAGCTCACCTTCCGTAGCGTTTTCGTGCATCT
>JBAYXX010000214.1:0-3723 GCA_041673345.1 Kiritimatiellia bacterium
TCGACCTCGTACGCTTTTCGATACCGATACCGATACCGACCCCGACTCCGACCCCAAGTTACAGGCACGAAACTGTGACAAAATGGCCGAGTTATAGGCAAGCCCGCCGCGCGGCTGCGCCGCGAAAAAACGATGGAGTAACTTATGAAAAGTGTTTAGTAGCGTACCATAGTGCGCTTAGGCTGTTACGCATTAGGCGGTAGTCTGTTAGGGTAAATATGAAAGGTGCGCCCTAGGGTGTAGGGTTGCTTCTTAGAAGCAATTAGTTGACACCAGGTGTTTATTCGCCAAAGTCGCGCCATAGGATTTCATGATCTTTGCTTGGCTCTTCCGTCTTCGTCCCGCAAGCGGAACTACGCCGGACAAGCACCACCAACCCTACAGTTTCAACCAAGGATTAAGCTTGCAGGTCGCGCGCAAACTTCGCCGTTCGTGTAGCAGCCGCTCTACTTGTCGGGCATCGTTCCGCTTGCGGGACGACGTCTGATGCGCGGCATCGGTTGACGATGATGTACGACGATGTTGGTGGACGATTAAAAACCCGCGCCATTGAAAATCATCGACCAGCATCGTCGCCGCTATCGTGAACCGGCGGCGAAGCCGTCCTAGACAAGGTTCGAGACAAGGTTCGAGACAAAGATTGTGATTAAGATTGAGATTAGGATGTGCATTCCTCCTAATCACAATCTTAATCGTAATCTTAATCAAAGAGTTATGGTTGCTAAGACCAAGTGATCAAGTTATAGGCAAGGAAAATTTATGTCAGATACATCAGAAAAAACGCGAAAAATAGTTGTCACAGCAGCCCTGCCGTATGCCAATGGCGATATCCATATTGGCCATCTGGTGGAGTATTTGCAGACCGATTTCTGGGTGCGTTTTCAAAAAATGCGCGGCCATGAGTGCCTCTATATCTGCGCGGACGACACTCATGGGACACCGATCATGGTGCGCTCCCGCAATGAAGGCATCACCCCAGAGGAGCTGATTGCACGCAGCTATGCGCTGCATGTCAAAGATTTCGACGATTTTCAGATACAATTCGATCACTATGGCTCGACCAACTGTGAGGAGAACCGTGAGCTGAGCGAGAGAATCTTCAAGGCCATGGAGGAGAGCGGTGCCATCACCTTGCATACAAAGGCGCGTTTCTACTGCGCTAAAGACCAGATGTTTTTGCCCGACCGGTTTGTGAAGGGTATCTGCCCCAAATGTGCTGCCGAAAATCAGTATGGCGACTCCTGTGATGTCTGTGGTGAAACCTACCCGGCTGAGGAGCTGCAAGAGCCCAGCTGCACACTTTGCGGCGACGCTCCGATCACCCGTGATAGCGAGCACCTCTACTTTGAGTTGGAACCGTCACGTGATTTTTTAAAGGAGTGGATTCCCGCTTACACCGCGCCTGAGATTGCCAATAAGCTGCTCGAGTGGTTTGATGAGCCGCTGCGCGGCTGGTGCATTTCGCGCGACGCGCCCTATTTCGGATTTGAGATTCCCGGTCACCCCGGCAAGTTTTTTTATGTCTGGATGGATGCGCCAATCGGCTATATGGCCTCGCTCACCCGGTGGTGCATCGAGAATAACGAGGATTTTGATGATTGGTGGCAGAACCCAGAGGCTGAGCTTTACCACTTCATCGGCAAAGATATTGTGCGTTTTCACTCCCTTTTCTGGCCGGCAATGCTTAAGGTCGCTGGTTTTAAAACCCCGGATCAGATTTTTGTGCATGGCTTCCTGACTGTCAATGGCGAGAAAATGAGCAAATCCAAAGGCACCTTTATCAAGGCGCGCACCTACCTGGATTACTTGAAGGCGCAGGATCTGCGCTTCTACTATGCTTGCAAGCTCAATGGAACCGCGGATGATATTGATCTGAATATTGACGACTTTATCGGCCGGGTCAACTCTGATTTGGTTGGCAAAATCACCAACCTCGCCTCACGCGGAGCCCAGATGCTGTACAAGCGACTCGATGGCGTGTGCGGCGTGATGGAGCCCGCTGGACGCAAGCTCTGCGATGAGGCCCGCGCCCGCTCAGAGCGGATTGCGGCACACTACGAAGCCCGCGATTTCAGCAAGGCGATGGTCGAGGTCAGAGCCTTGGCTGATCGGGCCAACCAGTACTTTGACACAGCCGCACCGTGGCTGTTGATCAAGAGTGATCCCGAGGCGGCACGCAGTGTCATGACCTCGGTGCTGAATCTTTTCCGCATTCTGGCCATTTATCTGACTCCGGTTCTGCCCGCGTATGCCGCGCAGGTGGCAGCTCTCTTCCATGAAGAGCCCTATCAATGGTCAGATCTTCTCAAGGATATCGAAAACACTCCGATAGGGCCCTACACCTACTTGGCTGAGCGGGTGGAGCCTGAGGCGGTGGCGCAGATGGTTGAGGCAAGCCGCGAAGATACCGCGCCCCTGGCAGCTGACCTGGGCACACCTGGAATCGCGCCGGTCAAAGCGACCATTGATATCGACACCTTTTCCAAGATGGATCTGCGGGTGGCTACAGTTCTCTCGGCGGAAGCGGTGGAAGGGGCGGATAAGCTGATCCGCGTGCAGCTGGATATTGGCGACAATCAACCACGCCAGGTTTTCGCTGGCATCAAAAAACATTACGACCCTGAGACCCTGGTTGGCCGTCAAGTGGTGATGGTTGCCAATCTGGCACCGCGCAAGATGCGCTTTGGTCTCTCCGAGGGCATGATTCTGGCAGCTGGCAACCCGGATGGCGGGCTGTTTGTAGTGGCTCCGGATCAGGGTGCCCTTCCCGGCGCGGGCGTGCAATGAGCGATAGCCGAAAACCGTTGGGGTAACTTGACTAAGTGGCTGGAAAAGACAAGGTTCGAGACAAGGTTCGAGATAAAGATTGAGATTAAAATTGTGATTAGGGTGTGCATCCCTCCTAATCACAGTCCTAATCGTAATCCTAATCAACTAGCAGTAATCTGGGATGAGCGCAAAAGATAAGGATTGGGATTAGGATTAAGACAAGGATGTGCCCCTTCCTAATCACAATCTTAATCGTAATCCTGATCAACCAGTGGTGGTCAGGGATGAGCGCCAGCCGAGTGACACGCACTCCGAAGCTGTAGGGCGGGGGCCGTGACCCCGCCGCCCGAATGATAGTATTGTGCTTCGCAAACCGAATTGCTCGGCAGCAGCCTGACAGACGAGCCCCCCGCGTTCACGGCCCGCGGCTACAGTGCTGCGCAAGCTGTAAGGACGCGCCAGTCGACGTTATGGGCACCGTGGGAGGGGCATCCTGCCCCTCCCACGGTGGACAATGAAATCAGTGCCTGGCCCTAACCAGTGCTGAAACTACGACCACGTGATCAAGTTATAGGCGAGCCCTCCGCGCGGCTACGCCGCGAAAAAACGCTAGGGTAACTAGACCAAAGAGGTCAAGTTATAGGCAAGTGCGCGAGTGCGGGAGCAACGTAGGTCCGATTTCCAATCGGACATGTCCGGTTGGAAACCGGACCTACGGGAGTTTGGCTACGCTATCGGTTGACGATGGCGGCTACGATGCTGGGGACGATTTACGCATGATCCCAAATCGTCCACCAACATCGTCGCACATCATCGTCGGCCGCAGCGTAAGCGTCTTAACTTTGACCTAATATTCTGATTGTGATTGCCGTGGTATAATTGGCACCATGAAACCACAATCAGAAACAACATACAAGAAAACTCGCAAGCGGTACACTTCGGCAGAACGCCGGT
>JBAYXX010000215.1:0-3702 GCA_041673345.1 Kiritimatiellia bacterium
TGTCGCCGTTGATAATGGCGGCAAACTCTTTAGCGCTGATCTGTACTGTTTGGAAGCCTTTGTTTATTGTATCAAGAGCACCGCCAGCAACTTCGCCGAGAAAAGCAAAGACCTCTTTGTTGTCCCTGAGCAAGCCTGTAAGGCTCTGAACACTGGTCCTCAATTCGTCACTAAACCCGTCAAACATGGTTAAACCGAGCTCACTGGCCTCAGAAGCGAGGGACTTCACATCTCCGGTAAGGGTATCCAGTTTTATTGCGGCAAGGCTCTTTGTCGCACCCGCCACATTGTGCAGCTTTCCTTCCAGCTCTTCATATCCGTCAATATTCTCCATCAACGCGGCAACTGCGGCAACATTTTCCTTGCCGTATATTTTGCTGATCTGCACCATATCCCACTGGGCCGCTTTGGCCGCCTTCAGGGTGCCGATCAAATCGTTGTTTTCTGTGCCGAGGATTGCCGCTGCCTTGGCATTATCAAGCATCATGTTCTTCAGGTTGTTACCGGCCTGAGAGCCTTTGATTGCGCTGCTTGCCAGTATCCCGGCCATGGCCGAGAGTTCTTCCAGCGAATACCCCATAACCGTTGCCGTACCGGCAGACTCTTTAAACGTCTCACCCATTACCGAGACAGAGGTGCTGCTGTTTGTCGTCGTCGCGGTCAGGACATCGGTAAACCTGGTCAGATCTTCAACGCCAAGCTGCAGCGCGGTCATCGAATCGGTGGCAATCTCCGAAGCACGTCCCAGCTCCAGCCCTCCTGCGCTGGCGAGGTCCAGAACGCCGGGAAGGGCCGCAATTGAGGTCTTTGCGTCCCATCCCGTCATGCCCATATACTTCAGCGCCTCAGCCGATTGCTGAGCGCTCCACTCTGTCGTCTCGCCCATTAACCTGGCGGCGGCAGAGAGGTCTTTGAAATCCTCCTCACTGGCCTGCATGACACCACGAACGGTCGCCATCTCATACTCAAACGCCGCGCCCATCTTTGCCGTTGAGACAATGATCGACCCAATCCCTGCAGCCCCGGCAATGGTCGCAAACAGGCCGGTGAGCGCAGTGACAGACGTCTTCAGCGTACCGTTAAAATCGGTAAGGCTGCGTCCCCCTTGTCTAAAGCCGGTCTCCATCTGTGTTCCGGACGCCTGCGCCTGTGTCCCCAGCTGTCTCAAACTGGCGACACCGGTTCTTGAATCCACGGTGACGGCTATATTCAGTGCTGCGGTACTCATTTTTTCAATCCCGGGCGAATTTTCGGAGCAGTGACAGCCGCCTTTAATGTTCCCAAATCAAGCCATTCAACCATGCTCAAATCGTTGGCCTCCAGCGGGTACCCAGCCTGCTGCAGCCTGTAGGCAAGCAGCAGTTTTTTCGTGTAGGTGCCAACGTCCTTTTGCTTCGGGCAGTTTTTACATACCCACGAGAGGTCCCCGTCGTTCTCGGCGAGGCACTCCCGCTGTTGCTGCGCTGTGCAAAGACCCCGCTTCAGCGCGTCGAGGTCTTTTTTTAGTTTCCCTCTTCAGGCAGGATCTCGGCACTGTCAGCATCGGCAAAGGCAACAATCTCAAGCCCGGTGCCCTCATCCTCTTCCGGGGCAGTATGGACGACCGAACCCTCAAAGACCATGGCCCCGAGCAGCATCAACTCCTGCCCGAGATGGTCCCTCACCAGGTCTTTCCATTTTGGGTAATAATCGGCAGACGCTGGATCCGTGGAAACCGCCTTGACTTTGCCTCCATCATCCCTGCCAAGTATTCCTTCGCCGACGCCAGTAATCACCGTCAGCCCACCACGCAGACGAGCCGTGGCTGTATCAAGAACGACCTTGCGCCCCATCCTGTTGACAATAGAGTTGCTGTAGGCCAGCCTCTCTTTTGTCGTTGGTTCACGGTAGAATACGGGTATTTCAATCTGGCTGGAAGCATGGGTAATCAAGACCTTTTTTATTTCAGTGCTGCCGAGTACGAGTAATGGTTGTGACATTTTGTCCCCTTTATGAAATTGATTTTTTATTATTATGCAGGCTGCGCGTACTGTGCGACCTGGTTGGTCACTTTGACGATAAGTGATCCGTAGGTGTCATCTTCGAGAACCTGCAGCTCTGCGGCCTCTGAGACACGGTTGTTGTTTGTTGAGATTGGCGCTGCTGTTATCGCCAGGCGAGGATAGATAATCTCTACTTTATAGTTCTCCCCCGTGGCGAACTCCTTGCCGGTACAGACCACATGCAGGCCGATATATTCGCCCTCACTGCGATACTTCTGCAGGAGCATATTCAGCATGTAGCGATTGATCTTGACGGTCTGCGTCCGCGCTGAGCGGAAATAGCGTCCAGCATAGGCACCGCCTGCACAGGGGGTAAACTCTACTGCACCGTTATTGGCAAAAGAGAGTTCCAGAGATGTCAGCTGCGAGCCGAACTTCTGCCCGCCCTCGAAGGTGCTCCCGTTCCATGTCCCGCCGAGATAAAGACACATCTCTGAGACCCGCAGAGGTGATTCGGTCACGGGGGCAGGAAAGGTCCATCCGCTGATCACCGTATCTCCGCAGTAGAGCAGATCCCCGGACGTGCTCCACAATGTCTCCTGCGGCATATAAAGGATCTTGTATTCCGTTGAGTCTCCTGTACCTCCCAGCGACTCAATTGTAAGTACCGCAGGAGTTGCATCTGAGACTGCTGTTACCACCGCGAATTCGTAGCTGCCATCCACCTTGGCCCGCACGATCTGCACGGAGTTGAGCCGCTCAGCGGCGGTGGTCCCGGCCACAGAGTTTGCGGCAAGTGTCAGCGTTTCCACATTGTCCAGGGCAGTGACACTCTCTTCGATGACCGAGTCCTGGTATCGTCCAGTGGAGAGGATTTCGGCGCTGCCTGTCACCCAGCTGTCGGTTGCAAAGGTGAGGGACAGGGAGTTGATAAAGTTGCTTGCAAAGCGGCGTTTGGCGATAGTCTCGCCGTAGCGCTGCATGGTTGTAAAAGAGGGATTCGAGCGGGACTCATCAACATCCCCGTCAATCGGCGTGATGGTGTGGATGTAGCCGTCTCCAGACGCTACCGACGCGCAGGCCCCGAGACCGTACGCCAGCATAAAGGCGGCCTGATTGGGCTGCAGGCGAGCGAACGTGAGAGATCCAGCAGCAGAGGCACCGTTGTCATAAATGATATCAGCCTCTTCTTTGCCGTTCATCTCGTCGGCATTTGTCTCGGTCCGTGGCGCCAGGTTGATATAGTTGTCGGTGCTCACCAGCAGCGACTGATCGACATCTATACACTCGTTGATCCCCGGCTCCCGCGTCTGAGCGCTGACCGCGAGGATATTTTTGTTGGCTCTTTGATCAATCATCGACTACCTCGTCTGCTGGTTCCGGCTGCAACTCTCCGTTCTCTATCAGGTATTCGAGTTCCTCAGCGGTAGCAAACCCGATCCGAAATATGCGTGATGTTGGGTTTTCGAGGCGGACTTCCTCAACGGTTGTCTCCTCGCCGCCATTCGTTTCTACCCGTGTCCGGGTATCCTCCTCCGCATAGTCCTCGAATGTTGCTCCTGCGGGTAACGGGTACCACGCGAAACGGTCATCAATTAATGACTGCAGCACGGGCCGCCAGACATCTTCCGGGAAACTCTGACGTGCAATGACGCAGTCGTGTTTTGAATTGACTCTGATCTTCAATTTTTCACCCTCCTAAGATAGCGTGTAGTATCGA
>JBAYXX010000216.1:0-3660 GCA_041673345.1 Kiritimatiellia bacterium
TCGGCAGTCTGTTTCGGGCTGGGCAATGGAGTGTCAATCGTGCCATGCACGCGGTCCGATATTCTTGGCTCCGGGGTATACCAGCAAGAAAAACTGGTTGCTCCGGCTGAGAGCAAAAGCCGAAAGGCATTGGTTGAAGTCGTACATCGCCCACGGACGGGTAGGATGCTCTTGCCTCGCAATGTCTGGGTTGGCAAGCATTTCGGGGCTTATACCTGCCGCTGGAGTGTGCATCTTGGGCGACTCGACAATCGAGGCGTTTTGCAAGGACTCAGCGACCGCGATGCAGGCGCATAACGCCGCGCTTAACCGGACGGACAAAGCGTAGCTTTGGCCGGTCCGAGTTGAAGCGCATTGTTGGGCGTAACTATAGGAGATTGAAATGGCGAAAGAACTGAAATTCGATGTGTACCATCCCGGCGAAATGGAGGCTGGCATTTGGGGCTATAGCGATGCCGTGACGGTGACGGTTGAGAACGACCCTGGCGGAGAGGAAGGTGAGTTTGAGCAGTACATGCGCGAGTGCCTGGCAGAATGGTTCTATGGCGCGGAAGTGGCGCGGAAGTGACGCCCAACGACGCCTTAACCGGCGCCGCAGGCGTCCGAGTTGAAGGCACAGTTATGCGACGAGGTGACAAACATGGCTGACATTACGATGTGCACGCAAACGCTTTGCCCGAACGCAGCGCATTGCTACCGAGTGCAGGCAAAAGCAAGCAACTGGCAAAGCATGGCAACGTTCAGCTACACAATCTCGACGCGCGGTGTTGAGTGCGAAAATTACATGCCGATGTACCGCACCGTGACGACTAGCTCTACGGTGCATAACGCCTGAGTTAAGCCGCGCCGTGAAGCGGCGTCGGCTTGAATGAATTGTTAGGTTGTAGGCTACGGAGTTGAGCATGTCAGGACGGGGCAGCAGGGCGCGGAGAGTTGAGGCAACACGGCGTGCTTACGCCGATGTGTACCGGCTGCGCGGGGCCGAGATGCCACCGCCGCCATTCGGGAACGAAAGGCAGGACAGAATCTACGCCCAGCAGTACGCGAACTACCGCCGTAGATACTGGCACATGGAGCGGATGCTCGCGGAGCTTGCAGAGGTTTATGGATGCCCCGCAATGCCGCGACCTGCAACCTAACGCATTAGCTAAGGGGAGCGAGACAGCGTAGCTGTTGAGCTTCCCGCTTGAGCGCCGGGTTAGGCTGAGGAAAATGATATGTTCGAATTTGAAGATTACGAAGAAGACAACTACGACAAAGACGGGCCAGAACCCGGCGATGAGTGCGGGCGATGGAACAACGGAAAATTAATGCAGTATTGCACAAAGGCCGGCAGTGAAGAATGCGATTTTGAATGCCCATATTCACGCTGATTTTATGACGCCTAACGCCGCCATGAGCGGTGAGCCGAAGGCGAGTCCGCTCGATGGCACAGTTATGCACCAAACGGAGAAGAAAGATGACTGACAAAGCACACCAAGAGTTTATGGCTGCGATCAATTTCGCAGCCGACCACGCGGGGTTGGAAGCCGCACTTTTTTTGCAGATGTGGCGAGAGGGGTGCTGGCAGGAGATACGGAGAGAATTCCCAGAGTTCAAAGGGCCGTTCCCGGAGGTTGATCTTGGCACCTAACGCAGAGCTAAGGGAAGGTGCATGGATCACCATGTTGAAATAAACCATACGCAAAAACGTGTCCTTAACCGAAAGCCTGAAGGCGGCACCCTTCGGGCTTTCTTGTTCTTACCCTTTGGAGACTTTATGCACATACTCTACCGCGGGCCTTCGGCCCTGGACGGTAAGGAGATCGTCTGTATTGCGACTGGGACGAACACCCCATCCAGAAACCGGAAAACAGGGCCTGTGATTCAGACCTACATCCTACGTGCGGACATGGATCCCAGGGACGCGAGCAAATCCGGCGAAGATTACTCGATCTGCGGAGACTGCATGCACAGGCAAGGTTCCTGCTACGTGCAGGTGGGACAGGATCCGCTCCAGGTCTATCGGAATTATCGAGCCGGCAAGTGCAAGGAGGAAAAGTTGAACCTTCTCGGGGCGGGTCGGGTGATCCGTCTTGGAGCTTATGGCGATCCCGCCGCAATTCCTTTCGAAATCTGGAATCAACTCCTCTCCAAAGCCTCTGGATGGCTGGGGTATACTCATCAATGGAACCACCCGAAGACGGACCAACGCTTGAAGTCTTTTTGTCAAGCATCGGTCGAGACCCTGCAGCAAGCGGAAGACGCTAAACGTCTCGGGTGGCGGACTTATCGGACTAAACTCAAAGGGAGTGCTCGCCAGCGTGGCGAGATTGTGTGCCCGTTTGAAAGGCTGGGGGTTCAGTGCATCCGGTGTTTACGGTGCAATGGCCGGGATTATGACGTCGTGATCGACGTGCATGGGTCAGCGGGCAAACGGAAGCGATTTGAAATGACTTTACTGACTTGAGGTGATAGACGTGCAAAGCGGCCGGTTACGAACCAGTGAGCTAGGCCTTAGCGACGACATAGTAAAGTACGCTTCTTGTAACACGTGGTGTGGATAACGGAGGTTGAATGGCAGAACTAATTGATTTCTCTTCCCGCAAAAAACAATCGAATCCCCCCAAAGTGGAGACATGGTCGCTGCTCACCTTGGACGAAGCCTTCCGCGGCGTCATCGTGGCATGGATCCACTTACACGACACGAAGAGGGCCGACGAGATTCTTAAATACGTTCTTGCCGGGTACAACGCCGGCGATTACGTCATCGAAGTGCCTGATAGTCTTTGGGGACCAGTGCAAGAGGAGACATACCAAACCATAGCGCAGATCAAGAAAGAGGTTAAGGCGGGCTTGCAAATACAGGACCCATAGCGCTAATCTGTGTCGGCCGGCTGCAGCACACAGCCGGCCGCACTTGGCCTCAGTAGGGCAGCACCCTTGCTGTGCCGGACACAACCCTTTGGAGACTATCATGCTTAGAGCCGACCGAGTCAGGCCAATGGACTCGCCTGTCCAGGGCCCATCCAAACCGTTGCCCCTGAAAAAGACCGTCCGGTTAGCGTTGAACCGGGGCGCGATTTTCGTCCTCGTTACCAGCACCTTAAACCCTGACATCTTGGCCGCTTTCAGGCTGGCTGATTGGGAGCTGAGAGAACCCGTGTTTCGATACACCATCGTCGACCACACCGGGAGATGGCTTGACGGCGTCAGCGACAAGCCTCTCCAGCTCGACGAAAAACTGGTGATAGACATTCGAGCCCCTTTCCAGTTGGTCAGCAGCAGTTACGGACTCCGGCCAGTCTTTACACTGAAGTTGCCGTTCGGCTACCGGGTCCACCACCTTGCCTACCTACGACGAAAGTTCCCTCAAGTAGCGCAAAAACTTTCGGTTTAGAGCTGTCGGAATTCGGAACGACCGCAGGAAGCGGCGTCGAGTTAGTTGGGGTGGGTTATGGCATCAATGTACCGCTTTTATCAAGCCCAGGCGAACCAAAAGGGTTCGTATGAGAAATGGACACCGGTCAAGGAAGAGGACGTCGAACATGTCCGACAGACGACGGCGTACCATATGACGGTTCTGTCCGTCTCAGCGACGGATGCTGAAGATTGGGATGCGGAAACTTATCGAGGGGACCTATGGTTCGACCTTGACGCCGGGTCGCTGGCGGATTCGAT
>JBAYXX010000217.1:0-3601 GCA_041673345.1 Kiritimatiellia bacterium
CGGGCAACGACCCGGGCGCCGATCCCGACGACGACGGCCTGACCAACAGTCAGGAGAGCGACTACGGCACGAACCCGAACGTCGGCGACACAGACGGCGATCTCGTCCCCGACGGCGCCGAGGCCGCGCAGGGCAGCGATCCGCTCGATCCCTCCGACCGCGACCCGCGCGACACCGTCGCCGTGTCGGTCACTTTCGGCGACCCCAGCGGCAGCGATTCAGAGAAATACCGGCTGATAGTTGCGCCCGTCTCGGGCGACCCGCGCCCGGTCCAGATGCGCGTTAACCACTATTACGGATTAAGCGAAACGATCACGCTCGTTCTGGCGAAAGGCGCAAAGTACGAGGTGTCACTTGAACATGCGGCAACCGAGCCGGGCTTTATGGCGCAATACGGATTTTCAAACTATGACTGGGAACTCAGCATCCAATCGCCGCATATCTTCGTGCTTGATCCTGATCATATCGTCACCAAAGAAATCGACTGGCCCAATTCGACGTTTAAAGCCGCTGGCAAGTCCGCATCGCTATTCGTCCTCATAGTAAACAACATTGAGGTTTTGTCATCGGTAGCGTTGAACTCCCCTCAACTTTTCGAGGGAGAGAAGACTGATTTTGGCGATCCAAGTTTAGTTGATAATCCAGGCCAGGCACTTATTATCTTCCGGGATCAGGTGGCGACGCCGTCTGGCAATAGCATTGATGATTTTGATATTTCTTTTACAGCTAATGTCTTGCCGGATAGCATTCCGGACAATGCTCTTGCAGAATCGTACTGGGAAATGGTCGCTGGTCCAAGCAACGGGTCGTTCAATCCCTCAAGTGGCACACAAGTCAAATTTCAAAATCTCTATCTGGGAGGGCTTTATAGATTCGAGTTCGACACAGGAATAAGCGGGTGCCCAAAGAGCGGCGCAAACGTCCTTCTCCCGCTCGCGGGAGCAGACATCACGGCGTGGCTCGAATCCCAAGTGGCGGTTGCAAGAGGATGGGGCGCTGCGTTTAAGGCGACAACGATGATCGCGAATGCAAGCCAATTATCGCTCATAACCCAATACCGCACCTTTCGGAGATTTATGCGACTTTCGGGTCAAGAGTTTGATTACCAACTCGTTCCTGTCAGCTCCGACAATACAGCGCCCTGCGCTCGATATAATATTCCTGACAGTGCAAACAGGATTTACGTCACGGTCAACGGGGTTGTCGTACATGGGAGCAAGGTCAACAACCTGCTTTGGGGCGTTTTCGGGAGAAGTTGGGGGTATAACGTGTTTTTTCTCAAAGGAGGTGCGCATGCTAATAACTATTGGGAGCGTTTCCAGTGGGATCCGCAGTCCTCGCAGAATGCCATCGGTCTGGGAAGCCAGCTATTCGACAATCCGGCTGCCCCGCTCACAAGCATCCTGACTCCGACGGCTTTGCGGACGATGCAAGGTGGCCCCGAGGAGGGCCTCATGGATACCCAGTTGTGGCCGGCATTGGTGCCGTTCGATAACGCAAGGTCCACAATAAGACAGCCAAATCTTAATTAGAACGAGAGGCCTTCGCCATGATAGGTTTTTTAAAAAGTCTGCTTGTTGGGGTGGTCACGGGCATTATAGTGGCGACCATTCTTTTTTGGGCGTGTCTTTTCTTGACGTGCTTCTGACAAAGAGGTTTTATGAAACGCTTAAAGGTATGTGGATTCGTCATTGGCCTCTTTGTCGGAGTGTTCGCATCGGGCTTTTTCTGGATGGTCAGCATGTTGCCGGGGGCACCGTCCCAATACGGTCCTCTGTTCCCGATATCAGACGCGCCAATACCCGCCGATGCCGTCGGAAAATATCGGACAGGAACCGTGGGGTTCGATGTTTACACCAACTTCAAGAAGCCGCCGGTTATACGCAAGGACGACGCCGTGCCGATAAAAAGAGGGTTTGCAAGCAATAGTGTAGTGGGTGGTGGGGGGGTGGACATTTTTCAAGCATACGAACGGATTTGGATTGAATATGGCGGAAGTTTGTATAAACTGGGCCAATTTAGCAAATATTATCCACTCAGCATTACTAATCATATTTACTATACGGGATTCAATGAGTTGTCCGTCGACGAGTTCCGTCAACTCAGGTGGCGGATAATCATATCGGAATTGAATATCGATGAAACATTCGGTCCCTTTCCGTTGCCGTGAAACTGTGTGGGGCCCGTGGCTGATGTGTGGACTGCGGGCCCCGATTTTTTTTGGTCAACACTGAAAAGAAAAAAGGAGAGTCATGAGGAAAGCTATTGTTCTTGTTTTCGCCACCGCGTTGATTGTCTTCCACAGCAAAGCTGAACCGCCATCGCCTATTGAGGTTGCGAACACCGTTTCAAACTTTTGGTTCGGCAACAATCTGTCCAGTTTGTCAGTTTACGCCACAAATCTGTACTCTGACGCGATGACTAATTACCTTCCGGCAGTGCTCTTGTCCGCATTTCACGACCATCTTTTCGCCGGGAAACTTATGTCGGCCTCCAACAAATTCGAAAGAGTCCGGTTCTATGTTTCAGGCCATCCCCAAGAGTTTACGGAGTTTTTCAAGGGAATACTTGGAGTTGTTTCTGGCATGTCAGATGGAGACATCGCGATGTTTCGGTCTATGGGTCTGAATCCCGCACAATTGCCAGGCACCCACATCTCTCCGCAGGCAGTCCGTGACGACGGTGGCAGTACGTTCATGCCGCCCCATATCGCGATTTTATACCTTGCGCCTGCCGCCACGATTCCGTAAACCTAAAAAGAGCAGTTGACTCTTCATGTGGTTAGCAAGAACAGGGGCGCGTCGGGGGCAACCCTTGTCTCTGAAGAAAGTGCTATAGTGGCGCCGTTTTCCGACGGCGACAACCAACATTATTCGCACAGCCGCGAGTTCCGTTCGAACATCACTGCCGAGCAAAAATTCTGGAAACAAGTTTTGAGTGTGATCCATTCGACACAGCAATGAGAGGAAATGAGGCGATGAAGAAATGTTCGATGATTCTTTTAGGCACATGCCTCGCCGCAATCGTTTTGGCGCAGGAAACGCAGGAGGAATGGGCGGCGGCTGGCAAAAGCAGAGCCGCTTGGTTCGAGAGGATATTCGACAGGATGCTGCCTCAGACCGCTTACGGCAAAGTCGTTGACCAGAATGGAGTTCCTCTTGCCAAGGCGGAGGTTGGCGTCCGCTGGGAAGACGTGAGCGCCCTTTCCGGCAAACATTCGGGCTTACATAACGACAGCGTTCGAACAGATGAGTTAGGCCGGTGGGAACTTACGCTAAACAAACCTTTCGGCGCATATATTTCAGATCACTAGCATCCCATAGGCGGAGCAGTCAGCCCTTACCCATGCGGATTTGCTTGGGTTTTCGGTGTCTGTTTTGAGGTTTCGGGTTGGAGGTTTTCCCGGCGGGGCCGGCCGTTTCGCGTTTTTGTTGGGTTTTACGGCCCTGCTGTCCCATAGTCGATCCGCCAGAAATCGAAAAAGACCTGCAAAGGCGGGGGTTTGCCGTCCACCTCGACGTTCGCGGTCACGCGGCGCAGGGGGGCGGGATAGAGCTTCTTGGAGCGGGCGAGGGCGGGCTCGACGAGTTCGTCGCTGACG
>JBAYXX010000218.1:0-3594 GCA_041673345.1 Kiritimatiellia bacterium
CGCATCGAATATTCCGGCGCGCTCATTGCGGGACTGGACGGTTGAATCGAGGGTGATTCTCTGATTTTTGCTCAACGCTTCCCAATTTCTCGGAAGCTCAATTTGGACACCATGTGGAAGCCTGATAGGAACGAAGTTATTTGCAGCTATTGCCGCAGGAAGTAGCGCAATCCAAACGGCAATACCAAAGAGGAAATGGCCAAACCAACTTGGCGCAACTTTCATTTTTCACCCCCTTTGGTTCCCGTGATCGCTTTCCAAGTCCATACCACTGCCGCGAAGAAAAGGATCATGGGGATTGCACCGCCGCCATGCTTCCAACCCAAAATGCCGCCGATGATGGCGTAGACAAAGAACAGCCCGATACAGGCCCCGATTGCATAGACGTAGCGCATGTGTTGCTCCCTAACGTAGAAGTGAGGGGCGCCGCGCGAGGCGGATGGTTCGGAGAGCAACCGCTTGACCGGCGTCCCTCTCGACTGCCGGGTTGGGTGTGCAGTCGCGGAAGAGTGAGGTGTTCGGGCAGAGAGAATACATGCAGAGCCTCACTTTCCTTTGTTAGAAAGATGTACTTCCAAAGCTGCATATGCAAGACAAAGCAAGCCCAAGGAGATCGCAAAGATAGGCGAGTCCTTATCAATGACGTTCCGAGAAAGTAGCATGCCGTCGAAAACCGACTGCAAACCAAATGGGAAGCCGAGAACAATCCAGCGCCATGCGCCCCAACCGAGTAAAACGAAACCAGCAAGCCCTGTTAAGAAAACACGAATCCGCATGTTTCTCACGCCCAACGTTTGAGTTCAGCCGCCGCCGGAGCGCGTAGCGCGGAGGGAACCCAAAAGCGTAGCTTTTGGGCGGTCGGCTGGAACGAGGGGTTAGGCATCGGTTGGTTCCCACGGAACGCTTTTTCCAATGCCGGAATTAAGCTGACCCGCACCAATCATGCGGCAATGGTTCCAAGCATCGTTTTCGGTAACATCTTCAAGGGAATCCAAGTAATACCTTGCGGGAGGAAGAACCGATAAATCTTCAAACGCAGAAAGCTCTAATAGAAGGTCAAGTACGCCATTAGCCGTGTGTTGCTCAAATTTCTCAAGTAAGCGCCGAACGTTTCGATAAAACTCTTCGGGGTCACTCGTATAGGCGATTTCTTCCATCTCGATAGTGACAAACGGCCATTCAGAGGCAGCGATTGCTTGCTCAAAGAAGTCAATGTATTCATGGACATCGCCAACCCCACTGAAGGCTTTAACAAGAACTTCAGTCGCGTCTTTTAACTGTTCAAGAGCTTTTTCTTTGCTGTTGATGGGTGCTTCCACATGAAAATCACCATCTTCAGTTTCAAACACTTGCGTGACTATATCGGATGGGCGAAACAGGGCAAACCAAAGCGCAGGAACACCATATACATCATTGACCAGTGTTTGTTCGTCGGGATCATAATTTTCATCCCAATTGCTTGGCTGAATACGGTATTCCCTTGACCCACACAGATAGCTACGATTGGCCATTTAGTAATCCTTTCTTGAGATGCCTAACGTCCAGTATACACCGCGACCGGTGTATACTCATTTTCAAAAAGGTGTATAACAAAGTCCATTACAAATCATCCATATGATTTTTAAAGAATCATGAATGAACAGCAAGCCAACCCATCGCAAAATGCACCAAAATTGCTCGACCTGCTGCGTGATCGCCTGCGCTTGAAGCACTACAGCATACGGACAGAAACACAATATGTCCAATGGGTGAGGCGTTTCATTCTTTTCCATGGAAAACGTCACCCTCAGGAGATGGGGGCGAAGGAGGTCGAGGCGTTTTTGACACATCTGGCGGTAGAGGGTCGGGTAGCGGCAGCAACGCAGAATCAGGCGTTGTCGGCTTTGCTGTTTTTATACCGCGAGCTACTGCACATCAATCTGCCCTGGCTCGACGAGGTGGTACGGGCCAAACGACCGGCGCGTTTGCCAGTGGTGTTAACGCGGGAGGAAGTTCAGGCGGTACTCGGACGAACCGAGGGAACTTATGGCTTGATGCTGCGCTTGTTGTACGGCACGGGCATGCGCTTGATGGAGTGCGTGCGTTTGCGGGTCAAGGATGTGGATTTTTCCCGGGCGGAAATTATCGTGCGTGACGGCAAGGGCGCAAAAGACCGGGTGACCATGTTGCCGCAGCGTATTGCCGCTGAATTGCAGGCGCATTTGCAGCGCCGCCGCCATTTGTATGAAGACGATTTAGCCAAAGGCATGGCGTCGGTGTATTTGCCCAACGCCCTGGACCGCAAATACGCAAATGCAGAAAATGAATGGGCTTGGCAGTATGTTTTTGTTGCCAAGAGCTATTCAATTGATCCGCGCAGCGGCAGCGAGCGGCGGCATCATATCGATGAAAAATTAGTGCAGCGGGCGATGAAACGCGCAGTGCAGGAAGCAGCTATCAGCAAACCAGCCACCCCGCACACTTTGCGCCATTCCTTTGCGACTCACCTGTTACAGGGCGGCTACGACATTCGCACGGTACAGGAATTACTGGGCCATGCCGACGTGGCAACGACCATGATCTATACCCACGTGCTAAACAAAGGCGGGCGCGGCGTGGTCAGTCCGCTGGATCTGAGTTAGGGGTAATCACTTGCCGATGCAGAAGCGGCTGAAAATGACCCCTAAAAGGTCGTCGGCAGTGAATTCGCCGGTAATCTGACCCAGCGCCTGCTGCGCCAGACGCAGTTCTTCGGCAAAGAGTTCGAGAGCAGGGAACGGGCCGTGCACGATCTGGCTAGCGCCGGCAACATGTTCGCGGGCGGCACTCAGCGCTCGCAGGTGACGTTCGCGTGCAATGAAGACATCTTCGGTCTGTTGCCAGCCGGCAACTCGCAGAAGTTCGGCACGCAGCAGATCGATGCCCTGGTTGGCCTTGGCCGAAAGGCTGACCACTACCGCGTCGGCTTCGCTGTGCCGTTCTGCCTTGCTGCCGGCCAGGTCGATCTTGTTATGCACCGTAATCCGCTGCAGGCGCGCCGGAAGTTTTTCCAGAATGGCGCGGTCCGCCTCCGTAACGCCCTGGCGGGCATCGACCAGAAGCAGCACGACGTCGGCGCGTTCGATTTCCTGCCAGCTGCGGGCGATACCGATTTTTTCCACTTCGTCGTCGGTGTCGCGCAGGCCTGCCGTATCGATGATATGCAGCGGGATACCTTCGATCTGGATGGTTGAACGCAGGGCATCGCGGGTGGTGCCGGCAATGGGGGTGACGATGGCCAGATCGTCACCAGCGAGGCAGTTGAGCAGCGAGGATTTGCCCACATTGGGCTGCCCCGCCAGAACGACGTGCAAACCGGCCTGCAGCAGTTTGCCCTGGCCGGCGCGCTGGAAGATGTCGGCCAGTTTTTCCTGCAGACGCTGCAGGCGGCCGAATGCATCGGCCGCCTGCAGAAAATCGATCTCTTCTTCGGGGAAATCCAGCGTTGCCTCAACCAGCATGCGCAGATTGATCAATTCTTCGTTCAATTCGCCGATAGCGCGGGAAAACTCTCCCTGCAATGAACGAACGGCGGAACGGGCAGCACTGGCAGTGGCGGCATCGATCAGATCGGCC
>JBAYXX010000219.1:0-3587 GCA_041673345.1 Kiritimatiellia bacterium
CAGCAGCAAAGGCATAGCAGCGACACATGACAAATCAGACCTACAACGTTCTGGCAGTCGATGACGAAAAGTTTTCCTTGGTGTTGCTGCAATCCTGCCTGCGCAATGAGAATTACAATCTGACGACCTGCGACAACGCGCTGCAGGCGGTAAAGGAGTTCAAGACGCATGACTTTGACGTGATTTTGCTGGATGTCATGCTTGGGTCCATTGACGGCTTTGAAGTGCGCAAGTTGATTCGGGAATACAATCAGAAGATCCCGATCATTTTTTTGACGTCTTTGCTTGACGACATCAACAGCTCTTTGATCAACCGTATTTCCGATGACCAGTATTCGTACTATTTGAACAAGTCGTTTCAGAAAAAACAGCTAATGGAGAAGATTGAGCATGCGGTGCGGGTGTATCGCGAGGAGAGTGACGCGGCGCGTTTTTACAAGCAGCTCAATGTGGACCTACTGTTGGCGCGCGAGGTGCAGCGGGTGTTGTTGCCGCCCTGGTGTTCTCTGAATAAGCACATGCTGACGACCTATCTGTACGAGCCTTGTTTTAGGATATCGGGTGACAGTCTTGATCTGGTTGAGCTGGGCTCGGGCAAGTACCTGCTGTTTCTGGCTGACATTGCCGGCCATGGCATCCAGTCGGCGTTGTATATGAGTGCGATCCAGTCGTTTCTGAAGGCCTTGCGCCTGGAGATGGTCGAGCAGGCGTGGCTGCCGAATGTGATTCTCAATCGCATCAACCAGTTTTTCTGTAACGACCTCAGTGGTGGCAGCTACATGACCTGCCTGGTGGCGATTTTCGATTATCCCAAGCAGCGTCTGGTGTTTCAGAGCGCCGGCCATCCAGGGCTGATCTGCTGTTCTCGGCGTGAGCAGCGAGCCTATGAGATTGACATGGGCGACAAGGGCGGCGTCCCCGTCGGCTGGTTTGCTCGTACAGTTTATCAAGAAGAGGACAACGTCTATTACGAATTGGACCCGGGCGATATCATTCTCGGCTATACGGACGGCTTGATTGACTTGAAGAACGATCGGGAAGAGACGGTGGCGACGCCGTTGCTGCTTAGTTTGTTGACCTCACTCATGGAAAAATCGACTTTTTTGCCGCTGCCGTATCTGCTCCGCAGCGCGCTTGACCAGATCGGCTACAACATCGTTCCTGACGATGTCTGCATCGTGGAGGTTCGTGGCGTGCCGAAGGGGGACGACAACATATTGCAACTGATCAACCTGAGCAAGGGCGATGTCAGTCGCGGCGTGGAGCATTTTTGGCGTTTTGTGGAAGAACGGACGCATGACAACGAGCTGGCGACCAGGGTTGAGTTGCTGTTGAGCGAGTTTCTCAACAACGTCATTGAGTATGAATGCGCGAACAGGCCCGGTTTGCATTCGGGTATCTTGGTTCAGATCTGCCTACGGGAGCCCGACACGGTGTTTGTCACAGTGCTGGACCGGGAGCCGAAAAGCGACCAGGACAAGTTGCAGCTCTCAAGGGACGCCGCCGATGTCTTTGAGCAGCAGAACAAGGCCATGGCCAGTTCGGGCCGCGGTCTGGCCATCATTCGTACGATCAGCAGCAATATCATGCGCAAGCATTTTAATGGCTTGAATCAGACCGAGTTTTTGATACGGAGCGCCCAGCCATGGTCGGTCCAAAGCTGAAGACGACCCAGTAGGCCAGATTCCTGGGTGGAAGGCAAAGGAGTTGTGATGAAGGCTGAGATTCGTCAGTATATCATAGAGAAACTTGAGCTTGATGACGATGAGACTATTGTCATGCTCATAGACTCTTATACCGAGTCACTCAACGATAATACGGCCTTGCTGCAGAAGAGTCTGCAAAGTGGTAACATAGCGGAGGCCGTCGGGGTGGCGCATGCCATGAAAGGCGCTTCGGCCAACATCGGTGCCCAGCCCTTTTTTGAAGTCTGTCGCGGCATTGAGTATGCCTTGAAAGGCGGCGATGTCGCTGCGGGCAAGAAGCTTTTGGGCGAGCTGCTGGTCCTGCGTGAGGTTTTTTTGCAGGAAACGCTGTAGTTTGAGTGTTGTGTGTCGACCGATCGGAAGTCGCCCCAAAAAATGAAACAAAAGGCATCAGCCCCGGTTGCGAGTGCCACCGCCACAGCAGAGGAGCAGCGGCGGCGTCAGGCCATTGTGGCTGAGATATTTGCTCGTGAGAAGCAGCCTCGTCCCAACACCATGAAACTGGTGCTGTGGGATAGCACGCTGGCCTTTGCTCGCGGGCTGAAGCGCTTCATTGATATTATGGGGTCGCTCGCCGCGTTGGTCGTCCTTTCGCCGCTGTTGCTTGTCGTGGCCATGCTGATCAAGTTGGAGGATGGCGGCAGCATCATTTACCGCCAGGTGCGGGTGGGCAAGGACGGTCGCCACTTCCAGTTTTACAAATTCCGTTCGATGCATGAGAATGCCGACCGGATCAAAGCCGCCTTGAACCAGCAGAACCAGTCTGCTGACGGGGTGATTTTCAAGATGAAACGCGATCCACGGGTGACGCGCATAGGTCGTTTTATCCGTCGCTACAGTATTGACGAGATGCCGCAACTGTTCAATGTACTGGCTGGTGACATGAGTCTGGTTGGTCCGCGCCCACCGTTGCCCGATGAGGTGACGCAGTACACGCTGGAAGATCGCAAGCGGCTGCATGTGATGCCGGGCATCACCTGCATCTGGCAGGTGTCTGGTCGCAGTGACATTCCTTTCAAGCAGCAGGTGCAGCTCGACAAGGAGTATATACATAGTCAAAGTTTGCGCAAGGATCTGTGGATATTGCTCAAAACGATACCAGCGGTGATTTTTGGCAAGGGGGCTTATTGAGGTGCCAGTTGACTTTGACTGCAGGTGATCAGACTGGCGGCGGGGTGGTGAGTGATTGGGCAAAGGACGTGTGAAAGCCGATGAAAGCGTTGATATGCCTTGGCAATCTTGAAGAGCAAGGGCTGAGTGATGGCTTCAGCGGGATATCTTCCGCGATGTTACCCGTTGCCAACAAGCCGCTGGTCGAATATTACATTGATTTTTGTTGCAGCGTGGGTGTTAGGTCCATCTTAATCCTGGATACTGATTTTGCGCCGGAGATGGCCAGCTTTCTGGGCAGCGGCGAACGCTGGTCGGTATCGCTGAACTACATTGGTACCAAGAGCTATTCCGATCTGGGTGAGCTGAGTCGGCGTCATGCGGCGTTTCTGGGAACCGAGCCCGTATTGTGGTTTAACGGCACAATCTTCCCATTTTTCGATTTTCGTTCGCTGTCAGCTGCGCAGCTGACCATTGAAGACGAGGTTTCCTGGGCAAGTACACCGCTACCGAGCGGGTTGTTCTTTCTGGGCAAAGATCATTGCCAACGGCTGGCTGGCGAGGTGATGCAGATTCGCACCTTTGCCGACTATCACAGCTGCAACTGTCGGGTGTTGGCTGCGGAAGAGGGGATGTTTCCGATACCGGGCTACCACGTGGAAAAGGGCATCTGCACCGGCATGAATGTGGTGATTCCGGCGAGCGCCCGGGTCAAGGCGCCGGTACTTATGGGCAACAACGTGCGTTTGGGGGACGGCGTGTTTCTTGACG
>JBAYXX010000220.1:0-3520 GCA_041673345.1 Kiritimatiellia bacterium
AGGGTCGTGGAATAAATCCGCGCGTGCTTTTTGCGCGGGTTTTATGCCGCGAAAGCCCTTGATGCCTCGCAACGACCCCACGCTTAGGGCTGGTGGTCAGGGGTGCTCTTCCCCTGGCCGCCTGCCATGTGGCGAACGTGGGGTTTGGGGCAACGCCCAAGATCTCAGCACCCTGTATTAAATTTTGCATTTGCAATCTACTGGCTCCGCTATGTACACGCTGAAGCGTACATAGCGGAGCCAGTATATACGCTGCATTCAGAAATTAGACGCAAAAAATAGGCGCAAATTGACGGTTACGCCAATACTCAGTATATTCAAAATTCCTGAAGCCTTAGCGCTGGCTTCGTAAGCGCAGGCAATTACCCCGGATTATGCCTAAAAAATCCTATAATCCGAGACAAACTGACCGGCAGATAACCGAGAAACCTGGCGATGTAACCACTGACCTAAATGGAGATCTATACATCACTGCACCTTTCAGCAGTCAAAGAAGGCAGACGCTTACTGCATAAAAAGCAAAACTGTGGAGAGTCAATACAGCTAGATTTATCTAGAAAAGTGGCCAACCGCGCAAGCGTACTTAAGCAAATTTATGCTTAAGGTTGTTCTTACAGAGATAAATTTTATGACGACTTTTGACGCTAAGGCTGAAGTTAAACGCTTGTCAGCTATTACTCAGCTTCGGAAAAAGAAGCGTTATGTCCGTTCAAAGTTAGATAAATACAAAGCTGAAATTATAGCTTTGCGCGCAGAAGGCGCGACCCTCCAAGAGATTCAAATTTGGCTTAAACAAAAAAGACTGTCTGCTGAAATCAGCACTATAAGCCGGTGGTTGAAAAATCATGTCGAGACGATTTAGCAGCCCTGAGCGACAAGGCCAAAAGCAGGCCGCGCACGTTATGAAACAGTTGCAAGGCGATATTGTGCAGTCAGTGGGCACTGTTAGAAATTACGAGCAAGCACTTCGCAACGTAGCAACTCACCTGGCTCACAGCGCAGAAAACCTTAAAGATTTAACAATAGAAAATGCAAATTCGTATTTAGAGTTTAGGTCTGAGCAAGTTGGTCAAAAAGCGCTGGATATGGAGCGGCAAGCAATCCAGGTCATGATGCAGCACGTAACGCATAAGCTAGAACAAAACGAGCGTTTACCGGTTGTTAAATCAGAAATAGAGCAGGTTCTCAAATCTCGGGCATATACACCTGAGCAAGTGCAGGCTATAGCAGCCCTGCAAGCCCCTCAAAACGCTTTAGCTACAGAGATAGCCCATTCTTCCGGTTTGCGTGCGCACGAGCTTATAACGCTTCAGAGGGCCGATATACAGCCTGCTGACCCTAGGCCAGCGCTAGAAGAAAAGTTCTCACAACGTGAAGGCGTTTTGTATACGGTCACCGGCAAAGGCGGCCTCACACGAGAAGTACAAATTCCATCACACCTAGCAGATCGCCTAGAGGACCGAAGACTTGATACCCCTCAGAACGTTACTGATCGAAATATTCACTACGAAAGGCATTATGAAATTGGCGGCGGTCGAGCCTTCAGCCAATCATTTAGCCGCGCCTCAAGCAATGCATTGGGCTACTCACACGGCGCTCATGGCCTACGCCATAGCTATGCCCAAGAACGCATGGATGAACTGTATAGGGCGGGAATAGAACGCCATATAGCGCTTGAGGTGGTTTCTCAAGAAATGGGGCATTTTAGGCCGGATATAACAGAGGTTTATTTAAGATGAGAAAGGCATTAATTACCTTGGGATTTATTGCCCTGGCTGCCTTGTTTTACGCGTTATACAGCTGGCTTCAAGCCCATGCTCTTATTACCTTTGTTGATGATTCCTGGGAAATAAAAACAGGTGAAGTTAAAAATGGGTTTAGTCTTCTATATCAAGCAGCACCGCTTGCTCTATTTTTCGCTGCTATCAGCTTTATAACCGCTGGCTTGCTTGGTTTGTTTTTTACAGATAAAGCAACACTGGTTGAGCTTGAAGCACTAAGAAATCATGTTGAAGAAGCAAAAGAGCGAGTTAACAAGGCTGAGTATAACGCTAGAAAGGAGGTAGAAAGGGAGCTTGAAGAGTCTTTGACTTCAGCACAAAAACGCGATGAAACCCTTAAAAAGGGTGAGTCTGAACTTAAAGAAAAAATAACCCTGGTGAAAAATCTTAAACAAAAAATTGATGAAGAAGCACAGCAAAAAATTGATGCCGCTGAAGCCCAGTACAAGCAGGAGATTGATAAAAAAACTAAAGCAATGGCTTACGCTGAACGTAAGCAAAAACGGTTAAACAAGCTCAAAGAGCGGATAGAGAATAACGAAGAAGTCACTACAGAAGATGTTCTAAAGATTATCTCATGAATTCGAACAGATTTTCTTAATCAGGCGGCTCATACAGACAGTTTATAATCGCCTCAACGCCAACCCAGCCGCTTAACTCAGCCGCATCTAGCACTTGTGCCCGTAGCCCAGCTTTACGCACCCACGACCATTGCAGGGGCGTTATAAGACCCAGTAAATCGGCCTTGTCCTCTTGCTGTGCTGCCAGTTCTTCGTCTGTTAAGTCATCCAAACCCACCAAATCTTTCAAGCCACGCGACCACAGCAACTGGCGTTTGCCGCGCATCACTCTGGCGTATTCAACAAACTTAGCCCCTGCAACTTTATCGCCATCACGTGCCAAGGCAAGCAATCCAAACGGGTGCATACCTGCTGCTTTACCCGCTTTGCTTGAAGCCTTGGCAAGCTCACGATCCACGCCCCAGTGACTCGCCTCATCGTTCTTAGCAAGGTAGTCCGAGGCATCACAGCGGTCTTTAATATCAACCGCGTGCAGTTTAAAGGCTGCAATCTGAACTTCGTTATCAGCATCAACCAACCCTGCACTGATGCAGCACTTGAGCCAGCGCTCAACAATAAAACCTTTTTCCTGCTCAACACTGGAATCAGCACCGACAAACCACAGTTCGTGGGTGTGCGGATGCCACCCATTCGCCCCGTAGGTCAATTCTAAGGCTCGAATCAGGCCAGCATAGCCCAACCTGTCTTTAAACCTGTCCCACGGCGACCCACGCCTGAACCGTGCCAGTGCGTCAGCCTGTTTTTTAACTAAATCATCAAGGTTATTTTGCTTATAGTGCGGAAAAGTCAGCGTGACCATGGCCGCCTGCTTGCCGCTGTCATACGCCCAAGCAACCGCTTTACCGATTTCAGCCCGTCTACGCTCCTGCACCTTGGCGGTACACACTGGACACGACCAAACACTACCGCAGGTCATTAAACCGCTGTAAAACGCGCCTTTGTGTTCTGTACTTTTGTGTACTGCAATTTGACCGACATTGATGTGCATGCACTTTGCGGTGCGATGCCAGTCATGCGGATATTTTAAATTTTCTTTTTTGCCTTCATGGAGGAACAAGGCACGCGCAGAGGCAAGCAATTCGTAGCGTTCAGCCCGATTTGCCCTGATTTTTTCCGCCACTTTGAGGGGGGGGGGGGGGGATTCGCTTTCCTCCCCGG
>JBAYXX010000221.1:0-3516 GCA_041673345.1 Kiritimatiellia bacterium
ATCTGCAACAGCTTTGCGGCTGTTGGGCTGGACGCGACGACAGTGACGGTTATTGTCACAGATCCGACTGAAGGCGAGGTGTATAATGTCACCGAGTCCATCACCAACAGCGACGAAATAACGACATATTACAAGTGGTTCTTCACAGCTCCGGATCACCGCGAAATTGTTACCATGACTGATCTGCCGAGATATACAAATGCGTCTATCAGGATCCTGATAGAAAATGATCAGGCTGATGTTTCCGTCGGTGAGGTTATCCTTGGCAATACCCTGGATATTGGGGATCTGTTATACGGGACGAAATCAAGCGGGACCTCATATACAAAGACGACAACGGACGATGCCGGGGACTCAATCACAGAGTCTCTCTTGAGCAGGCAGGAAACGGACTATGATGTCAGAATATTAACATCACGGATCTCTACGATAAAGAGAGCTCTGGCAAAACTGATGGATCTTCCTGCGGTGTTCATCGGCAATCCCGACATCCTGGCGACGATCATTTATGGCACATTTTCAGAATTTGACCTGGTGGTTGATGGATTCTACAGATCAAGCTGCTCTATAACAGTTACAGAGGGGATATAATGGCAATAACAACAACAATTCCGACATATACGGGGAGTGATCCGAATAGAGCGCAGGATGTCGATACCTTCAATGCTGCGGTCTCAGACAGCCTGTCCTATTGGCTGGGGATATCAGCCAAAATCAATGCGTTTGCGGGTGAGGCTAATACACTGGCTACGACTGTCACTGCTGCGGAGACAACACTAACGGATGCAGTGGCGCTGGTGCAGGAGGTTTCAGACTCAGTAGCGGACGTTGATGCCGCCGTTGTATCTTCTGCCGCATCCGCAGCAGCAGCGCAAAGCCTTATCGACGGATTATCTGCCGATGATCAGGACGTTATAACATATCTCAGGTATGTTTTGAAGCAGCTCCCCATGATGCCGGTGGGGCAGATTATCCCTTTCCCCATTGATAAAGCTCCGAGTGATCGGTGGTATGAGTGTAACGGTGGCAGCGTGTTGAAAACTGCGGAACCGAAGCTCTATGCCTATCTTGCGGGTAGTTTTGGCGAAGACACGCTTAATTTTACACTGCCGGATTATCGGGGTGAGGTTTTGCGCGGATGGGATCATGGTAGGGGGGTTGACCTCACCTCCGCCATTCGTGGGGATAGGGGGGATGGGACCACCGGTGATTACCCAGGGACGACGCAGGATTGTGCGGTGCAGGCACATATCCATAATCTCTCCGGCGTACTAAAATCAGAGGGAAGTGGAGGCCATTCACACACTATTGATCCACCTACAACATACACGAATACAACAGGCAGTCATACGCACGGATTTAGGGTGCAAACTGGCCCGGCGGGATCAAACGGTATTGATCTAGAATCTTTTGGGAATGAAACATGGCAGACTGACGCAGCTGGGAACCACAATCACTATGTTGACATCCCTGCATTTACATCAGGGACAGTAAACGCTCACACCCACACCATCAATGTGGAAATGATAACATCTAGCTATGGCAGTGCCCCCGAAACCGTAGTTCGCAACACATCTGTGGTCTTTTATATCTATGCTGGGGAATTATACGATGGTGAAACACCGTCACTTGCAGTGCAAACCGCGCAGGTAAAAACAGAGGATTTTACGGCAAGCTGTTACTCTGCTCCATATATAATAGACACGGAGATTGCTGCGGTGGAGGTGACATTGCCAGCAAATCCACCTGTCGGGGGGAGAGTTGAGCTTATGGATAAAAACGGTTTCGACCATGCCGCTACGGTGGTTGGAATGGTCGACGGAGTGACTTATGATGCAACAACGCCTATGGCGTTAAGCGGCAACATTGACATGATGTTGACGTATATGGGGCAGGATGGACAGGGTATAGAGCTGGGATGGCGTAGCTCGTAAAAAAAGGAGATGAAAGAGATGAGGGCCGTGACAAAGAGATGTCTGGTTGTGAGTGTATTTATTCCGCTGTTGATCTTGTCTGGCTGTGCAGCAAAAGCACCGCCTGTAAACCCTGCCCTCGAAGCTGCAGCATACAGCGCAATGGAGCGGTGCTATGCTGCCAAAGAGACTCGGGACAAAGCTGCATACGAAAATATGACATCAGATCAGGCTCTCCTTGCCATGGCCATTGACGGGTTGAGTGCGGCAGCAAATAAAGGCGGACCTGATCCGTGTAAAATGCTGACGAATAATGATCTGCAGAAGGTCGCCATGGAAGAGACCACAAAGAGGATTGGCATTGCGGGTAGTCTTGGCGGCAAGGTCGTTACCGGCGGGACAGTTGCTCTCCTTGGCGGGGAGGTTGCCAGTGTACTGAAATCGGGGTTCTCGGCCGCAGGAGACCACACATCCTTTGAGGGAGATGCTACCGTTTCAGACAGCTACAACACGACAACCAGCACGGGTAATGTTGAGACTACTGAGGTTGTGGCAACCACGGATGAAGAGGAAATTACTGCTGATGACACTGAGGTAGAAAGTGAGGAGTAAATGGGGTCACTCACCTGGTACTCGGCGCTTGTCTGATGCAGAGGGTGGTTTTGACCGAAGACTCGATGCCGGGCCTGCGGAGCGGACACAAAAAATAATCATGATCCCCGTTCTCAGCGTGTTGCGGTGGCTGGCACGGGTTCTCAGGAGTAAAAAATGAAAAGACTGTTTGCCATGCTGGGGATGAGGTTTGCGGCTCACCTTCTCGAAGACAAAAAAACCAATATCATTGCCGTGGGGACTATATTATATGGCCTGGCGGTACTGATATCCTGTTTATATCCAGAGTATTCCTTTTTGCCAGATGATGATCCTGAAAAGGCTACTGGACTCATATTCGCAGGGTTCAGCGTGCTCTTTGGTGCCGGGAGCGCAGCGCAGAGATCAGCTACCGCAAAAGTGCAAAAACAGTTGAAGGAGCTGCAGGTTCCTTCAACTCCATCTCAGCCCGCCGAGAGTCGGTTTGAGCCATTTATAAATCCAGGACATGGAGTGAAATGATGAGCAGAATTATCGAAATTGCAATCGCTGTATTAACCCTGTTGCCAAAGGCAATTACCGCTATCAAAGCAATCGAAGAGGAGTTCTCCACGGTAAACGTGGGAGCATTCAAAAAAGAGCTGGTTATCGGCTCCATCTCAGCCGCAGCTGAAGAGCTGGGGGAAATGGACACCGGGACTATTACTACGGTGATCTCAGTGCTCGCCGATAAAATTATCGCATTCGGCAAAAAAATTGGTTTTTTCTCGTCTTCAACAGATGCGGTGGCGGCTGCTCCAACTGTACTGACCGAATAGTTGATACCTAATAACATTAGATTTAATATTACCCTATTATGTCGTTGGCGATATGATAGGGTCCCTCCCCTTTCTCCCTCCCCCCTTAACCACTCGACTAATATCAAAGGCAAAAACCTTCTTTCTTTTTAAAAATTTCTGGGTTTGCTTGGAAAAATTTCTGGGTTTGCTTGCCACCTTACACATAACGCCGT
>JBAYXX010000222.1:0-3500 GCA_041673345.1 Kiritimatiellia bacterium
TTCGCAGTCCTCGGTCTCTGGATCGTCTGTCAGCTCGCCAAGTTCTACGGCCGCAATGAGAATATGGCCGCCTTGGGCTACACGATCCTGATGGCTCTGATGATCCAGTTCTTGTTCGAACGCTATGACGTCTTCCCAGCGGTTATGGTGGCCGGAGCCGTGTTACTCTACGTAAAGGACCACAAGAACTGGGCCTTTCTGCTATTGGCCGTGGGAACCATGATCAAAGTCTATCCGGCCATTTTCTTTCTGCTGTTCTTGCTACCGCTGCTGGTCCGCCATGACTGGCGGCGGAGCGCAACCGGCGCAGGAGTGTTTATCGGCGGATGCCTACTGCTGTGGCTGCCTTTCATCGCCCTGTCACCGGACAATTTCACCATGTTTCTGACCTATCACAGCGACCGCGGGATCCAGCTTGAAAGCACACTGGCCTCCCTGATTCTGGCAGCCGAGAACATGGGCCTGACCACAACGTGGACAATCAATTCCTTTGGTTCGTTCAACCTCACCGGCGGTCTTGCCGACGCCCTGAAGGGAATTGCTATACCGATTATGATCGCTTTCATACTGGTAACCTATGCCGTGTTCGCGGTTGTCCTGTGGAAGCGGGGTGCAGACGAAAAGCAGACTGCCGCCATCCTGCCGCTGGGAATGGCCACAGTTATGCTGGCATTCATCGTGTTCAACAAAGTGTTCTCGGCTCAGTACATTATCTGGCTGATTCCAGTGATCCTGGTCGCACTTCTCACCGTACCGCTGAGGAATCGCAGCTGGCTGTTGACACTTATGCTTCTGCTGTGCATCGATTTCCTGACCTTCCGTTTCCGCTGGATCTACTACGGCCTATGCATTCACGATTCCTGGTGCGACCTGCTTCTGCTCTGCCGGAACCTGTTGATGATCGGTCTGCTTATGCTGATTGCATATCAGTTGTGCCGGGCCGGCGATCACACTTCGGAAGACCCTGAGGAAGAAAAGCACTCTGCCGCGACTGAGTCTGACAAATGCTGAGGTCTGAACAGACATCGGAGTGCGGGCCAGACCGTCCACCCCGAACCATGAAACCGAACAGACCCTGTATGATACCGAACGAAGCGGCCTTCACATACTACGCTTCTTTTCCAGTTCATCGATCTGAGCGTTCTTGCGAAATATGAAATACTTACTCAAGACATAGTTCAGAGCAATTTCGATACAGGACACAGTGATCTTCGCAATGAAGTCCGGTACACCCATGAACGGTTGGTTTAGTCCCAGCCCCACTAGAATCGGAAAACCGACGATTGCAATAATGCCGGTAAAGACACGAGCACCCATGAACGAAAAGAACTCACGGGTGACCACGCGCAGTGTCAGCGATTTGCTGCCGAACACGTAAAGTTTGTTGACAACGAACGCAAACAGCACGCCAATGATCCATGAAGCAGCATTCGATATTGCCGGATCAACGCCGCACATGACCAGCACGGCATATGACACCCAAGTAACAATTACATTGAGACCGCCGAAAAACAAGTAACGGATTGCTTCTCCGTGCTTGTTGTAGACCTTCTCGATGTTGTCGACCGCGGCTGACATGTAAGTGCGTGTCAATAGATTATTCTTTATATTACCATCGCCACTGGCAAGATAAAGTTGAACAAAAACAAGACCTGCCTCCGTCCTCCTCATTATATAGTGTAGCAAGCTTGTTGTACTATGGCAGAGCCGGCGACTGACCCCCCGTCAGCACACAGTTTTCTTACGGGGTGGACGCTGAAGATTCTCATCATCGGGCTGATTATTCGGCTAGTTCTCGCACCATTGCTGACCTATCCATTCGATGTCGAGCATTGGGCCGTTATCCTTCAGAATATGGAGAGCAGCAATGCGCTGTTCGGTTTGACCGGCTACTTCTACACCCCAGTCTGGGGATATATCCTGGGTACTATCAACACTCTAATCGAGTCTTTCTGCGGGCTGGACCTCTTCGGGATCCGTTTCACCGATCTGCTGGGCATTGAAGCACTGAATCATATCTATTACACCGCCACTACGACCACGCCGTTGTTCAATTTGGCCATGAAACTTCCGCTGATTCTGTGCGACGTTCTGGTTGGATATCTGATCTGGCAGTTGATAATCGAAAAGACCGACGACCAGAAAAAGGCTACGGCAGGCTTTAGTCTGTGGTTCCTGTGCCCGTTGGTCATTTATATGTCCGGGATCCAAGTGCAGTTCGATTGCATTTCGGCGTTGATGGCCCTGTTGAGTGTTATTCTGCTGAAAAAAGACCACTACTTCTTGGCCGGAATCATGTTCGCGCTCGGCACCCTTATTAAACTGTTTCCGGCCTTTCTGGTTTTATTATTCGTCATTTACCTGCTGCGGGTTCATAAAAACGACGGACAGGCCTTCCGGAAAATCGGCTGGGCCGCACTGGGTACGGTCCTTACTGTAGGCATCATATTCCTGCCGCAGATCCTCGATGGCACTCTGAGCAATGCTTTCAGTTTCATCACTGACCGGGCCTCTGAAACCTCTGAAATCACCAATCGGCTCGTCACCTATTTCTTTGCCGCCGTCGGCCTCGTTATTATGACATACGTAGCCTGGCGGATGAACAAACTTGATGCCCATCAGGCCCGGGATAAGCTTTACAAATATGCCCTGGCAACGTTGGCCGGTACCGGCCTGATCGCAATCGGCCCGCAGTACTGCATCGTCTTTCTGCCGTTGCTGATCTATTATGCCACTGCGGAGGACCGCGGTTACCGCCTCTGTGTATATATCATCGGAATCGGCGGATTGGGCGCAGCTCTGGCCAACAACAGCGTGTCGCTGCTCACCTCCGCCGGCGAGTTCTGGGGTCTTTGGAGCGCTGCTGATATTCTTTCCTGGATGCAAGCCTTCGAGACCGAGATCGGCGGAGTGACTGTTGCCGCTTGGACCATTGCTCTGTTCACGGTAATGGAGAGCTTCGGCATTCTGCTGGTCTCCTGTTTCCTATGGGCCGAACTGCCTCATACCGGTCGTTTCTTGAGACTGCAAAAACTGATTCTGCAACTAAAAAAATTACAACCGTGAAGATCATACGGAGGTCACAACTCATGAAAAAGGGTGAAAAAAGCGCAGTGATTCTGGCCGTGGTCATCTGTGCAATGGTCCTGTTCGGTGAAATTGCCGTCTATGAGGCTGACGCGTTCTATCATTACGACACTGACGTGCAGGCTGACGGCAGCTATACCGTCTCCAGTTCTGGCTCGCAGTGCTATTCTGCCGTACTCACGGATAACGGTTCGTTTGAAGCGGTCTCGACGGTCTACCTGTATTATGACGAAGATTACGGCGCAGTCGTCAATGGGGTCACGGTCGAGGTCGGCGCCAAACCACTCACCCAGGAATACTATCTCAGTCAGTTGGCCAATACCCTGGACTATCGCGGCCTAAATAATTACGAGTATGTCAACGCCGAGGAACTGGCTGCCGTGCTCAGCGATACGCTCGAGCACGGAGACGCA
>JBAYXX010000223.1:0-3444 GCA_041673345.1 Kiritimatiellia bacterium
AGAGTAAACCGGAAGCAGATCTGGGGGCATCCCCTGAGCAAGCATGAGACGCCGGGTACCGTGGAAAAGAGAGCTGACCGATGTGGATTACACTGTGCGGTCAATGCAGGCATGCGCATGGGTACAGGGCGGGTATATTGTCACCTGCACCGGAGATCTGGAGTTTATCTGCCCAGATGAAGTGTGTGTGCGCTGGTCGGTGAAAACCGGCGTAACGTTTATAAATGAAGATATGGCTACGCTGCTCGCAGAGGCCGAGTTGATATTGGCCAAGCAGGAAGCCATGAGATTTCTGGCTATTTCCGCAAAAAGCGCATATCAATTGCGGACTGCGCTAAAGCAGCGTGGTTTCTCAACGCAGGCAATAACAAATGCCGAGGAACGCATGCTGCAGTTAGGATATATAAACGACCTTGTGTACGCTCGGAACGCAGTGGCCAAGATGCAGGGGGCAGGCCAGCGCGGTATTATCGCCATAAAGGCAGCCTTAGCCGGAAAAGGCGTGCCGGCGGCAATTATCGCCCAGGTTTTGGCGCAGACAGATGATGAAGCAGAGCGCAGCAAAGCCCTGGCTTTAGCTGAACATAAGATGGCAAGTTATAAAGATGCGGAACCGGCGGCGAGTCGCAGAAGGCTAGCCGGCTTTCTATCGCGGCGGGGCTTCTCTGCGGATATCGTAAACTGGTGCTTGGCTCGGTTGTTCAGCGATGATGATAGTATGGATGCATTCAGTTGACGCTTATCTGTAAAAAGGTTAAGATAATAAAGGGCTTATTGCCTTGCAGCGGCAGCGGTTCCCGGGGTTTTACCTGGGTTTACCATAGAAAATTGCATACATGGTCTTGCGAAGGCCGAGTACACCTGCTCGGCTTTCTTTGCAATATTATGACCCCCCGGTCCGATTGCCGCTAATAATTCTGTATATGTGCCCATGAATAAGTTTGTAGGGCAAGGGGGTGGACGAGTATTTTAACAACAGTTCTTGTATCTTTAATTGTTGGCATAGTCGCTTTAGCCGCTGGTTTTTTTATAAGGAAAACCATGGCTGAAGCAAAAATCCAATCTGCCGAAGTTGAAGCGCAGCGCATTGTTACTGCCGCCAACCAGGATGCAGAAGCTAAAAAGCGCGAATCGCTGCTGGAAGCTAAGGAAGATATCCACAAAATGCGCACGGAAGGCGAGCGTGAGCTGCGCGATCGGCGTCAGGAACTTCAGCAGTTAGAACGTCGCTTAATGCACAAAGAAGAAGGTCTAGATAAAAAGCTGGAGCAGGTAGAGCAGAAAGAGGCCAACCTCGACCGTCAGAAACATGAGGTGGAGGCAGCCAACCAGCATGTCGGGGAACTGGCCGATAACTGGAAGGCCGAGTTGGAGCGGCTGGCCGGCATGACCGGCGATGAAGCTAAAACCTACCTGCTAAAGCGGACTGAAGACGAAGTGCGGCATGAAATGGCCATGAAAATTAAGGAGATTGAAACCGAGGCCCGTGAGGAAGCTGAAAAGCGGGCGCGCAAGATCGTCTCTATGGCTATTCAACGCTGTGCAGCCGACCATGTGGCTGAGACTACCGTGTCGGTAGTTAATTTGCCCAGCGATGATATGAAAGGCCGTATTATTGGCAGAGAAGGTCGCAATATCCGGACACTGGAAACACTGACCGGCATCGACCTCATTATCGACGATACCCCTGAGGCAGTCATTCTCTCAGGCTTCGACCCCATTAGGCGGGAGATTGCTCGCATCGCACTGGAAAAACTGGTAGCCGATGGTCGCATTCACCCGGCGCGCATTGAGGAAATGGTGGAGAAGGCGCAAAAAGAAGTTGAACAGGTTATTCGCGAGGCTGGAGAGCAAGCTACCTTTGAAACAGGCGTGCATGGGCTCCATCCGGAAGTGATCAAATTGCTGGGACGGTTGCGTTTTCGCACCAGCTACGGTCAGAATGTGTTGAAGCACAGCATCGAGGTCAGCCATTTGGCAGGCATTATGGCCGCAGAAATCGGCTGTGATGTGCAGGTGGCCAAAAGGGCAGGTTTGTTGCACGATATCGGCAAGTCGGTCGATCACGAAGTGGAAGGTTCCCACCTGGAGATCGGGCGCGATCTGTTGCGGAAGTATCGCGAATCGCGTGATGTAATCCATGCTATGGAGTGCCACCACGGTGACTACGAGCCAGAAAGCGTTGAAGCAGTGCTGGTAACAGCAGGCGACAGCGTTTCCGCAGCTCGTCCGGGTGCCCGCCGTGAATCGTTGGAGAACTACATTAAACGGCTGGAGAAACTCGAATCTATTGCCGATTCCTTTGATGGCGTTGATAAGTCGTATGCTATTCAGGCCGGGCGGGAGATTCGCATTATTGTCAAGCCGGACCGCATAGACGATGCTACCGCCGTTAAGGTTGCTCGCGATATTGTAAAGCGCATTGAAGCTGAAATGGAATATCCAGGTCAGATTAAAGTGACGGTGCTGCGCGAAACCCGAGCTATAGAGTACGCTCGCTAGAGCGCAGGCTGTAACCTAAACTCATGCAAAAGCGGGGGTCGAAAGATGATCCCCGCTTTTGCCTTTTGATACCTTTTTTGCAAGCGGGTGAAGCTGCAGGATTCGCGTCAGCTTTCACGAAACACGAATGATACTGGCTATTGTGGAGTGAATGGCATTTGCCGACGCGTAATCTTCCTGTTGTGGGGGAAGGCTTCTCCCAGCAGGCATCACTTTTGGTTTCTGTGCTAATCCGTTACCCGGAACTGGTATCCGCACGATTTGGCCCTGTTGATGGCAACTTTGTGTTCTCTGTTATGCTGAGTGGCGCCTGCGCCGACTCTGAGATCGACGAGTTTCGGCAGATAGTGAACGACCACTTGGCGGCGTTTATGCAGCTAGCTGGCGAGCAGGAATACACTTGTGAACTAGTGGGTGTTCGTTATGGCGAGCATACGCTGTTAGAATTTACTAGCGATGTGGCCTCGCTGTCGCAGCAGGAGATATCGCTCATTATGAGTCTAGTGCGGGCGCATTTCTCCACCAAGCTATTGTATGAGGCCAGCGAATTGTTGCGGGAAGAAGACAATCTACTTCAGGAAGAGATCATCGACGAGATCCTAGAAGATGTGCGAGTGATGGATTCCTGCCGCGAGCTGGTAGGCTATCGGGAAGCAGGGCGGGTATTGGTTTTTAACCGGAAACCTGCGGAAACATCCAAATAAAACAAGCCGCATATACATAAACATCTCTCCTTAGGGGGTATTCGGCAGCATGGAGGTTTTAAAGGTTTCTGCCAAGTCTAACCCTAATTCCGTGGCAGGAGCATTGGCCGGAGTCCTGCGGGAACAAGGTGGCGCTGAAGTGCAGGCAATTGGAGCGGGCGCCATCAACCAGGCTGTGAAGGCCGTGGCCATCGCCCGTGGCTTTGTAGCACCCAGCGGAGTGGATCTGATCTGCATT
>JBAYXX010000224.1:0-3443 GCA_041673345.1 Kiritimatiellia bacterium
GGAGCTGGTCGAGCAGTTCTTTGCGCTGTGCGACGACATCGTCCGCCGGCGTCTGCCGCCGACCTCCATGCTCGTCCGGGCCGCCGTCTACGCGCTCAAGCAACGCCAGGAGCTCTCCGTGTTCCTGAGCGACCCGCGCGTGAACATCGACAACAATCCGGCCGAGAACGCCATCCGACCCTGGGCCCTTGGACGCAAAAATTGGCTCTTTGTTGGCAACGAACGCGGCGGCGAAAAATCCGCCATCATCGCCAGCCTCGTGGCCACCTGCAAAGACAACCAGGTCGACTTCAAGGCTTGGCTCGAAGACGTCCTCACTCGCCTCGGCACCACCCGGCATGACGACATTGACTCCTTGCTGCCACACAACTGGACTCCCGCACGCAACTGACACCACCCGCACACTATCGCGCCGACGCCCCGATCCGCTTCACGCGGACCGGGGCTTGTCGCGTTCAGGTGCTAATGTAATCACGCGAAGCTTGCCCGGGAATATGGGCTGGGCGAACGCTTACGTAGCGGCGTCTGTATGCCTATTTAATCGTGTGCTCATATCAAACAACGTGAACATCAATTTACTCACCCAATACGTTTTTTCGTCGTTGGTTGAAGGCAAAACGAATGCCTTCAATCCTGAATCTTCTGAACAATGCGATTTACATCATGAGACGAGACAGCAAAGCCAAGTCCCCCGACTCCTTGTTCATGGTTTTTCAAAACGAAGCTGTTTACTCCAATTACTTTTCCACTATTAATTGAAATAAGTGGGCCGCCGCTATTACCTGGGTTGATCGAGGCATCTGTCTGTACCAACATATGATCGTTATTCTTTCGTACTGCGCTCACTATGCCTTTGGATATACTCCAGTCCAAACCAAGGGGAGTCCCAATAGCCATAACTTCTGATCCAATCTCTATATCACCTTGGGTTCCCAATGATAGCCATTGAGTATTTTCGAGTTTTGTTTCAATAATAGCAATATCCATGTTTTTGTCAATGGCAACGACTCTCCCTACGACAGATCTGCCATTTCGCATACGGATAGATGGTTGTGCTTCATCCCTTACCACGTGCTCGTTGGTAACTATATGCCCAGTGTTATTGATAAAAAAACCTGTACCAGTTCCCCCATTTGTTCTTATTACAACGACACAAGCGAGTATATCGTCATACTTGGAAGGAAAGCATGGAGTTGTTTGAACTGATGAAGCGGCGTCATCTGGTTTACCAGAAACATAAGCAATGAGTTCTCTCTTACGGAGCATCAAGTTCGAATCAAGTTCAACGACCATTTCTGCAATCGTATCTTCTGCCATATCCACTGCTTTATCTCCTGCAGAATTGACCATAACAGGTACGGTAATCGGCGCCAATAACAAGCACGAGAATGCTGTTACCCATTGCAAGGTTGTAGCAAAAGCGGGTGGGGAGTAGCTGATACTTGATGACGTTTCAAAAGTTGTCAATTGCGCTCCGGTTCGTGCATCCGAAAATGCTAACTTCAACTGTGCGTCAATGAATGCATTGCCGTGTGGGTCCAAGTGCTTCAATGTTGGTATAAAATTGGGCTCTACTATGAGGTCTGCATCAGATGGAATTGCAACAACATTTCTGAAACGTGCTTTAAGCATATCAACAAGTCTACCATCGACTGCGTTTTCAACATCGATATGATAAGTTGTAGGCCCTTGAGCTATTTGAAGTGGATGCAATTTGCTCGAGTTCTTCTTGTAATAAACGTTCACCGGAATAACAGAAACTGTGGAATTCGCCGCGAAAGGCTCATACGGGACGATACCTTTGTAGGCACAGCCGGAAATGAGAACGCACAAAGTAGTAACAACTAGATTTCGTAAGTGCATGATTGATTTTCTTTTGAATAAGATTAGCTACCGGAATCCACTTTTTACGAGCACATCATTTTGTCAATGTCTTGGCCGATGCTCAATCGTAACCTTGGCTTTTTGCTTATTTTTGACGACCTTATGGTCACCCCATGGGGCTTTTCTCTCCCGGGGAGTTCGAAGGTTTTGGCTTTTTCCGTGCGCAAGACCAGTAAAACGCCAGACGTTTCAAGAGGCGGCTAAGACCATTTGTTGCCACAGGCTTGAGCTCGGTCAGTGCATCTGGCATTTTCTTGAACAGGTCGCGTCTCCGCAGAACCCGCACCCGTGTCGCCGGACGCTCTGCATGCCGGTTCATCCTCCATCCCTTTACTCGGGCAATTTCCCTCTTCTCCGGCGCTCATATCACCTCCCCGTGGTCTAGTCGATCGCTTCCCAGAAAATCTCTATGCTATAGCCTCTGTACCTCCAAGAGCATGGCTTGACAAGCCTAACATACCCCCTCCCCCAGCTCTGACAACGGCCCTTGCCGTCGCCGGGGCTTTTTTTGTGCCTGCGGCAATAAAAAAATGACCAAAAGTGATTCACTCGCCCCAAAAACTTTGAATATAGCTAGTGCCGGGTGCGGTGTGGCTTACTGGCGCGGCGTCGGGTGGCGGGTTGTTCGTGCAGGCGTGTCACTCCAGGCGCCGCCAGGGATTGCCCTGGCCTGTTCCGGCAGGTGGCGCATGATGTACACCCATGCTTGCCGACGGCTTCCGTCGGGCAGCTGGACGTCGATCATGCTCCGATCGTAGAATCCGGGGTAGCCTTCGAGGCGGTCCATGGCGGCCAGGGTGGCCGCGGTGACCTCCAGAAGTTCTCCCTTGACCCGCGTGTCGCCCTCGGGCACGAAGGCTGGGAAACCCCAGTTGGTATCGTAGAGTGTGCCGGTGATGACGCACGGCTCGCGGCAGAGGGCATCGGCGGCAACATGGGCATTGGGTTCGCCAGTCATCAGCGTGCCATAGACCACGACAAGGACATTCTGCATGGTGTGCGTTCCTCCATTCATGTCATCTGCTGCCAATGGATTTGGCCGCCACCTGGGCTTTTCCTCTTCGCCGGCGACTGAACACGTCCGGCAGACCATGGTTTTGTGCTCCCTCGGCGCAGAGCCGGCGGTAGCCTGCGGGATAGGCCAAGCCCTGTCGCCGCACTTTGGTCTCTTCGGTCATTTCGTAGACCAGGGCCTTGGCGAGCGTGTTGCTGAACTCCACCCGCACCCAATGGCGCCGGTAGATAGTCGGGTAGCCCTCAAAGCGGTCAAGGTGGGCAAGCTGCTCGGGCCCGATGAGATACACGACGCCGTATACGACCGCACCCGGCTCGTAGTCGATGTCGGCGTAGTGCCTTTCGACCAGGCGGTAGTCGCGCAGTACGGCCGGTCCCAAATCCCTAGCGTTCGGAATGCGCTCCAGCGCGCGTGACGTCGCCTGGTTCGACCCATAGGTGAAGTAGAACACGGCCGGGCTTAATCGCCCGTCCTGCTCATCATTTATCGGGAGTGTCTTGCTCATGGTCCTCCATGCCCTTGTCAATCACCGTGTCATCGTCGT
>JBAYXX010000225.1:0-3418 GCA_041673345.1 Kiritimatiellia bacterium
ATCGACGCGGTGATGATTGCGGCGCAGGACCACTGGCATTCATTGATCGCAACGGCTGCGGCCAATGCTGGTAAGGATATGTATTGCGAAAAACCGACTGGTGTCTGTGTACACGACGGGCAGGCCATTCGTGATGCACTTCGTAAAAATAAGCGGGTTTTTCAATCCGGTATGTGGCAGCGTTCGTTAGGCAATTTCCGTCAGGGTGCCGAGCTTGCGCTCAACGGCTATCTGGGAAAACTCTCAGAGGTTCAGGTTTCTGTGCCTGCCGGTAAAAGTTTCCAGCCCAAGTTCATGGGGCCGTATGATCCTGAACCTGTGCCAGACGGAGTGGACTGGGATATGTGGCAGGGTCCAGCTAGGCAGCATCCATTCAACCCCGGACGCATTGCTTATCCTGACTGGTACCTGATCAATGATTACTGCGAAGGCTGGACAACCAACTGGGGTGTGCATCATCTTGATGTTGCCCACTGGGGCTGCCCCGCGCTTGCGCAGGGCCGGGTCGATATTGAGTGCAGCGGAACTTACTACTCAGGCAAGGGGTTTGCCGATAATATCGAAACCTGGAAGGCGGTCTTTACCTATCCCAGTGGTTTGCGTATGGTTTTCGCAGAGACAACAGAGCTGCCTGCTGGCACAAAATTTATCGGAGAGAAAGGCTGGGTTTATGTTGATCGTGGTGATGTGATCGAAGCCTCATCGTTTGATATCATGCAGATTCGGCCAAAGCCTGGAGACAAACGTCTGCTGCCAGATGGTTGCACAGTGGATGATGTAACAACCATGAAGACTAAAGCTGGTGAACGGGTGGTCTATAAGAAAATCCATCATCAGCAGGGATTGCTCGATGCCATGCGCAGCCGTAAAGAGCCAATTGCGGGTATTGATGCCACGCATGTTGCCTCGACTCTCGGCATGATCACCGGCATTGCCAACCGTATGCAAACAAAGTTGACTTGGGATTGGAGCACTGAGAGTTTTATCGGCAACGATGCAGCCAACAAGCTGTTGGTGCGCCCTATGCACAACGGGTGGAAACTTTAACAATAAACGAAAGACTATTTTATGATGAAAAATAATTACAGATTCTCGTTTGGCCCTTGGAATATTCATGAAGGTGCCGATGTGTTTGGCCCGACTGTCAGGGAGACGCTTCCCTTTGCGCACAAGCTTAAGATGTTTCGTGAACTCGGATATGAGGGCGTACAGCTCCATGATGATGATGCTGTGCCGGAGATGAACTCTCTGGATGATGCAGCCATGCGCAGTCAAGCCAAGGCGCTGAAAGCCATGTTGGATGGCGAGGGCTTGGTGCCGGAGTTTGTGGCGCCGCGGCTTTGGGAAGATCCGCGCACAATCGACGGTGGTTACACCGCGAATGATCCGGCCTGCCGCGCCTACGCAGTTGAGCGCAGCTTAAAAGCAATTGATATCGCCGCTGAGTTGGGGACCAATCTGATTGTGCTGTGGCTGGCGCGCGAAGGCACCTATATCCGGGAGTCCAAGGACAGCAAAAGATCGGTTGAATATCTTGTGAAGGCGATTGATCGGATGCTGGCGCACAATCCGGATATCCGAATTGCGATCGAACCTAAGCCGAATGAGCCGATGGATGTTGCTTACATTCCAACTACCGGCCACGCCATCGCACTTGGGCATCTCTGCTCTGATCCAACGCGCGTGGGTGTGAACATAGAGAGCGCTCACGCTATCCTGGCCGGCTTGGATCCCTCCGATGAAATGGGTTTTGCGTTGGCGCACAAAAAACTTTTCACCGTGCACCTCAATGATCAGAACGGCATAAAATTCGATGAGGATCGTAGTTTCGGCAGCATTGATCTGCGGCGCGCTTTCAATCAGGTTCGCATCTTGGACAAACACGGTTATGGAGCAAAAGGTGAGTTTGTCGGTCTGGATGTCAAGGCCATGCGCACGCAGAGAGCTGATGTGGCTACAAAGCACTTGAGCAACAGCAGAGAGATGTTTTTGCAACTGCTGGAGGTTGCGCGCAATCTCGATAATGCAGCGATCGACAAATTGATTGCCGAGCGTGATTACGAAGCGCTTGATATGCTGATCATGAACAGCTTGATGGGACGCTAGCACAAATGTAAGTCCGATTTCCAATCGGACATGTCCCGATGCAATCAGGACCTAAATAAAAACCAAGGACAAACTATGAAAGACTATAAAATGATAACAAAAATTACACGGAGTGTCATCGGGTGCATTGCACTTTCAGCCACCATACATCTGCAAGCTGCTGAGCTGCGGGTCGGGGCGGCGCAGGCCGATATCACACCTGAGCATCCGGTTGCGCTGGTCGGCGGTCGAACTGCGCCAATCTCAAAGGGCACCAACACTCCGGTGACTGTGAATGCGCTCGCCCTAGAGTGGAGAGAGGAAGGCAAACCAGCGGAAGTTGCGATCATTGTATCATGTGATGTCTGCCTGATCCGTGAGGGGATTCAGGAGCAGGCTCGTAAGCTGGTTGCGAAACGCTTGCCAGAGTTTGACACCGAGCTGTTTTTTCTGGCTGCCACGCACACGCATAAAGGGCCTACCATGCTGCAGGAAGCATATGACAACTATGCCGGCGCGATGGAGCCGCACGAGTACACTCCGTTCATGCTTGAACGGCTGGCTGACGCTGCTGAGCAGGCTTGGAACAGTCGTAAGCCGGGAGCTGTTGCCTGGGGCATGGGTCATGCGGTAGTTGCACAGAATCGGCGGGCGGTGTATGCCAATGGGTCAGCGGCTATGTATGGCAAGACCGATGTGTCCACTTTCCGTGGTCTTGAGGGTTACGAAGATCACACAGTTGACAGCATTTTCTTCCTTGGTGCAGATCAAAAACCAGTGGCGATCATGGTTGTTGTGCCATGCCCTGCCCAGACCGATGAACGCGGCCCCTGTGGAGCTAGGGTCAGTGCTGATTTTTGGCATGATGTGCGTACAGGATTGTACAAGACATACGGTGATCAACTTGTTGTGCTCGGATTTGTGGCACCTGCCGGTGATCAGTCGCCCCATTTAATGATCCGTCACAAGGGCGAGATACGTATGCAGAATCTGCGCAAGCTTTCGCGCACGCAGGAGATGGGGCGCCGTATTGTAAATGCGGTCAATGAGACATGGGAGGTTGTGAAATCCGATGTGCACACTGATCTGCCGTTTGTTCATCGTGTTGAGCGGTTTGATCTGCCTGCACATCCGATCACCGATGCCGAGTACACTGCAGCGAAAAAGGATTATGACCGGCTGACTGCTAAAAGCAAACTGAGCGGAGCAGACTATTGGACTAAAATGTGGCAGGGGCGTGTTGTGCAGCGCTACGAAGAACAGAAGAAAGGCCCTGTAGTCCATGAAACCGAGGTGCATGTGCTGCGTCTGGGCAATGTGGCAATCGCCACCA
>JBAYXX010000226.1:0-3386 GCA_041673345.1 Kiritimatiellia bacterium
TGCTCCTTCGCTATCGGAGCATCCCATGGCTATCTCATAATTATTTGAGAGCGTTGAGCCGCCGAACTCCAGATTGATTGAAAAAAGGCGCACCTTATTCAGATCAAGCGGCACGATCTCGATATGCTTGCTTGTTTCAAGGTCAGCAAAAGCAGAATCCGGCAGCGTCGATTCGCTAATTGTAATCCCATCCGCATGACCCAACACAAGCAAGCAACAAAACACCCAGTACAAAGAATTCATGATACACTCCTGCTTCAATTTAATTGAAGCTATTAAAACTGATTATTCATAAAAATGCAAGATAAAACTTTAACTCTTTTTCAACAGAGTCAGCACCACCACCTTTTTTTTGCTGTCCGATATAATCGTAGTAATTCATCCCATCATTATAAACCATCATAATGAAAGATGCTGGTTGAGGTCAAGCTTGATGCTGAAAGGATACGACCCAAACGGTCGTGCGTGTATGTTATATCCGGGGTTGAGTCGCTGTAATCCACATTTGTAATCTGACCGAGACCGCCGTAGGTGTAAGTTGTAGTTTTACCTCTCACCCAAGCGCGGGTATGGAGTCTGCCGGATGATGTATAAGTACATGACGGGCCGTTTCCATCCGCATAAAGTTTTTGAGTTAGTAAACCTGTGGCATTGTCATAAATCCATTGTGTTATGTCGAGGGCGAGAATGTTGCAGTCGTTTAGAGTCTCCCCTGATGTCAGCAGAGTGTTGAGGTTGACGTTCGCATAGGCGTTGGTTATGGGGGAAAAGCCGCCTTAGTATGCAAGGCCGGGAATCAGCTTCGACAGCCGTTGCATCTCACTGCGATGCTCATTGATCTTTTGATCTTTAGCAGGATCTGGCAGGGAGGCGGCGTGCGCCTCTTTCCACCCCTTGTATTTCAGGTGGATCTCGTCATAGTTCTTTTGCAAAGCCGCTCCTTCGGCTTTCATCCGGCGCAGTTGATCATCAAGGTTGAAGCGGACCAACCCTTCAGCCTTATCACGTTTGGCGGTCAATGCTTTCGAGCTGTCGATATGGGCCATATATATATCATAAGCTGTTTTATATTGGATATAGTGCGGATTTTTAACCGCAAGCTGATGCATCAGATCTTTTTTTCTCTCATCCGCTGCGCCTTTAGTTTTATAGTAGGCCTCCACTGTGGCACGCTGCTGTACAGAGAGTCTCTCGTAATTACCGGTGAAAAGGATGAGATCAGCACGCTTGATCAGAAATGGTCCCTCCTCTTTACCCTTATGCAACAGGGCACACCATGCCATTGTGCCCTTGGAGGAGACACGCGCCTCCTTATAATACACGACAATCCCGGCGGGCACCTCTCCCAGGCGCTTGCCGTCTCCGTCATACAAGCTAGTCTTGGCATGCACAACACCCCAAGCAGGCTTCTCGCGGCCTGAGACACGGAAGATTCCCAGCAGTGCCGGTGGATCACCAATATCATTCGCCTCGACCACCGCAACGGGAGGCACCCCGGGTTTAGCCGATGGCTGCCGCTCTGGTTCCTCTCCATCAATGTTGAACGTCTCTTGCGCCAATTTAAACGTATTTGTGACAACTATTTTCTCTTCCTCCCGTTTGACAAAACGCTTCATCAAGGGACGCGCCAGAGGCGCAGCCAAATAAATCCCGACACTGCCCGCAATTGCCACTGAAGCATAGATCATCCAAAATTTTTTCATACGGTTACAAATCTTAACAAAAAGGCTCTCTCCAACTCAAGCCGCATCTCGATGATGAATGCGATTCAGATCATCCCGTACGCAATGCCGGCAACCACACCGAAAACCAACACATAAACCGTGTTGAGACGCGTGCTGATTGTCAGGAGCATGGCCGCTGCGGCAACGCTCAGTGAGAACCAGTCGATTGAGTGTAGACAATCCTGCACAGCCACATCGCCACAGACACTCTGCAGCAACAAAAAAAGTGCTGCGGTCATAATCAAACCGGTCACCAAAGGGCGCAGGATACTAAACACACTGATCATGCAGGCATGCTCCCGATACTTGCTCCACACCTGCCCGGCGACATTGATACACAAAAATGAGGGGCTGCACACCGAGAGAGTGCCGACCAGAGCACCTAGGCAGGCCACCCACAACTGACTAGGATAGTTGTCGGCCATCACTCGAAACCCAGAAAAGGTGGCGACATTGACTGATATGGCACCAGGGGTCATCTGGGCAACCCCCAGTATATCCAAAAACTCCTGTGAGTTCATCCAGCCTAGACGTTCCATCTCCTGCTGGATCACCGGAATCATCGCCAGGCCACCACCCACCGTTAAAATACCAATCTTGAAAAAGGCCGTTACAATCTTTAAAAGTGTTCCCACTGCGCAAGCTCCTCCACAAGTCGCTGTGCATCGGAGCGACTTTTAAGCATGTCTCCAAGTTTAACAGATTTTCCTTGAATTGGGCGAACTACAACTCGATAATAACAGGTTGAGCCCGACTGCATGCCCCGCTCATACTCGAAACTGCCCAACTCATTGAAATCAAACTCCCTGGTTTTATATGGAATCCCTGCGCCAACCGCGAAAAACAAAGCTCCGAATAAAGCCAGAAAAATTCCCCCTTTAGTTTTCATAGAATCAATCCTTCCTGTCCGCATTATCGCCAAACACAACGAATGGCTGCTACGTAAGGCTTGTTGTCCAACTTAGGTGCTTACCGAAGGGCAAGACAAACATGTTGGTCCTTAAAAACATGTTGTCGGTACATCAATGAACCTTGTCTCGAACCTCGTCTCTTACCCCCATCCTTGCCTACAACTTGTTCGCTTAGCCCTAGTTCTGAGTCTCATGCTCATGCTCATGGTCGTGCTCGTGGTCGTGGTCGGTATCGGTATCGGCATCGAAAAGCGTCCGAGGTCGACCCCAACTTCGATGCAGCTGACCTATGAGTTACCCCATCGGTTTTTCGCACCTGCGGTGCGCGGCTGGCTGACTTCTGAATTCTGAATTCTGAATTCTGCTGCTCCGCAACGCGGAGCCACTTGATCTGAGCGAAGTCTCAGATCAAGCCTAGTCGCTTCGGCGACTAGAAAAAACAATTAATTGTTCTTTGCGAAAAGTTGTCTGTTGAACGTTTATAGGGGTTTAGTGTAGTAGTCGCTCTATGAGCGACACAGAGGTTGGTGTAGTAGTCGCTCTATGAGCGACACAGAGGTTGGTGTAGTAGTCGCTCTATGAGCGACACAGAGGTTGGTGTAGTAGTCGCTCTATGAGCGACACATGCCGCTTCCAGGTAGAGCCCCCGGTTACCCGAGAGACTCCCCCACAGACCCGGACGAGCGCAATTAACGCATCCGGTTCCTCCCACATACGTATCTGCTAAAATCCAAGGCATAACTGTTTCGTC
>JBAYXX010000227.1:0-3382 GCA_041673345.1 Kiritimatiellia bacterium
TGTGGGGGAACGGAAGCGACTAGTTAAATCCGTCATTGTGTAGTGGCGGGCGGGTTTAACTGGGCAGTTTGAGAACAGCTTGACAGCGCAAGACTACCCGACAAGGAAAGCGGGTAGTACCAGTAGTCATGGAACCGTTAACGCGCCCATATCGGTAGAAAATGGGCGCAACGCAACAGGCGCATGAAGCGCTGTTGCGGCAAAACCAAAACAAGGGAAGTCACCGCGTGCGGTTGTCGGGCAAGTTCGCCAGCAGCGCGGAATACAAATACTGTGCAAAAAGCAACTTGTTAGTGCCTAGTCGCTAACTGGCGACTAGGCCGGCATAGGCCAGACAGCAGCGCCCATGCCTAGTCAAAACGCTGGTAAATAGCCAAAAAGCGGTAACGTGGATTGGCGAAAGCTAGTGCAGATGTCTAGGCCGAACAGGCGGCCATGCGATAAAAGGAATTTTGAGTAGCGTGGACCGTGGGTGAGTTGTCTAGAGACAATGGCTTGTCTCTCCCCCCGGCCGGTCGATAATACGACCGATAGAAAGCCCGGGCGGCTAACCGCGGAACCCGCCGGTAAGAGTGGGACATACGGACATTCCGCAGGCCAAGCTAAAGCGCTAGGCGCGGTAAGGTAAGGGTAAGGCATGACAGCCGAGCCCGGAAGTAGCCGTAGCTGTTCTGTAAATCCAGAATTGTGCAGCGCTTTAGCAGAGTAGCACTACTCTAGCTTAGTGCTTTAAACCGTGTTTTCTTTTGGGAATCAGCGGGATAACCCAAAAGAAAACGCGGTTTTTGCGTTTTGTGTGCCATGGCACATTCCATGGCTGTTTTGTGGAGTAGCCATTATGAAAATCAAAATTCTTGACAAATCTCAAATTGAGGCCGGCATTAAGTCGGTTGCGGGTAGAGCCAAGAAACTCGACAACGAGATTCAGTCTCTGTGCGTCAGCATCCATGCTCACATTGTTGAGCATGGTGATCATACCTTGGCCACAAAATTAGTGGCCGCGTTATCCGCCGGTCAACGGCGGAACACATTAATCGCGTGGTTTGAGCTAACTACGTGGTTGGTGTGGGACTCGCAAGAAAAGCGGTTCGCCAAGGATAAGGCGAAAGTGATGCAGCCTCTTGATGAGGCTGCAAAAATACTCTGGACGGAAGTCCAGAAAGAGCCGGAATATCGGCCTTTCAAGGCCGAATCAGCCCTGAAAACCTTGGCCGGAAAGGTCAAGGCCGACAGGGAGAAGGGACTCCCGGTGGATCAGGAATTGGTCAAGTTCATGGACGGTGTACGAGACCTAGTAGGTCTCGACGCATACTCGGAGTCGCGGGAAGAAATCTCGCGACTTCAGGAACAGGTAAAGTTTTTAGCCAACCAGCTTGCAGACAGGACAGCAGAGCTGGCCTCAGCCAAGCAAGCGCTTGGCCAACAGAAATTGGCTAGGCGCAAGAAACGCGCCTAGTCCTACTCCCCCCGCGCACCGCTGGTGCGCGGGACAAACAAAAAGGCATTGGCAAACGCCAATGCCTTTTTGTTTGTCCGCACCGTCAAGGGAGAATCATCATGCTTGTAGAAATCCTTGAGGTAGTCGAGGTCTCGGACCTCGATTACCCACCAGTCAAAGACAGCGACACAGTCGCCGTCTAAAACCCAGACAGCGACACAGTCGCTGTCCAAATTTAACCACAGCGTCATCGACGTCATTTAACCACAGCGTCACCGGCATTCCCGGTGACACCATCAAGGAGGTAAGTCATGATCCAAAATCTGGATTTGCTCAAAAAGGCGGAGCATCTCGCCAAAACCCGCAAAATGCGGGTCTCTAAAGCTGCTACCCGGCTGGGTCTTGACCCGCAAGCCGCCAAAGCTTGTTCGGTCGCGGCCGAAATAACGTTCGCCGAAACGGCGGATGAGTTCGTCAGCGCTGCACGGGACATTGCACATTCGTGCATGTCCGAAACCCCGGAAGCATATCTGTACTGGTATCACGCTAGTACAGATGACGGGTTGCGTCCCGTGCGGGTAGCTATTTACCGTAATTCGCGGTGTTTAGTCAGGATCGACACCCGCGAATTCGTAAAATGCTATGGGGAGCAGTCCGGTGATCTTCACCGGGCGCTCGTCTGGCTAGGGTATACATGGAATGAGCATGCCCTAGAGTCCCTAACCATCCCCGATAAAATCCAGATCGGGGTGAGAAGGGAGGTTTACTGTAGCTCCTGTCCCCAAAAAACGGTGTGGGACTTTTGGATCGAAAAAGAAAAACTAACCGATGAAATGCGACAATATGTCTCGAAGTGCGACCTGAACGATGCGTATCCAATTGTTGAGGTCCGGGGTTTCCCTCGACCGGAAACTTGGAATGCCAGACCCCGGCAGAAACCGGACTACGAAAAAGACCCGGTATATCACTACCATAAAGTTAAAGTTTTTGCTCGTCGACCTTACTGCGACGGTCGGCGCCAATTCCTTTAAAAACGGAGACACAAAATGAGATTTGCATTCGTTTCACGCCACACGCCCACGGATGGGCAACTCCAGATCGCAAAGGAGTATGGTATCGAACTGATACATATCGGTGACCGGGATGCTTTCTCGGTCGGCGTCAATGATATTGACGAAGCCGGGGCATTCGACGGCGTTGTTGTGGTCCATCCGGCAGCCGCCTTGCGTCTGGCCGGAACCTTCCTCATCGGCGTGTTCGAGAACGCCAATCGGGCTCCGGAAGGGGCTCCGCCTCAGTTCGAGGCAAAATCCCTGCATATCTTCGACATGCGGGACTAGTTCCCGCTCCCCGAGTACGCCTGTACTCGGGGCCTTTTAGTCTTACAGCGTCAGCCGTATGAAGGATGCGTTTAACAGCGTCAAGGATGTTGTTTCGTAAGGATGCTGTTTCGTAAGGATGCTGTTTCGTAAGGATGCTGTTTCGTAAGGATGCGTTTAACACTGACGCTGTGTGATCGGCGCTAGTGCATTCGTGTAGTAGCGCCGTTTTTGTGTGTGTCGCTGTGTGCTTAGCGACGCTGTTCAACCCAAAGAAGCGAGGTAAAAAATGTCTGGAGTATCCGTACGGGCTTTGGTTGAGATTGCCCAGCTCAACCCAGAAGCATCTATCGAAATCTTTAGTCCCGAAGAGGGATGCGTTGATCTTTTCAGCGACCGGGAACTCGTAATTCCGGATAGCATTTCGTATCACAGCTATCCGTGCAAGTCACGTCCTGGCTGGATTTACTTTAGCGTTTGGTACAAAGGAGATTAAGCCCATGAAGGCACTCGTCGAAGCATGTCCCTACTGCGACACGCCATCTTATACCGTTCCCATCACCGACGAGGAGGCGGATAAGCTCCCGGCCTGGATCGAATGTACGTCCGGGTACGGACTGCACGG
>JBAYXX010000228.1:0-3344 GCA_041673345.1 Kiritimatiellia bacterium
TCTGGACATCCTGACGGACACGTTTATGATTAGGCAGTTGCAGCCTTGGCATGAGAATGTCGGCAAACGGCAAGTCAAGGCGCCTAAAGTTTACTTCAGGGACTCGGGCCTGCTGCACGCGTTGCTCTCCCTGCCCGATCACTCCAGTGTGATCGGGCACCCCGTCGGAGGCTTTTCTTGGGAGGGGTTCGCACTGGAGCAGGTGATTCGTTTGGGAAGGCTCGCCGACTGCTATTTTTGGGGGACTTACGGCGGGGCTGAACTGGATCTTTTTTTCATGCATCGCGGCCGGCGGTACGGTGTCGAAGTCAAGTTCAGCGATGCGCCCGGAGTGACGCGTTCCATGAAGGTCGTGATGCAGACGCTGCGTCTCGACGGGCTCTGGATTATCGCGCCAGTCAAAGCTCGGTACCCTCTGGCGCCGGGAATAGAAGTCTGCCCCTTGTCGGAATGGGGGCTTTCGAGACTGGATGCACCTCCTCGCGTCTAGCGGGCTGTCAGGAACGCATTAATATCTCCAACAAGACGTAATATCAGTTATTGTAAAGCGTATACAGACGTAATATTGACTATTATAAAATGGTTTTTGGGTGTAGTAAACTGTTGCCATGAAAAACCGCAATATCAAAGCGTCGTTGTCGAAACGGTTCAAGCAGTCTGACCGCGGCACGCGACATGACGCGCGCCATCTGTTCGGCATTCAAGCGATACTGAACAAGCCCGTGATCATGGGCTTGCTGCTTTAAACCGACCCCCGGGTGCAATCTTTCTCCGATAAAGTGATGGCAATCCCCGTGGCATGGGCACTGGGGTGAGCGCTTCGCGTGTAAAACAAATTACTCTTGCTTTCAACTCATAGTACAAGCAGGACAAAGCCACTTGGCTCGAATTCGTAGCAGCCAATGTCGACCCGCGCCCCACGCACCCGGCGCTGCTGATCAAGATCAACACTTTCCTCGGTCATCCATTCCAAATTCACCCCGGTATCTATGCAGGGGGATTTTTTGGTCAGATGGCAATCGACCGGCGACGCCGCCTCAAATATCGGCGTGTTCGTGATGTTGCCGTATACATTCCAACAGGGGATATCATTGGTCACTCCAATGCAGCAGTTGCTCATGATGACATTCTCCGAGACAAAGCCGTCATTGCCGGTCGTGCCGGATGTTTTGGTGTAATTGCCTGATATTATGCAGTTGCGCACCACAGCCCTAATGTTGGTAGCGTAGATGCCGCCACCATAATATCTCCCCACATTGTTGGAGATGACGCAGTTTCGGATCGTTGCGTTGTTGGCGCTTGTGGTGAGATAAATGCCTCCGCCAAGCGTGCTTGAAACGGATGCGTCCTTTATATTGCCCCCCTCGATGGTGAACCCATCGATGGTGGCACCTGCCGTAATCCTCATGACGCGACATGGCCTAGGAGAACCTGCCGCACTGATAATGGTCGCATGGGGCCCGTTAACGCTTTTCAAAGTGATCGCCTTTTCAATGCAGATGACATTGCTGACACCAGCGCCGGAACCACTGATATAACGTAAGTTCGTGTTTGTATAGACGCCGTCCGCCACCAGGATCAGATCGCCGTCATCCGCGATGTCTATGGCGTCATGGATATTGGTGGCTGCCGTCTCCCAGCTCTTGAAGTCAGTGGCTGCCGTGCTCTGCTGCGACACATAATAGGTCTCCGCGAGCACTGACAGGGCTGTTACTGTCACCAACAGGCTCATGCCCACCTTTAGACAATAGTTATTTGTCATCTCTCCACCTCTTTTTTTCTCTGCCTTACCACAATCACTTGCCAAATCCCGTATGGACAGCGACGTGCTGTTTGTGCGCAATAATGCAAACAAGCTTTGAAGCTTTCCATAGTGGCTTTTGCAAGTGCTTTATACGACATCTCACTCCCAAGAGTAGATGTGCACTCCGAAAGGGACAAACGTGTCAACCACATAGTTCTCTTCAATAAGGGCGATTTCGCGCTGCTCGAATTCCAGCTTTACACGACTGGCGTTTGGGAGATGGATTTTCGCGCGCAGTGGTTCCTCAACAGAACTGGCCACAAGGAGCCATTTTTTTTCATTATGCTCTTTCATCAGTTGATGGAGTGGCGGGAAGCTATAGGCATCGTGTTGTGGCCCCTCGATAATTTGCGGTGGCTCAGGCTGCTTGCCTTTGGGCGTGACCAGCACATCGTGCAGAGAGTTGAGCTCTGTGGCAAGCGCGGAAATTGTATCCCAGCTCTCCGGCAGGTTGTTAGCTAATCCCTGTAAACTAGTGGATGAATATAGAAAAAATGTGATGCCATTGGCTCCATGTATTATGGAGAGGTAGCTCATGGCCCATAACTCATCGCGGGTGGGATAGCGCGGCCAGTCGCCGTCGTTAGTTTTTGATCGAAAAAACTGAATTATCGACCAAAGTGTTTTGCCTTGCCTCCCTTTGCCGTGCCAGTCCGCATTGATGCGCGAGACACCCCCTCCAAAGGGTGGCGGCAACGGCCTGACCGGATACTCCTCCAGTAGAATGCCATCCGTCGAGTTCACATAAGCCTCATACTTTGCAGGCCGCAACCTGCCCACATCCGCCTGCACAGTTATGCGCGACGGATCAACCTCTTTGATTGTGTCATGCACCCGCCGCAAAGCAGGCGCGGCAACATGCGCCGAAGTGTCATCACCAACATACCAGGCTATGACCGCAGACGCGTCATCAAACTGCGCAACACCTCTGGCGACCGCCTCCAGATTCTCATCACCACGGTTGCATATATCGTCAGCCGGCACAAAGAGGCGGATGTCATGCCGCGCGGCGGCCTCGAGAAACTCACCGAACGCCGCCCTGCCGCGGGAATGATGTGTGACATAGGTGTGGGCAGTATTGAAGCCGGCGGCACGCATACCGCTAAAAGCCTTGTCGTAATTGAAATCATTGAAGCGGCACTTATGGACGGCGTAGATGCCGATCGGGAAAAACGGCTTCTTGTCGATCAGCAGCATACCGTCTTCGCGGATGGTCACAATACCACTCGTGCGCGGTGCCTTGCAAAACATGAACCAGTTGGTTGACATGATCCGCCCCGCCATGTTAGCGGCCCGCACAGTCACCTTATGCAGGTTTGGACGTTTTTCATCAGGCGTCTCAGGAGATGGGCCTTCAAAAGTTAAGTCGGCAAAATCAACATATTCGCCGAAGGCCAGGCATGGATTATCAAACCCCAGTTCCACCCATGCATAGGCGGTACCAGCAGGCGCTTTCACATCTATGCTGTGCTGATGCCAACTCTCGTCCGCTCCGCCGAATGGGATCGGCTGCGGAGCGGCTATCGGCGTCTGGCTTGCA
>JBAYXX010000229.1:0-3302 GCA_041673345.1 Kiritimatiellia bacterium
GTTCCATAGTCTCGCCTAACGGTCAGCATCAGCGGCGGCGCGAAGCGCCGTCCGCTGCATGCTGTTGTTAGCTTGTCCGTATGCCGTGCTCGATCATGAGCTTGGCGAACTGCTCCCCATCGAGTAGTTCAATTCGAATCCCCTTTTCCTCGAAGTACTGTTCCGCCGCCTGAACTGCCTCGTCGGAGATCGAGCCCGACGTGACCACCATGCCGAGGTTTGCCGACTCCGCCTCAATGCCCCGAATGAGCTGCTCAACTACCTCACGGGACACTGGGGGTTCCGGCTGCCAGTGCTTCGCCTGAACGGCCACGACCTGTTGAAAGACTCCGGCCACGCGGAACGTAGCTATGAGGTCAGCCCCCTTGTCTTGACTCCTCGGCACGATACGGACTTCCTCCGCCCCGAGGCCGCGCAGAACGGTTTGGATAAGCCGCTCGAAGCCGAAGCTCTCGATGCGGCCGCTGCGCATTTCCGTCAGCACCTCGCGGATCAAGCGTGCTTGGAGATCGGTTTGGAACGTGGGCGTCTGGCCCCCCTCGGCGAGGGCGAGGCATTCCTTAATTTCATCGAGGAGGTCGGTCGCGTCGGCGCATGTGCCCTGCGTCTTCATGCGCGAGACCAGGGCCGATCTCGCAAGCTGACGGGAGATGGGCTTCCCGCCGTTGAGCCACCGAACCGCCCGCCTGTAGGCGGAGTCGTCGTTGACCTTGGCCCGATTGTAAGTCGCGGGCCCAGACACTTCCGCGACGAAAAAGTCGGCCCCGTATGGGACGACGACGAGGTCGCCGGGCTTCATCTCCCGGATGAACCGCCAGAGATGACCCGCGGCACCACCGGCTCTTCGTAGATCGGGCTGGTCCGCGTAGTAGGCGCGGCGGACGATATCGCGGAAGCTCTCCCAACAGAGGTTTGAGTCGAGGAGCCCGTCAGCCTCGGCCCATCCGATGATCAACTCACCCGAGCGAAGCGCCTCAGGCACCTTGTCTTCGCCTCCTGGCGCGATACGAAGGATGAATCCGGATTGGCTCACAGCGGCGGTTCCCTCATGATCAAGCTAACGTTGCGTTAACCCGCGAGCAAAAGGGGCGCGAAGCGCCGCTTTTGCGAGTCGGTGTTGAACGCGTTGTTATGCATCAGTTTGTGATGCCATATTTTTGCTTCAAGGATTTCTTAACGAACTCCGCATCAAAGACGAGACCTGCAACATCGGGCTTCTCCTTGAAACAAACAATGGTGTTTGTAGCGCTCGGCTTTCGAATGATGTAGGTCTGGCCGCCGTATGTGGTGGTTGTCGCTGAGCCGTAAGCCGTGTTTCCATAGCCGTAAGCACTGCCCGTTGTGTAGGACTGCGTTGGCGTGGTGTATGTAGAAAGAGAGGAATCTTTTCCAGACTCTACGACGATAAAATAACGAAAGCCATTCTCTGTAGCGACTTCAGCTGAGCGAAGCAGCGCAAAATCCGACGCTCGCTCGCCGCGCGTGTATCCGTTACCTCGGAACGACACCTGAAATATGTTTTCGCCAAGCTGTGTTTCGGTATAGCCACCAGAAAATCCTTCACGTTGGTATGCGGTGGCACACCCCACCAGTAACGCACTCACAAACAAGAATGGTAGAAGCCTCGCCACGTTTCCTCCCGACGCATAACGTCTAAGCTCAGGGGCGCGAGCCTGCGCAGCAGGCGAAGCGTCCCGCTGGAGCGCGGTGTTAGACCATGATGAACATATGGGCAGTCCGACTGTCGCCTTTCTCGTTAGAACAGGCCTATAACTTTTGCAATAATAACTGCAATGGGCTGGTTGTTTCGATCATAGGTATTGCTCGAGTTGGCGCCTGAATAGGGTTTGACTTGTGTTGCAGTTACTTCCCATTTATTTGAAGAATTCGCGCCGCTATAAGGTTGGATAAATCTTCCGTCATACTCCCATGTGTTCGATGAGCTGGCTCCCGAATAAGGCTTGAATTTTTTACCATCGAATTCCCATTTGGTGTTCGCGGGACTCTTGAGAATTTTTCCATCCCAAGTCCATCCCTTAGGTAATTCAATTTTTGTGGCCATGTTGTAAGCTCCTTTCTATCAGTTTATGGATGATGTGAATTGGCGGTTTTAGAGCCGCAATATATTCGTCTGAAATGCCGCGAGCAGAAGGATGCGGCAAGCTTACTATTTGTGTATCGCCATATTTTTGGTGCATTAGTTTGAATTTTTTGCCGGCAGAATTCTCCGTATTTGGCAAATGCGCTTTTGCATTACCAGATCTTTCCCCGAGAATCGATTCGACCTTTTGGCGAATGCGAATATCGTTTAATGACTCTATCAGCATATGACTAAAAAAGAATATCACTGATGGTTTTCTTTCTTTCAGAACATTTAGAATTCCAGAAGAATGTTCAACTAATAGGTCGATATTAATCGGCTCGTCACTATTAATGCTTCTGGTTTGTGAGTCCAACCAGTTCGTTTGAAAAAATGACCGATCAAAAGCCGTTATCTGGCATGGTGTATCAGCAAACGAGAAACCCCAACTTGATAGCCACTTCAGTACTCTGTTACGGAATTTTGTGTTGTTGACAGTCTTATCTGAAAAAAAAGAAAGTGGCTCGGTCATTTCTGGTGTGTCCCTTGCTTCGCGTATTTCATCCTCATGCGACCAGCCGAAATTTATGCCGCAAATCATGAATCCACTGTTGAGATTTTCTGGGTAGTCTTTGGTCAGGATAGGATGGCTTAGCTTTAGCATTTCATTTTGCTCCGCAGTCTAACGTGCCAGCTCAGGGGCGCGCCGCTTGCGGCGCGTCCCGCTGAAGCGAGAGGTTAGACAAAAGCCCGCGCAAGAGCGCAAGCGACCGAACCCGCGACCGGCGGCAGGAAGTGCAGCGGCGCGGGAAGAAACCGGCAGTGCCCGCACCCGCGACGTGGCCTGGAGGCCGGGCGGAGAGAGGCGGCGCGAGACGACCGGGGGCAGGCCCACGAAGCAAGAACCCCATGCCCGAAGCGAAGCGCAAAAGTCGGCGCTGGCGGGACGGCATTTGAATGTGAGGAAGCCGGACATGGGCGAACCGTCTAACAGTGGATTAGACAGAATGGGCCAATATGGTACTAGGCAGAATCTGTCTAGTATGACCGCGCCCGGTCCGTGCTATTCCGCTGTGCTCTGGTTATTGGTATATAAATAAGGGGATTAGGTAGGACGCTATCACATGGAAACAGCCGGAGCAAGGGGGGAGGCCGCCATCGCGCGGTTCTGGGAGCGTTATCTGGAAAAGGCGCGCAATCAGGGGGTTAGACCAGCAGCGGA
>JBAYXX010000230.1:0-3287 GCA_041673345.1 Kiritimatiellia bacterium
GAATCATCCTTCAAAAAAGTCACCGAGCGAAGCGAGGTTACCCTTGAAATATACAGGGCTGTAACTTCGCGAATCATCCTTCAAAAAAGTCACCGAGCGAAGCGAGGTTACCCTTGTACCCCGTGAACGGTTACGGGCTTTTTGAGCTTTATGGAGGAATATACGATGCAATATAGAGTAATGATGATGGTTTTGGTGTGCATGACAACAATGGCTGAGGTGAAGATCGTGCCACAGCCAAAGGAGCTACGAGATCAGGGGCGCGAATGTCGCCTTGCAACTGCGGCGGACAAAGCCGTGATCGTACTCGGCGCGCAAGCCGGGGATACAGAGCGAGCCGCGGCGGAACGGCTGCAGAAGCTGGTCCTCCGGCGTTTCAAGATCCAATTGGAAATTGCCGGCGAAGCGGATGCGTCCCTTGGGCAGAAACAACAGATCCTGCTGGGCCTGCCCTCTACGCACGCTCGTTTGACTGCGGCTCTGGCATCTAAGAGCGTATCTTTTTCGGCTGAGGCACTTGGCCCGGACGGCTACTTGCTGGAGATGATGCCAGCCAGCGGCGGCGATACGGTGATCATCGCGGGCGGGGGTGCGCGCGGCGTACTCTACGGTCAGGAAGTCTTTTTCGACCTGCTAGGGCGGCGCGGCACTGAGATTGTTTTTCCTGCTGTGTCGGTGCGTGACTGGCCGAGCATCCCTTGGCGGGGGTGGCCCCATTTCGTGCTGGCGCATCATCTGGAGCCGGGGGCCATGGATGCATACGTCCGGGCGCGGCTCAATTTCACCGATGTGCGCGACAATCCGCAGCACATGAAAGATTCGCTGGTCGCTAAGGCTCGCTCGGCGTTGATGGGATGCCCTGCTGGCATACCAATTGACAAGGAGCCTATGGGCCAATTCATTGCCAATGCCCACCGGCACGGCTTTTTTGTATACGGTACAGTTGCCTGCGCTGTAACTCCTGAACGCTATGAACAGGTTCTCGGTACCTACCGCGAGCTGCTTGCGCTGGGGGTGGATGGACTGTGGATCTCGTTCGATGATTCGGGGACGGGTTCCTCCCCTTGCGAGGTCATACGGCGAGTGTTGGCGCTGGGGGTGGAGCACGGGATCAGCGGACGCGCCATTGCCATTACGCCACCGAACAAGGAGTACAAGACAATCGACCGTCCGCTTAACCGCGAGATGGCAGCAGTGCCGGGCATGGCGGATGCAACTTGGTTTTTCACGCGTGTGCCGTGCGCGGCGGATGTGGCCATGGCCCGCGACATTGGGTTGCAAAGACCGCCTTGCTGGTGGCATAATTTGGTGAGTGTTGGCTCAGGCTTTACACACTCAGGCCAGATTTTCGCGCCCTTACGGGAGGGCAGCCTCCCCGGATATCTCGAACTGCAGCCTCTATCAAGCGGCTGGGGCCGCCCTGCTTACGATGCGATCCGCGAGGCGGCGACGCAGACCGACACAGTGATGCTGTGGGGCTTGTCTTGGGGGTATCCCATCGAATACGAGTTGACTGCTCTGGGTTATTGGGCTTGGGATCCCCAGAGTCACAACTGGGAAGACACTCGTACGGCTATCTACAGGCACATGTATGGACCATCGGGTGTGGCTGATGCACGCTTCTTCGACGACCAGATGAAGGAGTTAAAAAATTATTTTCAACTTCCGGGTGGCCGTAATTTTTACGAGTCTCCATTGTGGCCGTGGCGACTCAAGCGTCTTGAGAGCCGCGAAAAGGTGCTGAAACATATTTCTGAGATGGAGGGACCCTGCCAGAGGCTGGCTCACTTTGCAAGGCAAGAGTCTGTTTTGGATCAAGCCCGGCTGGAACGATATTACCTGGAACCAATGGCGGCCAGCATTCGTATTGCGCGGGCGATGGCCACTGCCGATTATCCTGAATACACCCAGATGGCTTTCGAGTCGCGCATGCTGGACCTGCTGGAGGCAGGCGAAACACAGGAGGCGCAAAAAACTCTGAGCGCAGCGCAAGCAGCTACGCTGCCCAAGGTGGATGAGATCAGGGTTCAGCTTGACGGGCTTAAAGCCCTGAAACCCTACGTGGAAAAATGGCGAGCCCGACTTTCGGGGCTGGACTATTGGCAAAAATTCCTCAAACAGCGGACAACCGAGATGCGGAAGTTGTTCAGCCAGCAGATGCGACGTCCCGTGCCTGAACTTCTGCCCTATCTGGCAACAGCAAGCAAGCAGGATTGGCAAGCGATCTTTGAGGAATATGATAGGAGACCCACAGGTGAAGTTCTCAAGTCATTTGCTGCGGACGAGTGGCTCAAGCATCCTAGTGCTTGGAGAGGAAGATGGGGGATCGGTCTTTATACGAACTCTGCTACTCGGACGACCGCGTTGGTTTTCCCTAACAATACGCCTTCGGCTGTTGGAGACTATGCCGAGGTTGCGGCTTTAATCCCCATGCCTGCTTTCAAGAGGCGTCTTGTTTTGGATGTGTTTGTGCAAGATTCGCGGCGGGATAATCAATACAAAGGGTATCGGTTCCTGCAGCTCTGGGTAAATCAAACCCTAGTCTGGAGTGAAGATATTGCGCAGGACAGAACAGGACGCGCATGGGTGTCAATCGATATCTCGAAGGTTGTTCAGCCAGGAGCAGAGCTGCGGCTAAGATTCCGAGTGGAGGACCGAAAAACAGTTGGGAACCACTTGACAGTCGCTTTTATAGGTCCCTTCCAGCTACGCGAAGAATAGAGTGCAGGGAGCTTAGCCCTTTACCAAAGTGCAAGACAAACATGTAGTACCTTAAGCTTCCAGCTTGAATGAAAATGTTTTCTGCAAGCAAGATGCTTGCACTACTCCATTATCACTTTTACAGTCACTTCTCAATAACCCGCTTTGAAATAGCCTTCCGTTTTCGCACTTCACGGTTATGCCGGACACGGAAAGGCTGGACAACAAATCTTACGCAGCAGCCGTTCGTTTCCCCAAACGCGCAGCGTTTGTTACTAAAGCAGCGGGCTCTTAATCACAAACTTTTGAGTGAGAGCGACGACCTCCCGCACATCACACAAACTCTTTTGGTTTCGGCGACTAGCTGCTTTAGATTGTTTGAAAAAAGTTTTGGCTAAAATCGAACGTCGCCGCTCAGTATTCTTGGTAATATTAAAATAATATGGTGTTTTAGTATAAAAAAAAGGTACCCGTTCACGGGGTATGGAAATAGGATTTTAGAGTGTAATCAGCCTGGCATCCCAGTAGTTGGGAGCCAGGCGAATTAGGGCAAGGCGGGTAGAAGAGAAGGAGCGGGTTCGTTTCGG
>JBAYXX010000231.1:0-3284 GCA_041673345.1 Kiritimatiellia bacterium
CAGTTGCATTGCTGATTATGTTCACTGCGGGCAGGGCAGTTGCATTGAAGAGCTCCGGCGTTATTGCAACCGGCAGGGTCTCGCACTTAAACCAGATAAAGCCGCCGCTCTGTTCAAAACCGCTCTGTCCCAGCGATAGCCGGAATTTCAGAGAGCCCAGATCCGGACCGTCGTTACCGCTGCAGTCGCCATCCGCGCATCCGTCGTCGCAGCCGCAGCGATCCTCCTCGGCTGTCACTGAGGTGGCAGGGCCATCACCCCAGTATTCCGTGCCGCGATCAGTCATATCAATCCGTACAAGAGTAGAGTGCCAAAGCGCATCAGCGGAAAGGGTGACTGTGGCATGGGCGGCGGTATCACCATCCTTCCAATTGTAGAGAGCTCCCTTCTCGTTATTGATGAATATGTCAAATTTCTCCGCCTCCTCAGCGGAGAGCCCGAGCGTCACCTCGACGCCCTCGTTTCCACCCTCCGAGTAGGCATTTGTGGGGTAATAGGAGTAGAGCCACTGTTTTCGGAGGCAGGCATTATCGAATGGGTAAGCATTGCCACACTCGCAGAAATTATTACTGGAGCTTCCGCTGCTATAGTAAGTTATCATCGGAGATATGCGGTAGAGAGTCAGCGGGCCTTGGCCCGCTGTGCCTGGGTTGCCCTGTCCAGCTCCGCCCTCGCCACCTGCCGCTCCTGCAACCGGCTCCCCGCCGGGTGGCGTGAGCGACAGCGCACCGGAAGTACCGGAAATAAAAGAGCCGCCAATAATCAATCCAGACGCATCGGTCTGCAAGTTGAAAGAGTCTCCACCATCACCAAAGGGGTCATTCAGAGCGGCCTGCTGACCAGCGGTCAGCGCGGCTCTTGATGGATAACCCTTGGTGTTGACACTAAACGATAACTCCGTGGAGTCGTCCTGCTGATTTGAGACAAGCACCATAACGTTGCCCTCCTCAGTGGCGATCAGCGTGGCGTTGGTGTCGATGGTCACGGTGGGTGTCCACTCAATCAGATAGAGCGGCCGGGTGCAGCGCGCCAGCTGATTGCTCCCAGTTGTTCGCAGGGCAACTGTGACTGTGACCGCATCGGCACCAGTGCCCAGCCACAGTGTATCGTTGATCGGCGAGGCGTTGGTCACACCTGCGCCGCCAGTGCTGTCAGACCACTCCAGCGTCAGCCCTTCGAGTGCCCAATCGCCGACAACATCGTCGGGGTCGGCATTGACATCCGAGGCGATATAGTACTGGTTGTAGGCGCGGGTGCGGTTAACGGCAAAGGTGCGCTCGATCACGGTCATGCCCTCTGACGGGGATTGCAGGGCGCAGGCTGGGGTGATGCTGTAAACCGTGCGGTTCGGCTGCACCGGCTGCTCGAAAATGACCGGCCCTGTGATATGAAAGACTTTGTTGGTGGAGTCAACATCAACGGCGGCATAGAGCGCATACACCCCGTTGGTGAAGCCACAACCTGTGACCAGTATGGAGCAGACGTTGGTGGCAGCCGCAATCACGTTGGTTAGCGTTCCGCCATCTCCAACCGCGTAAAAGCTGTAGTTTGTTGCACCTGGCAGCGCGGTACAGGAGAAGAGGTTCGCGCCGTGGGTGGTGGTAACTGCGTAGGCTGAGAAAGCCGCGTTGTTGCCAGAGAGCAGATCCGCGAGGTCAGAACGCCCATTGCCATTTGAATCATTGGCGCCGCTATCAGTAACATTGGTTGATCCGAACCAATAGATCTCCCATGCGTCATCAAGACCATCGTGATCAAGATCAAGCTTGGAGTAGGTAAGCGGAAAAGGATCCGAACCATCGGGAATGCCATCGCCATCCGTGTCCCGGTTGTTCGGATCTGTGCCCAGGCGTATCTCATCCGCGTCGCTGAGACCATCCAGATCTGTATCCACCATGTGTGGGTTGGTGTTATATACCAGAACTTCGAGCGCACTTGAGAGGCCGTCACCATCATGATCCGAAATTGCGGGATCGAGATAGCTAAAATATGTCCAGTAAAGCTCGAATATCTCAGGGGTGGAATTTGTGGAGCTAAAGCGCAGTGACTCGCCTCCCTCGGGGGTGTTGGCTTGAAGACCCACCAAAAAATTGGTAAGAGTCTGAGCGTTGACAGTGTTCGAACCCAGCAGGTAGCGATAGATGATATCCTGGTTGGCAAGTACCTCCATCTGGAAGGTAACGGGGTTGCTAGTTTGTCGGCCAGCATAAAGGTTCTCCCAGGTCATGTAGTAGTTGGTTGCTGACGCTGCATACCACACGCGGCTTTCAGGAGGGATAATACTCAAAGGACCATGCAGCACCGCCGCGTATGGAATTAAAGAGCCGTCAGGCAGTCCATTGGTGCTGATAAAGGGCGAGCCCTTAACAGCATCAAACGAGAGCGTTCCACTGCTGGAGACCCATAGATCCGCGGCGGTATTGGTTGAGTAATAGATCGGGAACTGCGGGTCAACCTTTAAGTGCTGCACATCATCATGAACCCCGTAGGCGAGCCAGTTGGAGATGACAGTATAGTTATCAGGGTACCGGAGCCATGAGACAGTTCCAGTTGAAACCTGGGTAAGCGCGTAACCATTGATCATTTGAGCATACGTCAACTCAGGGTTTTCAGAGCTCATCGGCGCATCCTCGATGCTGATACCTCCTGAGAGCAATGCAGAGCCCTCTTGCACAAGCCCTACATCCGGTAGCGAGACAACATAGGAGGATGGTTCGTAGCCTGTGCCAGCCGGCTTTGTTCCAGCATAAATTGTTAGCATTGCGATAACGGCAAAAACGGAGAGCTTCTCAAAAAGGTTGCGTTTACACCACTGACTGCAAAGCTGGCGGATCAGCTCACGGGTGCCCTTTGATTCATATAGAGCTACGATGATATAAAGAGCAATCAGCCCGAACACCAAGCCAAGCAGAAAACTTTTTGAAAACATCTTTAACTCCTGTCTGTTTCATCTGCAAGCAAGATGCTTGCACTACTCCATTATCACTTTTACAGTAACTTCTCAATAACCCGCTTTGATACTCGTTTTTTAGAAGAGTTAAAAAGTAGCACAGCCGTCTCGGCTGTGGATTACGTACCAAACACAGGCGGGATGCCTGTGCTACTTTAAAAACAACAAACTTCTTTTTCCCAAACGCGCAGCGTTTGTTACTGTAGCAGCGGGCTCCAGACCACTGGACATAGGCGCGAAAACCTTAACGTTTTCGGCCTTTTTTTTCACAATATTGTTCAAAATGTAGTTGCGTTTTACGCGCGCGCGTGATATAATACGCGCCATGAATGAA
>JBAYXX010000232.1:0-3269 GCA_041673345.1 Kiritimatiellia bacterium
CCGATAAGAAGGCGCGAACGTTCTGTGGCCCACGGCTTGCCGTGGGCATTTTATGTCTCACGCGAAGGCGCGAAGACGCGAAGGCGCGAAGACGCGAAGGCGCGAAGAAGGCTTTTTTATCCACAGATTCCGCAGATTAGCGCAGATTTTGGCGGCCTGTCTTGCCGCTGCGCGGCAATTCACGCCGCCGGTAAAAAGGCGCGAACGTTCTGTGGCCCACGGCTTGCCGTGGGCATTTTCTGCCCCACGCGAAGGCGCGAAGGCGCGAAGAAGGCATTTTTATCCACAGATTCCACAGATTAGCGCAGATTTTGGCGGCCTGTCTTGCCGCTGCGCGGCAATTCACGCCGCCGGTAAAAAGGCGCGAACGTTCTGTGGCCCACGGCTTGCCGTGGGCATTTTATGTCTCACGCGAAGGCGCGAAGACGCGAAGAAGACATTTTTATCCACAGATTCCGCAGATTAACGCAGATTTTGGCGGCATGTCTTGCCGCTGCGCGGCAATTCACACCGCCGGTAAAAAGGCGCAAAGGCTATTTAGCCTCACGCGAAGGCGCGAAGGCGAATTTGTCGGGGCGGACCTAGGTGTCCGCCCTCAGAATACTGTTTTGGTCACAGTATAGTGATTTCGAGTTTGTCTTTAATCTTTTTCCAACCCGGGATGACTGATTCGAGGAGCCTATAAAACTCTGGACCATGATCTTGGTATATCAGGTGGCACAGCTCATGGGTAACAACATAGTCAATGCATTCTTTAGGCGCTTTAATCAAGTCCGTATTGAGAGTTATGGTGCACTTGTTTGAAAGACTGCCCCATCTTTTCTGCATTCGCTTGATGGCTAGTTTTGGCTGAGCAATACCGCGACCAGAAAATTTCTGCCAGCAGCGATCCATGCTTTCGGCAAATTGCAGGCGTGCCTTTTCCAAGTACCATTGGTTCAACAGCGTCCTGGCTGCACTTGGCGTCGCTGTGCGCTGCAAAGTGAGATGAAGAAAGCCACGGGACAATTTTACCGAGTTTTCCGTCCCGGCGGCTAACTTCAGGCGGTATTGCTTCCCAAGGTACAAATGGCTCTCGCCGTTGATGTAACAACGATCAGGCGTCTTTGGGGTATACTGCATGAAATAATTCAGCTGTCTAAGAATCCACCGCGCGCGCTTGATAATTTTGGTTTCTATCAATGCGATATCGGCCTGCTCGGGCGCTTTGACGACAATCGTACTGTCTGGACGCACCGCAATTTCCAAGGTTTTTCGCTTCACTCGCAACAGCTGGTACTCGATTTGTATTGTACCGTAGGTAACGACCGATGGACACGAATGAACACGAATAGTGGTATTGCTTAATTCAGCACTCATATCGCATCATTCATCATTCTAAATTTTGCCACTTGCATGACTTTCTCGATGATGTCGTCCATTTGATCAAGCGACAGTGCGATCCCTTTTGCCGTCTTGAGTTCATCATAGAGATAGTCGTCAATTTCATTAACCACATGTTTTTGGGCGTCTTCATCATCCCAGAAGTGGACCTTATGGTGTTTTTTCAATATGCCATGAATAGCTAACGACGCATCGGCAGTTGCCTCTTCGGCGAATGCTGAGCGCTGAACGCTGAGTGCAGAACTGCTCTGAGCTTCGTCCGGAGTGTTCCGTGTATTCTGTGAATCCCAATCAGTCGCGTCCATTGCGGCAGCCAAAAATGGCTTTAGGACACCGAAATAGGCCATGGCATCCTCATTGCCGGAGAGTCTAGCCGGTATATCATCATGTACCTTGCCGACCAGCTTGTCGCGCAAATCCACCACCTGGTGAAGATAGTCCAAGTCAGATATCCTCTTCGCCCTGAAATCATCAATCGCCCGCTGGATGAGTTTGGAAAATATCTCGTAAAAAGCCGGGTCTTCGGCCATATTTTCGGTAATGACCTTCTTGGTGGCGTGGGCAATCGCATCAGCCTTAGAGGCCGTTGTTTTCTTGGTTTGGTACACGCCTTGTTCTTCTTTGATTTGATCGAACATATTGTCGTCAAAGATATTGACCGGCTTATTCAGTTGGACGACGTCATTGGCCTGAATGTGCGTATCCAGGAGCTTCCTTATTTTTGGCTCATAATCATGGTAGTCAATGGCTTCTGCATAGCGGAATTTTACCGATGCTTTGAGTGACTGGAATTTCTGAAGGTCGGTCTTGTACCTGGACAGGGTCTTTTCATTGGTATCGGTCAGGAATTTTTCGGAAGAGAGTGCGATGCCGAGGGTTTTGCCGAATTCGGCGAGGCGGGCGTAAAACTCTTCTCTGATGTCCGTATCAGCAAGCAGCCTTTCATAGGCTTCTTCATCCTGGGAGTGCTTAACCGGGTTAAATAGGTCCCAAAGATGGGAATAGCGACTGGGCAGTTTTTCGATTTCGCGGTTAATGGAAGTCAGCGTACCGACCAGATCGGCTTCATCGAAGCCTGCAAAGGCGCTATACATGGTCAGCGCTTTGTCCAGCTCGCCGAGGACGCTGGCGTAGTCGACGATAAAGCCGAACTCCTTACCCTCATGAAGGCGGTTGACTCGGGCAATTGCTTGCAGCAGCGTGTGTTCTCGCAACACCCGGCACAGATAGAGGACTGCGTTTCGCGGAGCGTCAAACCCCGTGAGCAGCTTATCAACCACAATCAGGATTTCTGGTTCGCTGCCGTGCTTGAACTGGTTGATGAGCTGTTTGGTGTATTCATCTTCACTGCCATAGCGCTTCATCATTTTTTGCCAAAATTTCACGACCTCATCTGTTGTTTCGTCATCGGCCTCCTCATAGCCTTCCCGCATATCCGGCGGCGAGATCACAACCTCGGAACAGACGATGCCGATTTCATTCAGATACGCATGGTACTTAAGCGCCGATGATTTATTCGGGGCCACCAGCTGGGCCTTGAATCCTGTCGCCTGCCAGTTGGCGCGGAAGTGCTCGCTGATGTCAAAAGCTCGCATGTAGATGACCTGATCGGCTTTGTTCAGCATTTCCGCACGCGCATATTTCCGTTTTAAGTCTGCCTGCTGTTTCTTGGTCAGGCCCTGGGTGTGCCGCTCAAACCACAGATCAACCGCCGTCTGATTTTGTGTCATTTCCACGTGCCGCCCCTCGTAGAGCAGCGGAACCACCGCGCCATCGGCCACGGCCTGGGTGATGGAATAATGGGGGTTCACCAACTCACCGAACTTGGTGAAGTTGTTCTTTTCCCTTTTCAACAGCGGCGTGCCGGTAAAACCCAAGTAGCAGGC
>JBAYXX010000233.1:0-3245 GCA_041673345.1 Kiritimatiellia bacterium
CGACCGTTTCGGCGATTGATACATACTTACAACCCGCAGATCGCAGGTGAAGTATGGTTGATTTCTGTTCGTTGGTCATCAAAGCCACCTCCTCGCCATACGGAGAAAATGGAGCAATTTTGGGGAGGTGTTTCGACATAAAAATACTGCCCAGCAGAGAAAAATCTCCGCTGGGCAATAACTGTAGGTCAACAACTTGACCTGTGGTATATGGACTTGTAAGCTAAAGCGGTGTATCCTTTACTCGCTGTATTTCACAAACGCATCAGTGAAGCCTGCGGCTTTGACCTTCGTGAGCATGGCGTCAGCGTTTGCCTTGACTGAGAATGCGCCGAGCTGGACGCGGTAATACTTCTTCGATGTAGTGGGGGCTTCCGGCTCCACAGGCACTTCGGCAGCAGCCAGCCCAGCCTTCACATCGGTGCGGAAGGTATCCATCGACTTTCCATGCTTCGGGAACCAGTGCATGACATCGCCGTGATTGGACGCAATGCCCTGCTTGTAGCCCTCGCAGTGACAGATGATATTTTTCTCCGTCAGCCCATACTGCTTGCAGAGATACACACACAGCTCGACCGCTTCCTTGTAAACGGCAGAAAAATACGAGGCATCGGTCAGACCGTCCTCGCAAATCTCAAAGCCAATATGCGTATTGTTGGAGCTGCCGCCGCCATGCCAGCCGCGCATATTCCACGGCAGCGTCTGGTAGGTGGCAATGGTGCCGTCCTTCAGCTTGCCAATGAAAGCGTGGACACAGACCTGACGCCCGCCGGGAGTGGCGGTATTCCAGTGATTGCCGTACTGATTGATGCCGAGCAGCCCATCGTCGGGTCCGACGTAGCGTTTCAAATTCGGATTGTTCGCGCCGGTACTGTGTACCATGATGCCCTTTGGCACAATGGCCTTTCCTGCTTTGTAGCAGTCGTTGTTCGTGAGAATGAGTTGGTGCAGGTTCATTTCGTATCCTCCTTGTTGCTGCGGTCATGGAGCTGTTCCAAAACCTCCTTCAGTTTTGCCGGGATTGGCAGACCCAAATGCCCGGCATTCTCCATGAGCGATACGCCCTCGTTGGATAGGTAGAAAAAGATGACTGCCGTGCGCAGGACCCCAGCCTGTCCGAGCACCTGTACGTCGATGATGTTGCCGATGCCGACCATTGTAAAAATGAGCACCTTCTTAAAAATGCCCTTGAAGCCGACCTCGCTGGAGAGCTTGTGGTCAACAATCGCGCACATGACGCCGGTGATGTAGTCGATGACCACAAAGGCGATGAGCGCATAGAGGAAGCCGTCAGCTCCTCCGAGGAACCAGCCAAGCCAGCCGCCGATGGCAGCAAACGCAAGCTGAATCCAGTTCCAGATTTCTTTCATGATAAAACCCTCTCTTTCATTTCATAAAATAAGCGCTCACCCATTACGGGTAAGCGCAATATAAAACCGAGTTTGAACCCCACGATCCGCTTGTCGTCACATAGAAGCCGTCACCGGGAATATAGATCGCATTGACCTTTGTCCCACTGAAGTTCGTTTGTGGCACGGCTTTCCACTGATACCCGTCCGGTGAGGCGTAGATGACGTTATCCCCAAACTGCAAATACTGTCCCAGCTTTTCTACATAGACCATCGTGGAGAGGGAAGGAATATCCTTTGACTGCCCCTGACGCACGACCGTGTAACCGCAGCCGTTCCCGTTCATAACGCAGAGCTGGTAAATGCTATTACTGGCACTGGCATAATAGGAGTTTATCAGAAAGAGACGTCCGCCAACCGAGCGAATACTGCTAAAACCAATCTTGAACGATTCGCTATACCCATAGGGATACTGCATCGTTCTCCGCCATTGGTAGCCATTGGAGCTTATTTGTATTCCACCCTTTCCAGAGTCCACGATGGTATCCGAGGCAATGCCTATATACATTCCGTGATGGCAGGTCATATCCGTGAAGCAGCACATTCCGTCCTCGTAATAGTCTCCCGTCAGCGTCCAAGCTCCGCCGGAGCCCACATTACTTTTTGCATACATGGGACTGTGAACCCACCATGCGGAGAGAACGCCATAGCTACCATTACTGGCTCCGCACATGACGGGGTTTCCGAGACCGGGTAGATACCCGGCATAGTTCAGTGTCATTCCGTCAAAGGACGAATAGACAGAGGCACTGTTTACAAGAAGGTATACCCCGTTGCCGCAGTATTGCATATCGGCTTTTGAAGTAAAGGTTGGTATCCATGTGCCTGTTGCAGGATCGTAGCAAGAAAAATTGCCCGTGGAGTTTGCATACCCACGAGCAATAAATGAGGTTCCGTTGCTGTACACATACGAGTAGCTGCTTTCTGACGGCAGCCCCATCGAAGCGGCAGACCGGTTCTTCCACGTCAGTAGAGGAATGTCAGAAACCATATCGCCGTTGAAGGCCGCGAATACGACGAGCGGTGTGTTGAACGCTTTGCTGTATGCCATTATTACACCGCCCTTGTAATGCTGGTCATTCGTCCGTTTCGGTCTACAGAATAGTTAAAGGTAACCATTGAACCGTCCGAATAAGTGACGGTAAACGAAGCCTCGCCAACCGCTATGTTCTGCACTTCCTTATAGGTGTTGAGAAAGTTGCCGTAGTCAGCTTCGAAGCTGTCAAAGCTGTCGGACATACTGCCGAACTCATCCCAAATGGCGGACATATCGTCGTTATTTTCCGTTGTGGTTTTTTCGATGCGGTACAGATTATCGTTGATGGTTGGCTTGTAGCTGCCGACCTCCACACGGATGCTGTACTTGTAAAAGGGGTTATACTCCATAGCGATGATGCGCGTTCGGGTGTTGATGTGCATGGGCGTGAATACAATCTGCACCTCGTCCCCAACAGAGAAATCTGCCACCTTGTGGAAGGCTACCTCATAGCTCTCCGTAGCGGAGCGGCTGTCATAGGTAACACTCACATCGGTGACCTTTTTCCCATCCATAAGCTGTTTCACAGCGGTGCTGCCACGATGCTGGCGAAGGTTAATGTAATGCCCACTGTATTCAATCTCGCCGCCGCAGATGGCGACGAACTGCATCAGCGCCTCGCGCCGGGTTACACTCTGGTTTATCTTCATTGTGACGCTGTTTGAAAACTCCACCGTGCCTGCCGAGAACTGCGTTCCATTCAGAAGCTGTGCCAGCCCTGCAGCAGGAAGTCCGGTGTAATCGAAAGCATCTATCTTGTAGCGGTCGTCGTTGAGCACATAAGAAATATGCTCACAGGT
>JBAYXX010000234.1:0-3214 GCA_041673345.1 Kiritimatiellia bacterium
CGAGGCCAAGGCAAGCAAGCCACCCGCAACGGCAAGCGAACCCGCTAAGACGGTTGAGACCAAAGCGCAGCCGAGCGAAGTCACTTGCGGGCATGACGCGCCAAAGATTGTCACAAACACGCCCTATAAAAAGTACACCGATAAGACTATATACAGCAACGCACCAAGCAAATAAAGATCCAGGTCATATAAAATAAAACGGGCGGTTGTATCTAAAACGGATGCAGCCGCCTTTTTGGTTGATCAGGGCCACTCTCAGCCCTTGCGAGGTTAAGGCGTATAAAGGCTCGCTCCGTCATCTCGGCGCGAACCAGCGCAGCCCCAGGGCAACGATTAGCGCAGAGATCGGCAACCACCGAGACCAGGGCGTTAGACTGCATTTGTGTGATTTGTGTGATTTGTGTGATATTTGTGTGATATTTGTGTGATTTGTGTGATGGCTTTAAATCTAAAATATTCAGGTGACAGCCGTTTCAGCCTTATATTGTTGCCATTTGTGTTTTATTTGTGTGATTTGTGTTTGTGTGATTTGTGTGAATATTTGTGTGATTGACCCCCGTAAACCCCTGTATTCCACACTGTAACATGAAAACAGCTAATTAAACGCATAAATAAAAAAAGCCTGTATTCATTGGGTTAAATCAACAAATACAGGCTTTAAGATGGTAGCGGGGACCGGATTTGAACCGATGACCTTCAGGTTATGAGCCTGACACGATACCACAGCCGCACCCCCATAAACAAAGACTTTCAGTTTCTTGAAATATCCATTTGTGCGTTTATTTGTGTTTTGTGTTTGTGTTTTATTCCAGTTTATGTCATAGTGTAACCATGTGTTAAAGCAATAACGAAAGTGGGTTAATTATGGCACTTGAAATCAGGAAAAACACCAAAGGCGACATTATAGGGCACTGGTACGGAGCTTATACCGATGCCAACGGAAAGCGGCGAATTGTGCCACTATCTGAAAAGATACCACCGAACAGCTACCCCGGCACATTGAAAGAAACGGGAAGCCCCTTGTTTGAAGCAAGCCGGGCGCGGGCTGAAAAGGAGTTAGAAGAGATCAGAACCGAAGCGGCGCAGCGCGGACGGGTTGACCACTTGACCGAGCGGTTAATTCAGAGCAAGACCGGGCGCAAGGTGGATTATGTGAAGCTGGCAGACTTACCCGCGAAATGGCGCAAGATTGGACGCAGCCGAAAACCGTCAAAAGAATGGATGCAGAATTGTGACACCATTTTTTTAAGGTTTGCCGAATCGGTACCTTGTCAATTTTTGTATGAAGTGACCAGCGACCAGGCAGCCGCCTATATTGAGACATTAAAAAAGCAGGTTACTCTCAAAACAGCCAACGGCGCACTTCAATTATTGAAAGCCGCCTTCACTCGCTTTATGCCACCAGGAGCCGAAAACCCGTTTAATGACCTGATAGGAGGGAGCGACCCGGACACCGTACACCGACGCCCCTTCACGGCTCAGGAGCTTACACGGCTATTTGAAGCCGCGAAGGGCGACAGCTTCATGCACCCTTTGATAGTATGCGCAGCTTGCAGCGGACTCAGGCGCGGGGATGTATGCCGGCTAACATGGGACAGCGTTAATCTAAGCGAGGGCGTACTATCCATTAAGCGGACTTCTAAAACGGGCGCAGGGGTTGAGATCCCAATATTTAAGCCGTTGCGGGAAGTGCTGGAGTTTGCCTTATCTGAAAAGGACGAAGGGCAAAAATATGTTTTTCCGGATGCCGTTAAAATGCTGAAAGAAAATCCGGACGGATTAACGTGGAGGTTTAAGAAAATAGCAGCCGGTGTAATTTGCCCAGACAGCGACCCAGACAGCCCGCAGGCCGCAACCCTTGCCGATGTATTGCCGGAAGTCTTAAAGGCCGTAGCGGGGACGCTGGAGGGCAAGCGGCGCGACAGGGTGACGGATTGCCTTAAACGTTATGCAGCGGGGAAAAGCATACGAGATATTGAAAAGGAAACCGGGCGTTATCGCTCTCAGGTTTCAAGCGATTTACATCACGCTGAAGAGATTAGCGGTTTTTTATTTATGCCGTTGCCTGCTGGAGGGGAAGGCAGCAAGGCACTAATTAGCCGCGCAACACGGGGAAGCAAAAAGGGACGGGCGCGGAGGTCTTCAACGGTTGACTGGCATTCACTCAGAACTACATGGGTGACGCTTGCACTGTCAGCAGGGGTACCGATGGAAATCTGTCGAAGGGTGACAGGACATAAGACAGTAGAAACGGTATTGACTCACTATTTCAGGCCAGGACGCGACCACTTGAAAGCTGTATTAGGTGAGAAGCTACCGGACGTTTTAACGGGCAATAGCAACGCCCTACCAGCAGCCGGGCCGGATATTGCAGCACTTGCGGCGCAGTTGGCAGCTCTAACAGACTCAGAGAGAACACAGCTTCAAAAGATTATGAAAGGTGGCAAATAATGAAAAAACTAAACCCCCGGTTTTGGTCTTCAGAAACCAAGGAGTACAGAGAGTTGCTGAAGGTTGAAACCAACGCTTATGGTGACATTGTGATGACTCTGGATGGCGGCGAGGTATGGCAGTATACACCGCACCAAGCAACACCGCTATTCACAAAAGAGCGTTTAAAAATATGCGGCAGAGGTGTAATCACAAACGGAATGAACTCAGGAAAAAAAGGCCTATACTGTTTTTTACATTTACAGAACCCCACAGAAAAACTCACTGGTAATCTTAGGATTATACCGCCACCAGCGCAGCACTCAGAACGGCTAAAACCACGGGAATCAAAGCGCGGGGAAGTGACCCAAAAAGAAGCCGCTATCATATGCGAGGTGACAGAGCGCACTATCAGGAATTGGCAGAGAGGAATCAACACCCCCGAGGGATGGCCAGGACTGACCAGCTCAGTAGATTTAAAGATATGGAGCGACAAAAAAGAACAGAGCGCAAAAACGAAACATGCCTTGCTAAATATGGTGCATGTTGGAGACATTGACAAGATACCGCACCGACAGCGAAACACAAATTATTGAATCTAAGATAAAAAAGCCTTGAGCCGCCTTGCTACACGCAGGGCGGTTTTTTTTGTGCCAAAAGCGGAAGCAAAGCGGAAACGGCAAATCTTTTTTTAGTCAATGAAACAAAGGCTTAAACGCTGGTTTGCGCCGAAAATAGAGGAAGCAAAGCGGAAATAATGGGCTATGTGTAGAGGCGCATTGAG
>JBAYXX010000235.1:0-3210 GCA_041673345.1 Kiritimatiellia bacterium
TAATCGCGCCATAATGCACGATCTCGGGCAAGGGTATGTGGCGCAGGTATGTGGGCTGCTCGCCGCGTTTCGGCCAGATTTGCATGTGGAAATTCTCAATCGTGGCAATGGGGGCGATCGTACTATAGAGCTTATGGAGCGCTGGCAGGTTGACTGCATTGACCTAAAGCCAGATTGGCTATCTGTTTTTATAGGCGTGAACGATGTATGGCGGAAACGTTCGGAAATGCAGGGTGGGCAACGGTTTGTGCCGCTGGCCGAGTTTGTGGCTAATTACCATGTTCTGCTTGACCAAGTTGCAGCCGCCGGAATACATAACTTGGTGCTGGTCTCACCAACGCTGATCGATAAATATCTGCAGAGTGATTTAAACCTGCTTTTAAGCGAATACGATGCCGCGGTGCAAGACTTGTCCCGGGAGTACAATGCCATATATGTGCCGCTGCGGGAGCGACTGCTCGATTTGCTGCCACTAAATAACGAAATTAATTGGTTGGGAGACGGGTGTCACCCCACAGCCGCCGGCCATGCGGTATTTGCCGCTTCGTGGCTAGAGGCGGTAAGCAAGAACAACAGGGTATAAGTGAAGTGGGCTGTGGTTGCCGCGGTGGGTTGCTAAGCATCGTGTGAAATGAGGTTGTAAGTTTTGGCGGCAAGTACAGGTGGTTCGGGAAGGGCGATTGTGTTTTGCAATATAAAAGTGAGCCACTGTTGTAACGTAATTCTGAGCCACTTATTGTAACCTAAAAGTGAGCCACCCCTCCACCCCGAGGGGTGGAGGGCGAACATCGGTGCCATTAGTCCTTATCTTTTTTCTCGTCACTTTTCTGTTGGCGTGTTTCGTACAGTCGGTAAGATTCTCCGTTCATGTCAAGAATGATAGACCGGTGTGTCAGGCGATCTACCAGGGCAGTAGTCAGTGTGGCATCTCCAAATAGTTCCGTCCACCGAGAAAATGGCAGGTTCGTTGTAACAATTGTGCTGCCAAGCTCATACCGATTAGAAATGGCTTGGAACAATAATTCAGCGCTAGAACGCCCGAATGTTATGTAAGAGAGTTCATCTACCACAAGCAGATCAAATTTCGCCAGCTTAGCTTGCAACGCTGCCAATCGGCCCTGCGCACTGGCTTCAGCCAGATCTGTCACCAGTTGACCGGCAGTGCGGAAGAAAGCTTTGTAACCCGCACAACAGAGCTGATATGCCAGCGCAATCGCCAAGTGTGTTTTGCCTGTGCCGGGATTTCCGAACATCAGGACAGGTCGCTTTTCCTCGATGAACTTGCCCGTGGCCAATTCGTATACCACCGTCGCCTTAACATTGCGCAACCATTTGAAGTCGAAGCTGTCGATGGTCTTTATTTTAGGAAAACAAGCCGTCTTGATGCGGTATTTGCGCTGGTTTTCCTGGCGCTGCTCTATCTCGCGTTGCAACACTGCACACAAAAAATCTTCATAGCCCCAATGTTGCTCTGTAGCTTCACGCACGATGGATTTCCAGTCGCCGATTGCCGGCAGGCGCAATTGCTTGGCATACAGCTCAATGAGCTGAGCATTGCTGGTAGTCATTGCACCTCACCTACCTTTAGCAGGCCATCGTAGACACAAAGATCTGTGCTAATGATGGCGGGACCCAGCTCATCCAGATCTATTGAGGGGGCTGCTTCATACTCCATCTGCATACTTTGCATCAAGGCAAACCGCACAGCTTCGTAGTGGTGGGCCCCGCATCGGCAACTACTTTCGATTGCTGCCAGTACAGGCGCCGCTCCATATTCAACGAGCAAACGTAGGATTTGAACAAACTGAAGATCGCCTTCAGCACCAGGTGCCAAATAGTCGCGAAAGGCCTGTATTCTGGCATGAACTTCAGCCCTTACTGGTCTGGCCTGCCGCACTGATCGTGGTTTGTCCTCCAACAGATCGAGGTAATGCTCCAGCTTGTACCGTACTTGGCTTGCGCCGAACGCCCTAGTATGTTCTGTAACCTTTTGGCCATTCAACCATATCTCGATATGGAAAGGGAAAGCTTTTGCTGTCACCCAATATTTCACGAACTCAGACGGCACGCTGTAGTAGTTGTTATCTAGCCGAATAAGGCAGTCTTCCTTGACTCGGCAACGCTTTGTCCGGCAGGTTTCAAGCTCTTTTTCCGGTAAATGTAGCAGGTGTTTTATTTCATCTGCATATTCTTCGCCGACGGTGTTTGTCCGGCCCTCAATCCGATGCTGGGTGTATTTGATACACCTTTCTCGTAGCAGAGCATTGATGGCATCCCAGCTTTCGGCTCGCGGAATTGGCACAAGAATATTGCGACGCGCCCAACCTACTAGCCCTTCTACTAGGCCTTTTTCGTTACCAGCTCGTGGAGAGCAGAATTCGCCGGTAAAGGCGTAATGGGCTTCCAATAGCTTTAGTGCCGGTTGTTTCTGCTTTACATATCTGCCCCAGCCTTCCTTTACTGCGGTACGTAGGTTGTCGTAGATAACTCGGCGGGTAACTCCTTTGAAAAATTCGAAAGCCTGCCGATGCCCGTCAATGAAAAATTCCGATTTTTCGGCTGGATACATCACGACGAAGGGCAGCGCACAATGACACAAACGGGCACAAAAAATATGTCCAGTAACCCGTTTACCAGCAATGATGGCCTTTGCTTGCCCCCAGTCTACCTGTAGCGCATCACCGGAGTCCCATGAGAGTGGAACGAACGCTTCATTGGTACTTACCCGCAACTGGTTGACAATTTTAACCACGGACTCGTAGCTGCCAGAGAACCCAAGCGCTTCTTGAAGTCGCTCATAGATGCGTTTGGCGGTATGTTGCTGTTTATTGGCGCCGTTTTTCCGGGCATATTCATCCTCCGCCAGATAGTCCTTTATGTACTTTATGGCTTCGTCAGTCATGACTGATTTCTTACGCTGCCGTGGCACGGCTCCTGGCAATACGGCTCCCTGGGCGTACTTTGCTACTGTATTGCGGGAAAGATCTAACCTCTTTGCTATCTCTCTTTGAGATAGCCCTTCTACTGAGTGTAAATACCTGATACGCTGATATTGATCCACTTCGATCATTCCTTTCCTCCTGTCGGCATATTGGTAACGGCTACCAAAAGCCTAACAGGTTATGGTCGAAGTGGCTCACTTTTACGTTACAACATCACCTTGATTTGGCTCAGTTTTAGATTACAAAACATACCTGGCTCCTCGCCGCT
>JBAYXX010000236.1:0-3199 GCA_041673345.1 Kiritimatiellia bacterium
TCCATTATCTCTTTGCGGAGCAGGCCTGTTCCTATCATTTGCTGCTCACCACCCTCAGGAAAATATCCTCAAGTGATACTGCACTTTTGGCAATGCCGGTCACAATTGCCTCGGTTACATCGCTCATGTGGCGCAGTAATTTGGGCATGTCGGCATCGCCGTTAGCAAGTGTTACCGCCAGCGTGTCGCCTTCACTGTGGCAACTGGCCAGCCACGACTGCGCCTGCAGACCCGCCTGTACTCTTGCAAAAACTGCAGTGTTACCTGTGAGCCGAATCTCATACCTGGCGCTAACTTCAGAGCGCAAGGCACTCATACTCTTTTGCAACAAAGCTTCTCCGGCGCGCATAATCACCACTTCATCGCAGACCCGCTGGGCATCGTCCAGTATGTGTGTAGACATAATGACGCAGCTTTCTGCCTTCAACTCATCTATAAGAGAGAGGATCTCGTGCCTGCCCACCGGATCTAGCGCCGAAACCGGTTCGTCAAGTACCAGTACATCGGGGTTTGGCAGCAGGGCGGCCGCAATGCCCAACCTTTGCCGCATCCCTCCAGAATAGCCGGATAAACGGCGCCGGCGTACTTTGTACAGGTCAACCCGCTTCAACCAGGTTTCTATAGATGCACTAAGCTCTGTGCGATTGATGCCAGTGGTCTCGCCCACGAAAGTCAGGTACTCGCTAGCGCTCATCCAGCCGAAAAGAGCTGGTGCTTGCGGCAGGTAACCGATGCGGCGAGCGCGGCTGGATATTTTCCCGCTCTGCAAATGCGTCAAACCGAGTAGGCTCTTTATCGCGGTGGTCTTGCCGGCGCCGTTCGGACCCAGCAGACCCAGACAGCCCCGCGGAGGCACAGTGAAGCTTAGTCCATGCAAGGCCGATACTTCGCCATAACTCTTGTACACATTATCAAAAGATATTACGGCTTCACTCACAGATCGGAGTCCCTCCTTCCCCATGTCAGGTAGACTACCGACCCTATGGTGGTTATAAATAGTATAGCCAAAGCCCATACCCAGCGCCGAGCACCCTTCACTTCACTGTTAGTGCGTCTGCGCAGATCAAGTAGAGCAATCAGCTTCAACATCAGTTCCAAGCCAACTAAGGGTAAAATCAGAGATAAATTATCCATACATTACACCTCCCTAAAGCTCATTTTATCATTTTGATAGGAAAAACAAAGGAGATCGGCTTGCGCCTCTCTCCTTTATTTGTAGCCCGCGGTGTGCATTACCGATTTGTTGCCCAGCTCCCAATATATAAACCAGCCATGCCCGTGAGGGATTTATTTTATGTTTTTTTCTTGCTTGGTTGAGGTGACGTTCCTAGGCGCTAGATTATAAACTCCCCCCCTTCGTATGATATCCGCGGGCACCGTGTTATTACCGGCACCCATATCATAGTTTTGTAATGGAAGGGATCTCAATTGCTACAAACGTCACGATTTTTTGGGGACATAGCAGCCTACCTAGCCGGTACATTCGCAAATATTGGGCGGGGTGCAAACCCATTTGCGCAGGTAGACTGTTTTGTATTTTAGGTTGTTACAGATTGGGACAATTCCTGCAGCGCCTGGGCAGGATCTTTTTGCCCAAAAACGGCTGTACCGGCGACAAACACTTGCGCTCCGGCGTCTGCCAAAATCGGAGCAGTCCGTTTGTCTACGCCGCCATCCACCTCAATAACGCAGGCTTTGTCATGTTTTAGCAGCAAGTTGCGGATGGCAGCCACTTTTGCAGCCATGCTCGGTATATATTTCTGCCCGCCGAAGCCGGGGTTCACAGTCATAACCAGGATAAGATCGGTATTATCGAGCACCCATTCCAAACCGGCTATATCAGTACCGGGGTTGAGCGACACTCCGGGGCGCATGCCGGCCGCGCGTATCTGTTGCAGAACACGATGCAGGTGTGGGCAGGCTTCCATATGCACTGTGAGACCATCGGCGCCGGCTTGAGCGAATGCGTTTATGTAAAGCTCCGGATGTTCAATCATGAGATGAACATCAAGGTACTGACGCGTACTGCGACGCAGAGCGACCACCACAGGCGGGCCGATGGTTATATTAGGAACAAAATGGCCGTCCATCACATCAACGTGGATCCAGGGAGCGGCACTGACCATAGCAATACTCTCGGAAAGCCGGGCAAAGTCGGCGGATAACAAGGAAGGCGCGATTATCCGTTCACCGCTGGCAAGCAATGGAGCAGATGCTTTAGTACTGTCTTGCGGCATTGGTTTCCACCTCTTCTAGAAAACGGAGATATCTTTCGTACCGAGCAGAGTCAATGGTCCCTTGCGCCACTGCCGATTTTACAGCGCAATCCGGTTCGTTGTGGTGGCGACAATCGGCAAAGCGGCACATCTGCGCCAACCGGGCAAAGTCTGGGTAACAGCGGCCGAGTCGGACCGGATCGGTACCGACAAATGCGAGGTCGAGCGCAGAAAATCCCGGAGAATCGGCTACCCAGCTATCGTTGGTAATCGGCAGGAGCTGCGTATGTCTGGTGGTGTGCCGGCCGCGCCCGCCGTGGGAGCTAATCTCTGCTGTCCTAAAGCTGGCGCCGGGGTGCAAAGTGTTTAGTAGACTCGATTTTCCCACGCCGGAAGCTCCGGATAAAATAGAAACACGCCCGCTTACACCAGCGCGCAGTTCATCCATACCCGCACCGGTTTTCACGGAGGTTACACAACTGGCATACCCGGCGCGCTCATACATGCGCACCTGTGGTTCTTGCTCATCCTGCGCAACTAGGTCAGCTTTAGTCCAGCACAGCAAGGGTTCTATCCCCTGATTAGAAGACATAAGCAATATCTTCTCCAGCAACTCGGGCACAGGCGCCGGATGCATAAAAGACTGCACTACAATGCATGTATCAACATTGGCTATGGCCGGTCGCACCAGTTCGGTATGGCGGGGCAATACGGCGCTTATGAGAATAGTATCTTCAGAATCGATAATGCTTACTATATCGCCTGGCAGCACAGGTCCGCTGCTGCCAGCGCCGCCCCCACTCTTCATTCTGCCAGCTAGCCGGCACTCATGTTGGCTGCCATTTGGCAGCGCCACCGTGTAAAATCCGCCTAGCACTCGCAATACCCGGCCGGTTGCGGCCTGTTTAGTCAAGCGCGAACCTCCTGTTGCAAACGTTGCTGCTTAAAGATTGCCCTCATCTGCCAGTTTGCCGTCGATGTAA
>JBAYXX010000237.1:0-3190 GCA_041673345.1 Kiritimatiellia bacterium
ATAATACCTAGCAAGTGGTCAAAGCGGAGCAGCGTGGTGTGCGGCACAAGGTATTAAGCCCCACTTGCTGTACTACTGGACCCAACAATTTGCGTCATCTCTAGAAACCTGTGCCACCTCAAAGCAGTGGCAGCCAGTGTTGGTGGGTGGTCACCAACACGAAAAAGCACCGGGCATTATAACGGTGAGAGTCGGTGCAGCTACCATCGAAATACTTCCTGACTTCGATGATAAAGCACTGGCCAAAGTGGTACGGGTGTTGGCAGTGGTATGCTGAGCCTGAACGGCATCGAGCAGGTCTATCTGGCTTGTGGAAACACTGATCTGCGCAAGTCGATCGATGGGCTGGCGGCGCTGGTGAGCCAGGCATTCGCCCTTGATCCGTTTGGTCCGAGCCTGTTTGTGTTCTGTAATCGAAAACGTGACAAACTCAAGATTCTCTATTGGGAGAATAACGGTTTCTGGCTTTATTACCGCCGCCTGGAACGTGGCCGGTTCCAGTGGCCGGAGGCGACTACAAAATCACCATTAGTAGTGACTCGTCGTCAACTACAATGGCTGCTAGACGGCCTGGCGCTGGAACAAAAGCAGGCCCATTCTGCGGTTACTGCCCGCATAATAATTTAGCAAAACCCTTTCCAATAGCGAGAGGAGATTGGTCACACCGCGCGAATCAACAGGTATGAACCGATTTAAAGACGTTTCCAAAAAAGATCTCATGCGCCAATGCGCCTTGCTGTTGCAGCAGAATGAACTGCTGCAACAGCAAGATAAATTACTACGCCAGTTGATTGCTCCACTGGAAAAGCAGATTCCCATCTTGCAGAACCAGCTCGCCGAGGCCTTAGCGAGAATCCAATGGCTGGAGGAGCAACTGCGTCTGGCAAACCAGCGTCGGTTCGGGGCTTCATCCGAGCGCACTCACGAAGGGCAGATGCTACTCTTCAATGAAGTAGAAGCTGAAGCCGTTCCCACTGCGCCGGAACCAACACTTGAAACCATTACCTACCAGCGGCGTAAAACAAAGGGTCATAGGGAAGCAATTTTAGCGGATCTTCCCGAGGAGATCATCGAGTACCGCTTGCCTGAAAACGAACAAATATGTTCTTGCTGCCATGGCCCGCTGCATGAAATGAGTACCGAAGTGCGCCGAGAGCTGAAGATCATTCCGGCCCAGTTCAAAGTGGTAAAGCATGTTCGCTATGTTTACTCCTGCCGTCACTGCGAGCGTGGAGAGGTAACCACCCCGGTGATTACGGCACCGATGCCGGCTCCAGTCATTCCAGGAAGTCTGGCCTCACCTTCGGCTTTAGCATACATCATGAACCAGAAATTCGTCGAGGGGATGCCTCTTTATCGCCAAGAACAGCAATTTGCTCGTTTGGGTGTGGCGCTATCCCGCCAGACGATGGCCAACTGGATACTGCTTAGTACAGACCGGCATCTCGAACTGATATATAGTAGGTTGCGCCATTACTTGCTGGCACGTGACATCCTGCATGCAGATGAGACCACTGTGCAGGTACTTCGCGAACCAGGCCGTGCTGCTGAAACGAAATCCTTTATGTGGCTATACCGCACAGGGCGAGAAGGACCGCCGATTGCGATATTCGAATACCAACAAACACGTAGTGGCAAGCACCCGGAAGAGTTTCTGAAAGGATTCTCCGGTTATCTGCAGGTGGATGGCTACTCAGGTTACGAAGGCGTAACCGGGGTTACCTTAGTTGCTTGTTGGTCGCACGCGCGTCGGAAGTTTGATGAATCGTTGAAAGCGCTGCCGACGTCGGTTCGTAACAAAGAACCTGTTGCGGCCAAAGAAGGTCTAGCCTTCTGTAATGAACTGTTCGCCATTGAACAAGATTTGAAGAACGCCAGCCCCACTGCACGCCATGCGGCTCGCCTGGAACGCTCACGGCCGGTATTAGATGCCTTCCGAACCTGGTTGGAAGAAAAATCTGTGGTGACATTGCCTAAAAGCGCCCTCGGTCGTGCGATTACGTACTGCCTCAACCAATGGGACAAGCTGATTGGTTTCTTAGATGATGGGCGCCTGGAGATCGACAATAACCGCAGCGAACGATCGATCAAACCGTTTGTGATTGGACGCAAGAATTGGCTATTCGCCAACACACCCCAGGGAGCACGGGCTAGCGCCATGATCTACAGTATCGTAGAAACTGCCAAAGAGAACAACCTAAACCCTGCTAGTTACCTGGCTTATCTGTTTGAACGTTTGCCAAATACCTATGCCACTGAGGCAGCGCTGGACGAATTGCTTCCATGGTTGCCTGCAGTACAAGCTGCCTGCCGGGTACCTCAACTGCCGTTCTATTAGGCGATTAGCAAGGTGGGCGCTTTCTGACGCTTACGTTTGAATTCGAGTGCAAGAGGGATGGAAGTACAACCACCATCGTGCCCGGTGCATTGGTTAACAGCTTTGAACAAGTGAGCAATGATAACCTTATTAAATACGACCACCTTGCATCAAGAACTGGCCTTGATGTGGCCATTATTGAACAAGGCGAGCAGATGCGTCGGGATAACGGTGAGCATTTCATTGTTACCAAGGACACAGCGATTATTATGCGAGATGCTAAAAAGTGCATTTTAATAATACAAGATATGTTTCCGTACAATCTCTTGGTATCACAAGATCTAACATTGATAGACAAAGTTATGGGTTCTGGTTAAGTAGCGGGTATTGATTTAAATTATAGTCGGGCTTATCACTGGCTACATTATAATAGTTCTGCGGCTAGTCGTGACCCCCGCGACGCACCAACAAAGCGTAACCGGCAGAACCGGCACTGAAGCAACTACCACTCCTGATGTTCCGCTGGCAACACCGGGGTAGCGACAAAACTGAACAGCAACGTTAACTGGCCGGGGAGCACCCCAAGCCACTAACTTTACACCACTACTTGATACTCTAACGGGGGTAGCAAGGATGAAACAATATAGAAAAGGAAAAGCAAAATGGATACCCCATGTTATATTATGCATATTAGTAATGGCGATTGCGTGTTCAACAGCTTATGCTACAGAAGTATACCATACAGGCAACAGGTTGAAGCAAATGCAATTATTGTTGAGAAAAACACAAGGTGTGCTTGCGAGCGGGATGTAATCAATGAAGTGCTAGCGGTAGGGAATTTTAAGTGTCGTTTGTTGAAACAGCGGGGCTCAC
>JBAYXX010000238.1:0-3189 GCA_041673345.1 Kiritimatiellia bacterium
TTGCGTCATGGATATTTTTCTCGCTTCATTTGGTCAGGCCTAGCCACCGGATTCTCCATAGCACAGCCGGGGCTGTCAATGCATAATCCTGCCATGTACACCATCGCTATCGGCTGGCTAGGCATCCCCATGTGCGTCATGGTTAGGATGACATGAGGCAAGACTCGACCCAAACCTGCCTTCCGAGTCTTCAAGGTTCCAATGGCGGGTATCTGGGGCGACCAGTCATACAGACCGCCCCCCCCGACTACAGCACCTCGGCCTTTGCGGACCTTTAGCCTTGCCCTGGTGTCTGTCAGCAACCTGGGGGTAAGCCGTCCTTTACCCCTTGATCGTTTTGAGCGGTGATCCAGATTCCGCTCTTGGGCTCCGCTTGCATTAACGTCGTGATCGTGGCGTGGCAAACGAAGACACCTTCTTCGTAAGGCTGATCATCGAGGCCAGAACAAAAACAAACTGATTGTACCTAACGCCACGAAAAGGATGACACCGATCATGATGATGTCCATCTTGGTGTATTCACTTCCACTGGGCAACGCTGCCGCTTGCGTTACTGCTGTTGGCTGTATTGCTGGGACCGAGGTTTGGGGAACATATTTTCCGAATAGCTTGAATGCTAATCGTCCTATTGCGTAACCTATTCCGCCCAAAAATAAGGTTTGAAAAACCCAAACAGCAAACGCATTGATAGCGGCATCGCTGCCGTGCGGAGCTGAAAAAATGCGCCAAGCGTTCGCTATCGTCGTGACGAATACAACCAACGATAGAACGTGTCGTCCCCAGCGATGTCCTGCAATGGAGCTCTCTTTGGGCATGGCCCATACGGATAATGCTATTGCCAAGATCACGGAAGCGAGAAGCGGATACTCTGCCACAAGTTTATTCGACATATTACCCCCTGTTGCGTACCGCATGATTTTGCCATAAATATATAGCGCAAGATATAAGATGCTGGATAAACTTCTGGCGTCACCACTACTTCGTAATAATTCAATTGACTTAGGAGGCCATATGGCTAGTGAGGCCGAAAATCAAGCGTTCGACTTGATCCACCGTATCGCATCGCACGCTCTAACAGGCCGTTGAATTTTCCCCTGACGCCTCCGGCAACCGAACTCTGACAAACATGAATCGAACATTCGAAACCCCTTTCTGCGCCTTGAAACCGGATTTCAGCCGGTTTTATGGCCCCGTACTGGGGTTTGGGCTGCCTTTCGGCAACCGGTGGGTGGATTTCGCCCTACACCGTGTTCAATCGCCAGCCAAAGATCGTCGCCATTCGCGTCAGGTTGTAAGCAGCCAGGGTAAAAGTCGTTTGCGCCTTCACCTTGGCCAATCCGATAAAACAGGTCTTGCGAAGTCCAGCGACTGTCTTCGCCCAACCAAAGATTTCTTCAATTCGTTTGCGCACGCGCAAGCTGACGCCGTAACCGGCATGGCGCGTCGTGCGTCCATCAATCGCCCCGTGGGTCTTCTGGGCAACGTGCGGGGTGATGCCTTGCGCTCGCATTGCCTTGACGAAACCAGCGGTGTCGTAATTCTTGTCGGCACCCAAGGTAGAACCCCGTTTCAACGAGCGTTTGGCCATCACCGCCGCCGCTTCGCGTTCGGCTTTGCCCGTCGCCAGCGTCGTTTCGACATCCACCGCCAAGCCATTCCGATTCTCCATCAGGGCGTGACCCATGAAGCAGAGCCTGGCTTTATCGCCCTTGGATTTCTTGAACAGACGGGCATCCGGATCGGTGGTCGAGGCATGCGTGTCGTTCTTACGCTCTTCTCCCGTGAAATCCACCGTTGCATTGCGCCCGCCATCCTCCGGTGGCTTGCCGGAGCCATCCTTGGCCTTGAAACTCTTCGCCGACGCCCAGGCTTCAATCAGCGTGCCATCGACCGAGAAGTGCTCGGACGAGACCAGTCCGTGCCACTGCGCCAAACCCAGCACCTTGCCGAAGAAGGCGCGCGCCACCGTTTCGTTGAGCAGGCGGTCCCGATTCTTCGTGAACGTACTGTGATCCCAGACCTTGTCATCCATATTCAGGCCAACAAACCAGCGATAGAGCAGGTTGTAGTCAATGTGCTGCACCAGTTGCCGCTCAGACCGAATCGAGTACAACGTCTGGATCAGACTGGCCCGCAGCAGCCGCTCCGGCGGAATCGACGGGCGCCCCGTCTTGGCGTACAGCTCTTCGAAGTCCGCATGCAGCGTCGCCAGAAGACCATCTACCAACATCCGCAATTTGCGCAACGGATGAGAGGCAGGAATCCGCTGCTCCAAGGTTCGGTAGCTGAACATCTCCGATTGGGTTATGTCGGCACGGCGCATGAAATCGCTATCTCGTTGAATTCGAAAGACAAATTATACCATTTGCATGGAATTGGCGGGGTTTTTCAACGGCCTGTTAGGGGCGATGTTTTTCCAGGTTCCCCTCAGAGATGAAAATGTCTGTTCGTATGCAGCTTTTTCAACTCTGTAAACGGCATGTTCTGCCGCCGCCTTAAAAGCCCCCCTGTCCTCGGCGTAGATGTCGACAATCTGGAGCGCGGCGAGAGCGCATTCCACATCGGAGGTTAAAGCCGTTGTTGCGCCTTTGATCTTGTCATAGATCCCCCGCACGAAGGGCACGCTCAAAACCGACTGAAGGTCAGGGTCGGCCACGCTGGCGAGCACAACTGCTTTGCTACCGGACGCTCCGTTTAAATTTCCCTTGAAGGCTTCGATCACTTTCGAAAACCCTACTTGGCTGTGCTTCGAGAAGTCTACATCGGTCCAGATTTTAGCCATCAGATCGTGGTTAGTCAGCAATCCGGAAATGTTTGGTAGAGCTTTCCCGCTATTCCCAAAGTCGTTCTTTGCCTTTGAATACGAGTACGAAAATTTGGCTGTAGAGGGGATGTTTTTGACAAGGACGACTGGCTGAACTTCGATGGCCGATGTCACCACCATTGAGCCACTGATCTTGAGTTTCTTAGCTTTTGAAATCAGTTGACTATTAATCACATGGATATCGAACAGTGCGGCCAGTTCGTTTTTTTGAGCGTTTGCTTCATGCTCTACCAAGGAACCGTTTTGCATTGTGTAATTCAACTTAAGGTTGGGCACGAGGGTCTCGTCCCCTCTATGGTAGTTGTCCTTATGTAATTCAAGCCGCTTGGAGTTCAGTGATGCAAAGGCGGCTGTAATTGAGCTCT
>JBAYXX010000239.1:0-3188 GCA_041673345.1 Kiritimatiellia bacterium
CGGCACACATAGGCCACATATCTGTTTGGCCAGGGCTATTCTGCACCGGATGTGCAACGGCGTTTACGACATTCCCGGGCATCTACCACTGTAGATATGTATGGCCACAGTTTGCCAGAAACACAGCGCCAAGCAGCCATTAGCACAGATGCCATACTCCCCAGAAATGTACCTGAAAAACGTACATCCTGAGCTGGCCTTTAACCGTCATATGCCCAACATATGCCCAAAAACATCATTTCAAGGGTCAAAACTGGTAATTAAAGGAAAACGCCTGCCAACCATCACTGGTTCTAGCAGGCGTTTTATATGGTGGGCGCTACGGGACTCGAACCTGTGACCTCTTCCTTGTAAGCTAGGTGGGCGGCTCATTATAGTACAACACGCAGCCCAACGATGCCCATTCTACGGGCTTTTTTATAGTCTTATGTCCACTCGCCGAGCCTCGTTCCAAGCCTAATACAACCTCTCATATGCCCAATATATGCCCAATATATGCCCAAACTTTGACACCTCTACCCAGGGATTATGTTGTCCGGTATGCAATTTACTGGAGGAACCGGCGGGCAGACGATAGCGCCATTTGTGGCCAAGATGTTGCCGCCGCCGAGTAAGTGCCACACGATTTAACATATTGTTCGTGTTGTGTTCGGTTGTAACGCTTGCGTTATTGCGTTATTATAGTGTCAAGAGATTGATTCGAGGAGGCAAACCCGATGGCGAGCAACGACATGACCGGTAAACTGGTGCTCGGTTTTGGTGGTATCACAGACATGGAGCCCTGCATTTACCGCGACAATGGCCATTACGACGGCACACTTGCCAAGTTGAACGTCCGCAAGGTTGAACTGGTAGAGTTGTTCAGCGACCTGACCCCTATGGATGCAGCCAGCAGCACCCATAACGACAAGTATGGTTGCCGCTGGGGCGGCGGCGCAAACGGCCTTTTCCCAGTCACCACTGAGACGATTGACGCGCTGCGACGCCTAAACACCGAGAAACGAGTTGCGCGAGAAGCTGCCGAGAAACAGCTAGCCGTAGAAGCCGCCGCTCACGCAAAACTGCTGGCGGAATCGGGCCTCTGCCCGAAGTGCGGCACCTGGTGCTTTGGTGATTGTCAGGAGGCGCGTTAACAATGGCGGAGCAAATTACTACCTTGAATCTCCGTGTTCCCGAACAGTTCCGGCGCAACTTAAAAATCGAAGCCGCCAAACGCAGCACCACCAGCACCGCGATTGTGATCGCGGCAGTGACCCAGTACCTACACAACGAGGAGAGCATCAGCACCGACGGCATCATCCACGCCGAAGACGGCAAATGTGCTTTATGCGGCAATCCACCAGAAATCCTCACCTGCTGTGAATGCGGACGAGTAATATGCATTGGATGTGGAACGTCTACCGATAGCGGGTTCTATTGTAAAACGTGTTTGCCTACTCTATATTAGCTCAACAAACAAAATCGAGTTCCCTCAGTTGGTCGAGGACGAACCTGAAAACTAGCTAAGTGACCCAGTACCTAAATACAGAGGAGGCCCCAAAAATGACATTAGCGCAGCGGCTCCACAGGGCAATCGAGCAGAGTATCCATGAGGACCGTATTGTAGATATCCACCTAGACGCCGATCAGGACATGCCGGACGCGATAGACACGCTGACCAGCGTCTGCGATTACGATGATTGCATCGACACCAATGAGGGTTACACCGACGTATGGGGTGAGGATGAGGACGGCAACACTTGGAGGCTGTACATCCACTGTGCAGAATAGCCAGCTCGGTTCCGCCAACAAACACAAAAAGCCCCCACCGCACAAGGCAGCAGGGGCAGGCGTAACAATTCGCCCAGGTGTAGTGTTGACGCCTGGGCGTTATTTATGCGGGTGTTGACTCATCGGCGGCATCGTTGGGTGGCACTGGCTCATCCTCAATCACCGGCAGCTTGTTCGCCAAGATTGCCCTAGCCTCCGCAACTCGCTCAGCCCAATCCTTGCCGGCCTTTACATTCGCCTCATCAATAATCGCATCCACTACCTTGCTGACAAACAACTTAGCCAGCATCAACTGGATCCAGGACAGTTGCGCTCGATCTGTGATGACTTTCAGTATAGCAGCGCAGACTTCGGCCTTCTTCTTCTCGCCGCGTCCCGACTTTGCCCATTTTTCTTCGGCGTCATTGACGGCGAGGATTATCTGCGCCCACAAATCGTCCCAAAGGTAATTCGCCATCCGGTTAATTAGTGGTTCAAGCACCACTACCCAGATAAACGCCAACACTTTGTTGATATCCATTCTAATTCCCCCCTAAAATAATGATGCCTGCCGTTTTGGCAGGTCATCTTGGTCATACCTATGCCCGAACGTGTCACACAGGGCTTCCTGTTGAGCCGTCTAGCTGGGCGTTTGTTTACCCGTTCCACCGAGCTGTAATGGGTCGCACATCCACATGAGTAAACGTCGCGTACCGCCCCACGCCGCCGAATCCCAGCTTTTCGGCAACATCGGCCACCTCGCCGGGAGTGAACCCAGCCACCTGTATATCGGCAGCCGTGCCCAGCTTATGTTGGCTACCGGGTGCGCCACCAACATAGGCGTTATATTCCGCGCAACGGCAACCCGAGTTTACGGTGATGGCCTTGCCACCCAGTGCGGACCGCAGCTCCTCCAGCTTGTCCACTAGCCTGGGCCTAATCCAGACTTTGCCACCGCAATAACCGTGCTTTGTGGGTAGCCCTTTGCTCTTACACTTGCAGGCAAATTCATTGCTCGAAAAATGCGCAGTCATATCACCCAATGTGCTCACCCCTTTCCGCCTAACTCCCCTTCGATCTCACCCGATCGCTGCTGCAAAAATCGAATCGCTGTTCGTAGGAATGGTATGTCCAGCCGGTACATTATAGAGAGCGTGTCCGCTTTTTCCAGCACACTGACCGACTCGGTGATGGCGATCAGCGCCAACAATAACCCACCGAGCCATGGACCAATGAGCTCAACTTTACCGAGCTGCGCGGCCACCAGGATGATAGTGGCGTACACCAACCCCTTGAGCACTCCCCGCAAGCTGGCCGAGCTGCTCACCCGGCGCTGGATCATGGCCACCGTAAGGCCGAGAATCCAGTCGGTGCAGAACAGCACCACAATGGCACAATGAATCGGCAGCCATTCACGACCAAACAATGTGGCCACTAAC
>JBAYXX010000240.1:0-3175 GCA_041673345.1 Kiritimatiellia bacterium
TGCCCGGTAAGGCTGCCAGCGGTAACACCACCCCTACTGCCACAGGGATTTGCGTGCCAAGATAGTTAGGCCGACTCAAGCCACCGGCGGCTAACATAGCGCCAAGGCGCGGCAGCAGTGCGGCAGCCACCAAATAAGAGAAGGCCGCTACCGTAATATCAATTAGGAACATGCCTATACCCCCAGCGCCGCCAGCGCGACCACAATACTGCAGCTATAGCTGTAAACTGGCGGCCGCGGTGCAGAAAACCGCGCCAATCGCGGCCTGTATGCCGGTGTTGGCATGCTACAGGCACCTCCTGCACGCGAAACCCATTCCTAATAGCATCAACAGTCAACCCCACCTCGGCACACCAGCCGGATGCTATATCCACCTTTTGCACAACTTCCTGGCTGATGGCCCGCTGGCCGGATAGTGGACTCTCCGGCAGCCAACCAGTGAGCCATTGAATGCCGCGGCGGGCTAGACCGCGGGCGATGCCGAACCCAGCCGGACCAGTGCGCGGGAAGCGCGCTATAGTCATATCTGCTGTGCGATGTAGCACCGGCTCCAACAATACCGCCGCGGCTTGCGCCGATACACCTAAATCAGCATCAAGGAACAGGTAGATATCTGCCGATATTGCAGCTATGCCAGCAGCCAGAGCTTCCCCCTTTCCCTTGTGGCCAGGTAGAGAGAGCACATCCGCCCCAGCCGCTGCAGCAATTGCCGCAGTGTTATCTGTAGAGCCGTCGTCTACTACCAGTACGCAATCGACGGTGGGAATAGATAAAGCGGCCCGCACCGTCTGCGCCACTCGTGCCTGCTCATTCCACGCCGGCATCACCACTAACACCATAGGCATGCTCCTACTCCTTCTCAACGGCAGCGGCTACCTGCTCAACCAGCTTCATCAGCCCCACAGCCGTATCCACCCGCAGCACCTGGTGGGCTCCCGGCGCTGCTAACACGTGCGCCCATGTACCGGCGCCGGCCACAACCACCTGCAAACGGCGCTGCCGCAAAGCGGACACCAGCCGCCGACCCAGGTCGAACTCCTCGTTTTCCCCTACCACTACTACGGTATCGACCTCTGCGGCCACTAGTTTATCGGCCACAGTAGCTAAGTCGATTTCGCGCCCAGATAATGCCATGCCCACTTGCGCACCTGCTTCCTTAAGGGTGGCCACAACCTTATCGCCGCTGCCGCCATTCAATGTGATCACCGCCACGCTCCGACCGGTCAGTCGCTCTGTGATAAAACTCGGCAGCAGCGCTTCAGCAAATTCCCGGTAGAACGCCGTATCGGTCACAGCCTTAAGCGCATCTTGCTCCATCTGGACCTTTTCGGTTTTCAACTGGGTGAGTTGTGCTTCTATAGCATCGAGCAAGGCGGCTTGCTCGTTAACCAACTTGCCATCGCTGTTAAGCGTAATGCCGATAATAATACCCAGCCCCAGTGCCAGAAAAACAGCTACTAGGGAGCCTAAATGGTACCGCATGTCTACTATTACGGCAATCACCTCCCTAGAGCAAATTCCCCAACCACACTACGAGCAAATTAAACCAATGCCGCGTATCTGCGGATAACAATCCTACCAGTAAGATAGGGATTAAGGCCGCCACGGCTACTTGGAACGGATATAAACTACGAGGCGCACTGTTGTACAACTTGCTCACACCCTTGGCATCCACTAAAATAGACCCTATCTTCATGCGCGCCAGCAGAGTGCTGGACATGCCGGAGCGGCCTTTTTCCAGAAAATCCACCTCATTGGAGTGCGCTCCCACCGCCACAATCAACTCTGCACCCAATTGATAGGCCATTAGCAGGGCCAAATCCTCACTGGTGCCGGGCGCGGAGATAACCTCGCCTGCCAGCCCTAGCTCTTCTAGCCTCTTAGCACCGGGGGAGCGGCCATCCATATACGCCTGTACCAAGAGTTGGGCGCCACAGCGTAAAGCCTGGTCACTCACGCTATCCATATCGCCCACAATCAACTCCGGTGTGTAACCAGCTTCAATTAGTGCGTCCGCCCCGCCATCCACGCCGATGAGAACCGGATGTATATCGCGTATGTATGAATCTATAGCCCGCAAGTCTTCCTTGTACGAGGCGCCGCGCACCACAACTAGTACGTGCTTGCCCTGCATTTGCGGGTGCAGCGGCGGTATCTGCATATCTTCCGTAAAGTACCGCTTTTCTTTAGCCGCAAACGCCAGCGTGTTGTCGAAAAACGCCTCCACTTCCCCGGCCAAGTTAGCGCGAGCCTGTGTCAGCAGTTCATCCACCTGTGTGCTGCTCAATACTCGCCCCGCTGCCACCCATCCACTTTTAGCAAATATCTCGTTGTCTTTTATGGTGATGGTCTCTCCGTCGGTTATGTCCATCACATTAGGACCTGCTTCATCAATCATCGGCACCCCTTCGGCCAGCAGCACCCGCGGGCCTTGGTTGGGGTAGCGCCCAGTCATGGCAGAAGCCGCGTCTATCACCGCCCGCACCCGCGCCGCGGCCAGGCTCTTAGCAGCCACTTCATCTAAGTCCTTATGGCTTATAACCGCAATATCCCCAGGTTGTAGCTTTTTAACTAAATCTTTAGTTTTGGCGCCTACTCGCGCTGTGCCACTTATGGTCACTGCAAGTGCTCCTCAGCTCCTGTAAATGTAAAGAGGAAAGCCGCTGGCCTTCCTCTGTAGTATCTCCGGCATTGCCTTAGCTTTTGCTTGATGCAGCGGAAAATTTATCCGGCGCGATTTTTCACGCGGACTTGGTCAGCAAGGCGGGCTATGAACGAGGAGTTGGTAGGTTTTCCTTTCTCCATATCTACCGTATAAGCAAACAATTCGTCGATCATCTTTAGGTTGCCCTTGGTCCATGTGGCTTCCACAGCATGCCGAATAGCCCGCTCTACCTGATGCGAACTGGTGTTGCATTTATCGGCAATGGCCGGGTAAAGCCCTTTTGTCATTCTATCCATGATGGCAGAGTTCTCTACCGCCATTACAATAGCTTCGCGCAAGTAGATAAACCCTTTGTAATGCGCTGGCACTCCCAGCATGGACATTTGCTTAATCACTTCTTTTTCCAAGTTCTGCCGGTGTTGCTCTATGTGGAAAGAAATTGGCACTATTTGCGGCTGTGCCAATTGGCGCAAGCGGAATATTAAGGTAGGCATATCGAAAGGTTTCATA
>JBAYXX010000241.1:0-3170 GCA_041673345.1 Kiritimatiellia bacterium
AGTGGCTGTACCAGGAGATCGAAGGAGCTGACCCGACGCTGTTCACCTGCACCGAGAACCGCGAGGCAGCCGTTGAGCTGGCTGAGTGGCGGGTGGTCCTGTCCAATCCTGACCGCTGCCGGGGCTTTGAAGAGAACCTTGCCAAAGAGCAGCAGGACTTCCTTTCGCAGGCATACGGCGCCTGCGGTGATGAGATGGAGTCTCTTACCTCCCACCTTGAGCGTGGTTTCTTCCGGGGCTTTGCGCATGCCAGCCCTATATATAGTATAGACGGCAATTATGTAGACGGCTTTGAGCTGTATGATCAATGGAACTTTGCGCGTGATCATTCCACGGGTGACTGGTGGTGGAACCCGGATGCAGTCAGCTGGGCCAATGATAATTTCAAGCCTATCCCGGAAGGTGAGCTGATCACACTCAGCCGCAGCCGGCACATTGACTATCCGTCTTTAGCTGTTTTTATACGTGCGGCTCTGGGTGATAAGAAGTGGGGAATCTTCCTGGAGCGCTTCGGCATCCCGCCTGTCACAATCATAATGCCGGAGTTTGCGGACAAGCCTGAGGAAGCCGCTTATATGAGCGCTGCTCAGAAGCTGGCCGCCGCCGGATCAGGAGCACTGCCTTTCGGAAGCCAGGTTAACTATGCCACTGAGGCGCGGGCGACAAATCCGTTCACGGAGTTTTTGCGGCATCAGCAGGAACTGACAGTGCTCATGGCAACCGGTGGTCTGCTGACAACCCTGACGGAATCAGGCTCCGGCACCCTGGCGGGCGGGGCGCATACCGACACATGGCAGCGGGTGGTCGGTCGTGATCTGCGGTCGGTCGGACGTGCGGTCAACCGCACCAGCACAAAGACGCTGCTCAATCACAAGTTCCCCGGATATCCGCATCTGGCCGGCATCGAGTTTGCAACGAAGCATAAACCCGGACCGACCGAGGTGCTGGAGGATGCGGCCAAGGCAAAGACGGCCGGTTATCTGATCAAACAGGATGACCTTGAAGAGAAGAGCGGATACAAGCTGGTGGTAGATCCCAATCCGGCAGGCGCTGCGAACATGGGCGGATTTACCCCTCAAAGCGGGTTTGATGGTGAACAAAGCAACTCGGTCACGAACAAGGCTCTTGATATCGCAGGAAGTATCATTGCAAGCCATTGCATTTCTCACGGCGGGAAAATCACGAACAAGGGTGAGCCTAAAAAGGCCGATGGCTTAGAGAGCGTGTCTGACGCGTTTTTGAGCGTGTCGCAAAATCCGGTAAATGAGGCTTTAAAGGTGATTGAGAACGGCGGCACGGAGGCTGAAGCGATGGCCGCCTATGACAAGGCTGCCGCCGCAGTGCTGACACCTGAAAAGATTGCAGAGGGCGCTGAGGAAATCAGCAGAGTTTTAGAAGATGCCGCCAAGGCTGGAAAAGGAAGTGAAAATGAAGAATCCTGAACTTAAGCAAATAGAATCTTTTGTCGAACCGATTTGGTGTCACATCGCGCCCTTCGGAGAATTTGAAGGACGGCGCGGTGGTGAGACTGTGACTCAGCTCTGCGACAAGCGGGCATTCAACCGGCTGATCGAAGGATTTAAACCGGAAGTGCTCCTGGATTACGAGCATCGCGCTGAGAATACAGATGACACCGAGGCCGCAGGATGGATACAGGATCTTGCCCTGCGTGATGAAGGTCTGTTTGCCCTGATCAAATTTACTGATCGCGGTGCCGATGCTGTGCGCAATCGCCGCCTGCGCTTTCTGTCGCCGGTCTGGCCGCTGGATGAGGCCGGCCGCCCGGTCAGTCTCAAGAGCTGCGCACTGACCAATACACCTAATTTCAAACTTCGCCCGGTGCTGAATAAAGCCGCTCCGGACGGTGAAAACCAAACCCAAGAAAAAGGAGAAGTAAACATGAAGGAACTCGCCGCCCTGTTTGGATTGCCCGAAACGGCAACCGAAGCGGAGATCCTGGCAGCCGCTCAGGCCGCCTTTGAAAAAACCGCTGAGCTTGAAACCAAGCTCGGTGAACTCGAATCAACCGCATTGAACACCGAGGCTGAAAAGGTCGCCGATGAGAATGAGGATAAGATCGAGAACAAAGCCTCGTTTATCGAGTGCTATGTGGCAAACAAAGAGTTTGCACTAAAAATGCTCGAGAACATTAAAGCTCCTGCTGTACCTGCTGCGGTTGCGAATAAAGCCGCTGCGAAAACCCCGCCGGCCGGATGGGGCAAAGCTGTCCAGAATAAGCTGGAGCAGTACAGGGCGATGGAGTCTGGCAAAGAGAAGGACGCGTTCCTTGCTCAGAACAAGGATGAACTCCTGAGACTCGAAAACCAGCAGTAAGCTGTTGTAAAAACCTGTTACCGCGCCTGATTTATTAAGCCGGAACAAAAAGAAGGAACATGCCAAATGGCTAATACACTGACAAATACCGCGCTCCAGATCTACAGCAACAAGCTGATCATGGGGCTCAAGCGTCAACTGGCGCTGATCTTTGCTTTCTCTCTGGACCTCTCAGCTGAGGCCGCTCAGAAAGGCAGCACCGTGCAGGTGCCTCTGATATCCGGCGCAACCGCCGACGACTTCAATGCGACGTCCAACAACTACAAAGCCTCCGAAGATGACATCACAGCCAAAACCGTGGCCATCGTCAAGCGCAAGCTCTCCAAGTTCGGCATCTCTGATTCTCAGAATGCCAACTTCCCCGCCTCCTGGTGGGAGCGGAAAAGCGAGATGGGCATCAACGCATGCGCCTCTGCTGCGCTGGATGATATCTACGGCCTAATCACCGCCCTCAACTACGGCGATGAAGACCCTGACAAGCTGACCCTCACCCTGGCCGGCTTCAAAAAGAGCGGCGTCGGCACGATCCGCGCCGCGGCTGTAAAAAAAGGTCTGGACCCCTCAGCTTCAACCCTGGCCCTTAATCCGGACTTTTACTCAGCCCTGCTGGCCGACCTCGACTCCGCCAGCTACGGCGGCGAGGAAGCCATCCGCCAGGGTTACATTCCGAACTTGCTCGGCTTTGGCAAGATCATGGAAGCCCCCAACTACAACGCTCCCGGCTTTGTCTGTCATCCCGACGCCATCGCCTTTGCCAACCGCTATCTGGCCCCGGTCGACCCGGCATCCTACAGCGAGGCAGGCAGCGTCACCGACGACGACTCCGGTCTAACCGT
>JBAYXX010000242.1:0-3160 GCA_041673345.1 Kiritimatiellia bacterium
ACAGCCATATTACAATTTCGACCAAATATTTGCCCACACTGTCTAAATGATCCACCAGAAAACTGCATAATGTGGCGAGTACGCATTAAGCCGCTGAAAAGGCATGCCGATGTATGGTCAGCACGTTTCCGCTGTCCCCAGCCGAATTGTAAGGCAAATTACAGCGTACGATTACGTCTAACGGAACAAGGCCTGACGATAGTGACATGGCCTGATGAGATAGTATTTGCATACGCGGAAGGTAACGGTACTAACGTTGAAATTGCCAAAGAACACGACTTAAATGCTGGCAGCACAGTATGGAGAGCAGTTGAAGCTGTGGCCAATCAAGTTGAAGCATGGATAGGTGAGTGCACAATATTCCTTAATCGCCACCTACCAGAATCGCTAAACCAGCTGTTATGGCCACGTCCCCCGTTAGACTTAGCAAACCGCCGATTTCGCCTCCCTGAAAAAGTTAGATTACTTAGCTTAATACGGGAACTACCCGATTGGGTGAAAGCCTGTACACAAGCATTAAAGATAGAATGGCCTTATGGAGTGCTTCGTTTTCTGCGTAGCATTACGTTACGGTTTATTAAGATACCAAAATCCTGACCACAAACGCAAAGGCGCGCCACCTTTTGGGATGCTAACCTAATCCTTGGGAGGTGGTGACTGTGAAAAACCGGTCAAAAGAAGAGGAAACTTTGCAGAAGTACGTAATGATCGATCCTTTCGTCCGGGCTGAGCTGGCTACTGGGGAGAAAAGCGCCCTGTTGCGGGAAATCTCTGCTACATACGGCATTTCAATCTCCACGCTCAAACGTTATCTAAATCGTTACAGTGCAAGTGGTCCGCATGGTTTGCAGCGACGTCGGAGAGCCGATGCCGGCACATTGCGCAAGCTACCCAAAGAAGCGCTACAAAGAGCGATCCAGTTACGCACAGAGTTAGCCACTCGTAGTACGCCGTTGATCATCCGCATGTTGGAAAACGAACGCCCAGAGTGGCAAGGTATCATCAAACGGTCCACACTGGACGAACATTTTCGCCGCCTAAGCATGAACCGAAGAGTGTTATGCCAGGATAACACACCACGTAGGCGGTTTGCCAAAGTGCGAAGAAATGCCTTATGGCAGACTGATTTGTGCAAGCCAAGTGTATGGGTGCTAGAAGATGGGCAGTTGGTAAAGGCAGTAGTGGTGGCGGTGATTGATGATGCAACTCGATTTTGTGTAGGTGCCGAGTTTTTCCTTAGTGAAGAGGCTTGGGTTGTCGAAACGACGTTACGCAAAGCAATTGCCCGTTATGGTGCACCCAATGCTCTCTACTTGGATAACGGCACCCAGTTTTGCGCCAAACAGATCGCTGACGCCTGTCGCAAGCTGCTAGTTCAGCATCGGCGAGCTGATGTTGGCGACGCTGCTGGTAAGGGTAAGATAGAAAGGTTCTTCAGAACATTCCAAGAGAGCTTTGTCCCCGAATTGGGCGTTCGTAGCACTCCACCAACATTGATGGAGCTAAATCGCCTGTTGTGGGCTTGGATTGAGCACCACTACCACCAAAACATCCATCGGGAATTGGAAAGCACACCAGCCAAATGCTGGGCTGAAGATCCCACCCTACTAAGAACTATTGACCCTATTACGCTCGATAATGCCTTTCTGATCAGCGTAGATCGCATTGTGGATAAGACCAACCTTATTTCCTTAAATAAGCAGCGTTATCTGGTAAACAAGGTACGACCGCGTACAAAGGTAGAAGTACGTTACCATCCTCGCGAAAGTGGTCAAGTTCAAATCTGGCTAAAAGATGAATTTGTGCAGGTAGCCTTCCCTTATTCCACCCCAACTAACTCACCCAGAGCACGGGAGAACAAAGCAGAATTGGCTGCAAAGAAGCCAACTACCAGCTACTTAGACCAACTGGATGCCAAACACCAGCAATTGCTAGCTCAAGAACGAGAGGCAATCTGTTCTCGACCTCCTATTCGGCAACAGACCTCATTTACAGAAAAAGCTTTCATGAAACTGCTGGCAGAAAAACTGCAATGTACCCTAAAAGACTCTGATCAGGCCTTGGTCCGTCATACCTGGCGCAGTTGCAGCGGTTTAGATCAGTCGATTACTTGCACCGCTTTGGAGAGGGCTATTGCCCAGTGGGGGTGTTCCCGTCACGTTTCAGTATATCTTGAAGTTATTGCAAGTGCCAATCGTTCGCATACACCTGCGGAGGTGATTCATCATGTTTGAAGCACATTTCGGTTTTCATCATACACCTTTCGGCAAGGACCTGTTACCTGAGCAACTTTACTCCTCTACTGCTTTCCGAGAGCTGAAGGAGCGGTTGCGTTACGCTATTGAGCGGGTTCGCATTATGGCTGTCACCGGCGAGGTAGGAGCCGGCAAATCGACCACATTGCGGGCGGTAACCGCACAGCTGCCTACTGCGCTTTACCGATTCATGTACTTGCCGAAACCGATTAACTCACCGCGTGATCTCTTTCGAGAGCTATTACAGGTGTTACGTATAGACCCGCCTTGGATGGCCGCCGATGCCAGGTTGCGGTTGCGGGAGGCATTGGAAACCATGAAACGAGATGGCCTAACGCCAGTGTTAATTCAAGACGAGGCGCAAGCGCTTACGGGAGCCACACTAGAGGAGCTACGTATGTTAACCAGCTTCGACATGGATGCCCGGCCTGTTTTCGCCATGGTTCTTTGTGGACAACCCGAGCTTAACCGTATTTTAGCTAATCGCAGCCAGGAAGCACTGGCTCAACGAATCACGGTTCGCTACCATTTGGTAGGTATGGAACGAGAAGAGACTCGGGCTTATGTTGAACACCACCTGAAATTAGTGGGTGTGGATCGACCCATCTTTGATGATACGGCTTTGCAGCATTTATTTGAATTCTCACATGGTTTGCCTAGGTTGGTAAACCGTTATGCTTTGCAGGCGTTGGAATTGGCTTGGCGTCAGGGTTTGGAGCGAGTTGATTTAAAGACAATGGAGATGGCTACGGCATTTTGATGCTCAAGATGTGAACTGTTGGCGGCCATTCTGTAATCACAGAGTGGCCACATAACTTAGGCTAATAGAAATGCTCCTAAAGGGTTCATTTTATGGTGGTAATTGAAGGTCATATAATGATAGCAGCCGAAGTTCAGATAGCGTT
>JBAYXX010000243.1:0-3152 GCA_041673345.1 Kiritimatiellia bacterium
CGCAGGAGGCTGCACCCAACATTGCGAGTGTTCAGATGACAACCATATCGACATCAATATATTCGGTGAGTGCATTTGGCATCACTGCGAACCAACCGAAGAGGATGAGGACGAGGGGGAGTACGAGAGTAGCCCGCCGCCGGATGAAGAGTGCGATGATTGCGACTGCTCCAGCGACGGACCGCAGCAGGGCTCTCTCAAATTCCGGGTCAAACTGGTGAGCCGGGTTACGATCAGGTCTCGGGCTACCTCTGGTTCGCGTTTGAAACTCCCGTGCCTATAACAGCCAACATCTTCCATATCCTGAGCGGACCTGATGTGGCTATCTCCTCCACCAACGGCGTGACCTATATCACCAGCTCGGCACCGAATGGGAATCCTCTGCTCCGTACCATCGAGAACATCAGCAGCGGAGTCTGCATCAAGCTCTACAACTCAGAGGGCGACTATGATCATATGTGGGATGGCTATAACAGCCGTTACCATACAAACGACTTCATCTACTGGAGCGACAACCAGAGCAGCCGCCTGCATGGCAGCCTCAAACTGCGCTATGGTGACGACACGCCCTGGGAGTACCACTTCTGCGATGACCGCGGACGCAGAGTGCTCAGCGCAGGACCGCTCAATGGTTCAGCCCACTCCGCCGCTATGGAGATCCGCAACGATATCGACACCATTCAGGATTTAAAAAACATAGCCGGACTCTCCTGCACTGCTGAGTTAAATTCCTACACCCCGCTGGATGGAACCGGCGACACCCGCAATTCAAAAGACTCCCGTAAACCGCGCAAAACCGAGAAATATATTATCGAAAACGGTAACGCCATTCTTACCGCCCGCGAGTGGCACATCTACAGACGCGGAAGCAACGAAGAGCACCTGACTCTCGAACACATCGCTATCCGCGCTGCCTCACAGAGCTCAGCCATCAACGATGCCGCCAACCAAACAACCATCACTGTCTCCATATCCGATCATCTCGCGAATGCATTGATCCTGCGGGGCCGCCCGCTCAGTCAACAAAATCCTGACGGGACCAAGACCACCTGGATTTATGATCTTAACGAACCCGAGCTTTCCATCACAATATATAGTGGCACCGCAGCCAGTCCCGAAGGCATGGTTGGAAAAAGCACCTATGAAGTAGAGCTCCTCGATGCCAACTACGGACACACCAAAGAACGTTCCACCCGCCTACACACCGGCAACCCTGCCGCCGACCCCATACTTAGCTGGGAGCTTAACGAATACGAAACAGCTATCGGCAATCTGATGACCACATACTATAGCGACGGCACCTTCACCTCCAATGTCTGGGATTGCTGTCGCATCACCCACACCATCGCCCGCGACGGTTCCATCAGTGAATACTATGATATCTCTGGCCAGCCGTCATGGTCAGCTTCCGGTCAAACAACACAAGGCTTGTTGCCAGGTGCCGATGGATTATTCACCGTTCAGGAGAGCTATACCGATGCCCTGGGGCGGGAGACGAGCAACGTCCGTTCTGTCCGGAATGCAGCTTTCGAACAGAGCGGCGCATATGCGCCTCAAACAACCACAATCACTTATCCCTTTGGCACAGATAACTTTAGTGTCACAACAGACCCGCTGGGTATTTGCACTACCAACATCACAACCTGGAACGGCGGTAAAAACATAACCATAACAAGCAGAGCGGGGATCACCACAACCACCGCATCTATCGCCGGCGGTGTAAACATTACAACTACCGAGTGGACAGACTCCGTCTCAGGCGAACAGTTGAAGAAAATGACGAAGACGGAATTTGATATCCAGGCGAACGGCTGGGAAAAAACAACCGCCTATGTAAAATATGGCGATGGGGAGTGGTTGGCCCAGTCCGAGACAGTCAGCGACCTACTGGGACGGACGGCGATAAGTTCAAGAGCCGGAACAGGCGGAGCAATGCTGATGACTTCCAATGTCTATAATAATGCGGGACAAAATGTCCAGACCATAAGCCACGACGGAGCGACAACGGTCTTTGATTACAATGAACTTGGTGGGAGAACCGCGACAATTAGTGTAGCCGCTGGGCAAACGCTTGACTTCAATCCGCAGAGTTTCACGCTGGACGACGTTATTGCGCTGGATAAATATGTAATAAATTTAACCACGGAGAGCCTAGCGCAGCATAGCCGCAACCAATTTTTTGCCACTGAGACACTGAGGGGCACAGAGGGTGCGCTAGGTTATTTTTTAGGTAGAAAAATAGAAGGGTAGAAAAATCTGTTGCAGCCTGGTAGATTTAAGGTAAGAAAATTTTGGGTAAGAAAATTTGGGGTAAGGAAATTTGGTAGCGTGATAATTATTAACTCGTCTACGAAAAGCACAAAAATAATTACGAAGATTTTCTCTGTTAGAGTCGTGACTTAAGATCAAAAACATGGCATCCTTTCTAACAATCAGAAATCAAACAAAAGAAAGGATGACCATGAAAAATTTTCTTCAAGTTTACAATAAATTCATTTACGGTGTAATAAGTGGATGGGACAGAATCCGATTCCGTGGAACGATACGATGGCTTGCGCACACTTCAGGCATAAATACGTATTTGAACGTCAACGGCATTCTCCTTAAAGACTTTGAGGCTTACGCGCAATCGATAACTAAAAAAGTTTGCAGACTTGGCTGCCTTTGAATGTAACCGTGAATCTGAATGGTCGCCACTGGTTGGAGCGGCAACTCATTGGCGCGGACTTAAAGTATGCGAAAGATGGGAATTGTTTCACGCACATTGCGGATTACAATAAGGCGAGAACTGTTTTAAGAACAGAGACAACTATTAACCAAACAAGAGAGTTTAAAGTTTATCGCCACCCGAACGATGATGAAAGCAAACCTGCATCGTGGCAGAAAATGAGGAAAGGGGTAAGTGATTTACATCGTCGAAGCAAAGTCTCAAAAGCGGCTAACGGACGATATCTTGAAAGTCTTGCGGCTATGAAAGCGGGCGAGAGTTTTAAGGAATTGGCAGGTTGCTGTTGCAGACGTTGTACAGTTGATGGTAAAAAGCCTAGCGCAGCATAGCCGCAACCAATTTTTTATCTCTCACAGAGACGCAGAGGTCTCAGAGTTGTTTCAGAGTTTCCACCAGCAAAGACTCAAAGGCGTAAAGTTCGGGC
>JBAYXX010000244.1:0-3141 GCA_041673345.1 Kiritimatiellia bacterium
AATACCTGTGCTGTGTCAAGACCTTTCGAAACTAAATCGCGATAGATAGCCTGACAAATGCTTGGGTCCCACTCGTATTTCTTTTCACCGGACAGAAGAGTCCTTTTACCCGTTGCCGTATTGGCTGGTCGGGAACAAAGAGTTCCGTCGGGTTCCGCGGTTTCTCGGGTTTACCTGGTATGATGAGTTGCTGTTGGCGATGGCCGGATCGGTCATGCATTTTTTGCTTGACAAGCTCGACACCAGCGCGGACAACATCTTCTAAACCTGCAAGGCGATGGTGTGGCGTGACACCCTGCAAGCTTTGGTGTGGCCACATGTAGTTGTGTTCGTAGATGCACTGCGAAATGCCGCTTAGTACCTGCTCGATCGATTTATCTGTGGATAAAGCGCTATCGATCGCCTGTTGTAGGTCACTGTTGACGCGCTCTAGCTTACCGTTGTAGCTGGGAGTGTAGAAAGGGTTTGACCAGAGCGTAACTCCGTTTTCGTCCAACCATTTCTTGAATTGCTTTCGAAACTGAGGCCCGTTATCGGCTTTGAGTAGCTTCGGTGTACAGCCGTGGCGTAGCATAGTTTCCTTCAGTGTTGCTTCTACGAAGCTGGTTGTAGGGTTAGTGGTGGCATTCCAATTGAGAATGAACCTGGTATAGTCATCTTGTACAACCATAACGTATACTTTTTGCTTTTGCCATTTAAATTCCATGAAGTCTACAGCCCAAGCTTCATGCGGATTAACGAACTCATAACGCTGGTAAAGCGGCACTTGCACACCACCGCAATGCTCACGAATACCCTTTTTGATGCGATTAATGGTGGCAGGACTTACATAGGTAAAGCCATTGATTGCTAGGAAAGTGCTTAACTTTAGGCCACCACGTTCAGGGTACTTAAGGCACATGCCCATAACTTCTGTGGCAATCTCTAGCGGTGTTTTATTGGGTTGATGCTTAGGAACCGGGTGCCGGTCTTCTAATCGGTTCTCATGAGCGCGGTGGATCCATCCAGTGAGCGTGGATCGCCCCAACTCCAACGTATTCATAAACTCCTCTGTGCTTATACCCTCTGGTGGAGGGAAGTGACTTATGACCCATTCTTTTTCTGCGGCCGTGTAGCGGGCTTTTTTTTTGTATCCTCAACTGCTTTCTGCAGGTCTTCACCAGTGATCTGGCTTATTCGGAATTTTATCCAGTCTTGCTCTAGTGTTTTGAGATAGACCTGCTTACGTAGCTCTCGGACCTCTTTTTCAAGCGCTTGGCGTTGATGTTCAACCGCTTCCAATTGCTCGCGGGCCGCCGGATCGGCAATGTAACCAGCTGGCTTTGGTCCTGGTTTCTCCCCCCGAAGGGCGGCGAGAGCGGCTGCTTCGACTTGCCGTTCCCATTCATAAAACGTCTCTCTGCTGATGCCATACTTAGCACATACAGTGCTTATGTTACGGGGCTTGTTACGGCCTTCACGAATAATTTGCCATTTCTTTTCAGGAGTGAACTCCACGTCTCTCACCTCTGCCCATCGTTTCCGCACAGATGGACGAGAGCCCTTTACGTTTCTGACGGTAATAAGCTATCTTTTAATGGTGCCAGATCCGGCCATGTGTAATAATGGTGTCCAGCTAAGTAGACCTTCACTTGTCCGTCGGGGGTCTGTTCTAGCCTTATTGGTTGGCCATTCAAACGACCTACCAGGTAAAAGTTATTGGGGTCAGTGTGTGGGTGTACCATTTGGCGGTTTACTTCGTCGGCGACACCAAAGTAGCGGTCTGCCGGTACAAGGTAGCCAATACCCATGTGCACACGCTCGTAGTTGTAGTAACGCACATATTCGGTTATGGCCTTCTGCGCAGCTTCCACAGTCTCGAACTGCACTTGCCGCATTAATTCACGCTGAATATTGCGATGCCAACTTTCGATTTTGCCGTTTGTTTGCGGTGATTGGGGCTTAGTCAATAGATGCTCCACATGCAGGTTGGTCAGGAGTTCTTCGAAATGCACCATGCCTTGCCAGGCATGAAACTGACCACCACGATCAGTCATTACTTGGTTAGGTAGCCCATGCGTCTCAACCGCGGCTTTGAATACATCTATGACGTTTTTTGCTTCCGCCGTGGTAACCACGGAGTGAGCCACAATGAAACGGCTGTAGTCATCAAGGGCCGAGATGAGGTAGAGTCTGCCGGTGTTTCGAAGCCGATAAACCATAATATCCATTTGCCAGAGATCATTGGGCCCCTGCCGCTCAAAACGCCGACTACCCTTTGGTTCAGCTTCATAGGGCGGCCGTTCATCTGCAAGCCCATGCTTGATGAGTAGCTTTTGTACCTGTCGTGGGGTAACTTGCATGCCATAGTCACGCCATACTTGCTTGCATAGCTTTACCACACCGTAATATGGGTGCTGGCGTTTCAGTTCCAATACATGCTGTAGTGCATCATTAGCTGCATCGGTTACCGATGCAGCTAATGATGCGGCCTTTGTGGTGCTAGCCTCTTGCTTTGTTGCCGCTTCCGCCAACTCGTGCTTCCACTTGTAGTACGTTGCATTGCTGATGCCCTGTGCTTTACAGGCAGCTTTAACGGCTAAAGGTGACTTGCTGATAAGCTCAACGATCCTACGGCGTTCTTCCAGGTTCTTTTGCTGCATACCACGTGCTCCTTGGTTGGTGGTACAGAGCAAATCAGTTGACGATAGGCTCCAGTATTTGTGTCAACCTATCTTTCTCTTGCTCTGTTCGACTTCACCCTACCATGGCACAAGTAGTCATTTAGAAACCCGAGCGACAGGCTGAACAAAAGGCGCATTGGTACAGATTAACGACCGAGTGATTATTTAGGAGACATCAATTTCATTAAAAATCGATTGCTTGAGTTTCTTATTGTAAGCTATTGCTTTCCTCTCCGAGTAGAGCTCTATTGTTACTCTACGTTACTCGGAGCCTTACGACAACTACCCTAACATAGGGGGGTTACTGGGATACTTCCTGGTTATCCATGTGTCAATTGCATAGTCGAGGAACAGATTTGCCAGAACTGGACTAATGACCCCACCTTGACGCGTCCCGGACGTTCGTTCTACCGTCTCTCCAGATGGAAGTACCATAGCCACCTTTAGGAACCGTTTAATATAGAACGAGCCATTTCTC
>JBAYXX010000245.1:0-3138 GCA_041673345.1 Kiritimatiellia bacterium
TTTAGATGCGTTTGCTGGTTCCGGCGCGCTCGGATTTGAAGCCTTGTCACGGGGGGCGGCGCATTTGGTAAGTGTGGAGCTTTGCCAAGCGGCGGCGTGCCAACTTCAACATAATGCGAGAGTATTACAATGCTCAGATGCGACGATTGTGCAAGCGAATGTGTTGGATTATTTAGCGCAAGTGCCAAGTGCGTGTTTTGATGGCGTGTTTATTGATCCGCCGTTTCACCAACAATTGGTACAGCCGGTGATTGACGCTTTATTGGCGCAGGCTTGGTTAATGCCAAATGCTTGGTTGTATATTGAGCAAGAGCGTGACGCGGCGATGCCAAACTTGCCGCAAGATTGGTTTTGCTATCGTGAAAAAACCACGGCGCAAACCTATTTTAGTGTGTGGCGTCGTCGACAATAATCGCATTCTTTTCGCGCAAAGAGTATCATAGCGCGCCCGACAACAAGAAGAGACGACAATGAGCATTACCGCTGTGTATCCCGGTACCTTCGATCCTATCACCTGTGGGCATTCTGATCTGATTAAACGCGCGGCGCAGTGTTATGACAAACTGATTATTGCGGTGGCGCAAAATCGCAATAAAACGCCGCTATTTAGTTTAGATGAGCGCATTGCTTTAGCAAAGATTGTTTGTGCTGACTATCCTAATGTTGAAGTAATGGGCTTTGATTGTTTGTTAGTCGAGTTTGTTAATCGCGTGGGGGGGCAGGTTATTTTGCGTGGACTGCGAGCGGTTTCAGACTTTGAGTATGAGTTTCAGTTGGCATCGATGAACCGTAAACTCGCGCCGAATGTAGAGACCATGTTTATGACACCTGCGGAGCAGTACAGCTATATTTCCTCAAGCCTAGTGCGCGAAATTGCGGCACTCAATGGCGATATTCGCGCTTTCGTTCATGAAGACGTGGCGCAAGCGATAGCGGCCAAACTCGCTGTCAAATAGCAGGCCTGCTAAACACTTCGCGCTCAACAAGGGTATCGCGGCGTTTAAATCCAGCGCAGGCCGGTGAGTTGTTTGATGCCCGATAAAATCAGCGTCGGCAACGCCGACAGCGCAATCACCATCAACAAATGGCTGACATCAATCGCCGTGGTGCCCAGCACCTTCTGCCCCCACGGCCAATACACCATAAGCAGCGACAAACTCGCCGAGCCTGCCACCGCCCACAATAACGCCGTATTACTAAACGGATTGCGCTGGTAGAGTGTGCTGAAAGTACGCGCGTCGAAAATATGAAACAACTGGCCGAAAATGAGGGTCATAAACGCCATGGTTTGGGCATAGGCCTCGCCCATGCCTTGGTCGATACACACCTTGAATACCGCATAGGTCAGCGCGCCCATTACCAAGCCGCGCAGGATAATGCGCGTGTTTAAATGGTCGGCGAAAAAACTCTCGTTACGCGGGCGCGGTTTGCGTTTCATGACATCCTGTTCCGCGCCGTCTACGCCCAGCGCCAGCGCCGGAATGCCATCACTGACAAGGTTGATCCATAAAATCATCAACGGCGCTAGCGTGAGCAGCGGCTCGCCCGAAATCAACGCAAACGCAAACAGCAACGCCGATACTTCGCTAACATTCGCGGTAAGGCCTTGACGGATAAATTTGCGGATATTGTCATAGATGCGTCGCCCTTCGCGTACCGCGGTGACAATGGTGGCGAAGTTGTCGTCTAATAAAATTAAGTCCGCGGATTCTTTTGCCACACCGGTACCGGCGATACCCATCGCCACGCCGATGTCTGCGGTGCGCAGCGCCGGAGCATCATTCACCCCATCCCCGGTCATCGCCACGACTTCGCCTTGGGCTTGTAATGCTTTCACAATCCGCAGCTTATGCTCGGGTGTAACGCGGGCAAATACCTGCACCTGTGCTACCTGTTGGCTCAGCGCTGTCTCGTCGAGGGCGTTTAATTCGGCGCCGGTTAGACACGGGGCGTCAGCGTGATCGATAATGCCCATTTCTAATGCAATCGCTTTGGCGGTTTCGGCATGATCGCCGGTAATCATTACCACCTTGATGCCCGCGCGATGACATTCGGCCACCGCCTCAATCGCTTCTGGACGCGGAGGGTCAATAATGCCGTGAATGCCGATCAGGGTAAGATTCGTCTCTAGCGCGCTACTGGGATCGACTAACTGGTCATCGGATAACGGGCGCAAGGCAATCGCCAAGGTGCGTAAGGCTTGGCGACCAAACTCGGCAATACAGGCTTCGGCTTGCTCGCGGTGGCTTAAAAAATCGACGGTTTGGCCGTGGTAGATCATCGCTTCGCTCTGACGCATCACCACGTCAGGTGCCCCTTTGACATATAGCCAGGCCTGCTGATTGGCATCGCGTACAATCACGCTCATCATTTTACGACTTGAATCGAAAGGGAAGCTATGCAGTATGTCCACTTCATGGAGCAGGTTGGCTTTGCTGATACCGGCTTTTTGCGCGGCGACGATAATCGCGCCTTCGGTTGGTAGGCCGTGAATGCTGTATTGGCCATTTTTTTCCACAAGGCGTGCTTCGCTGCACAGCGCGGAGATGCGCAACATATCGCTTAACACTCGCTTATTTGCCGGTGCAATCGCTTGATGGTCGGCATCATAAAACTGCCCTTTGGGTTCGTAGCCAACGCCATCGACGTGGAAATATTTGCCATTCACCCAAATTTGCTTTACCTGCATTTTGTTTTGTGTCAAGGTCCCAGTTTTATCGGAACAGATGACCGAAGTGGAGCCAAGGGTTTCAACGGACGTTAAGTGTTTGGCTAGCGCATTATTACGCATCATTTGGTAGGCGCCCAGCGTTAAGACAATGGTCACGACAGTCGGCAACCCTTCTGGAATGGCGGCGACGGCAAGGGAAATGCCGGTGCTGCTCATCTCTAAAAAGCTTAAACCTTGGAAAAACCCCATCGCCATAATCAGCGCCACCACCAGCAGCGCAGCCCAAATCAAAATATGCGACATCGACTGAATGCGTTGCTGTAATGGCGTGAGCTGGGTTTCACTACTGGCCATCAGCGCGGCAATATGTCCAACTTCGGTTTGCATCCCGGTGGCACTGACTAATGCTGTAGCATGACCGTGGGTAACGGCGGTGCTCATAAAGACCATATTGGTTTGATCGGCCA
>JBAYXX010000246.1:0-3130 GCA_041673345.1 Kiritimatiellia bacterium
AAGGCGCGATGTTGGGGCGGACCTATATGTCCGCCCCTTGAATTTTCTCACGCGAGGTGCGAAGAAGGTTTTTTCTCCGCAGATAGCGCCGGTCAGCGTAGATTTTCACCCCAGTTGGTAGAATGCACGCAGCATATTGACCAAGCTTAGCTGGTCTGCCGTTAGGCTGTGTCCTGCAAGTTCCGTCAGCATATCACGAATCACGGCCGCCACCACATCTGGCACGGGATAGATTCCATCTGGCAGGACATCAGCCAAGCGGAATACATCAAACAGATGTTTTTCCATGTTGGCGCGAGTTTTTGCCGAGGGATTATCGTCTCTGCTGAGTTCCAGATAGGCGAGGCATTTCATGGGAATCAGGCCCTCAAGACGCAACGTGGAAATATCGTTGACAATAATGGCGTTTTCGACAATGAACTGGTAGAAGTCCGGTTCAAAAAGGATTGCGGACAGGCTTGAATGGGCATCACCCGCGTCCACTGGGGTGAATTGCCAGGGCCAATCTGCAGCCGGTCTGGTGGTAGCAAATTCCAACTTAGCCGGGAAACCCTCTTGCGTTGGATTAAGAAAGCGAAAGAAGGTCGGGCGGTTGTTGCTTTTGCGTCGCTGAACGGAATAGCCGCCGTCGTGTATAAACTGTTTGAGTGCCCGGCCATAGCCTTGGGAGACATTTTCGGCGACGATGACAATATCAAAGTCGTCAGTGGGACGAAATTCCAACTGCAGGCGATTCATTGCCAGTTCGCAGGCAACGCCACCAATCAGGACATAATCGTGATTGTAGTTCTGAAAATAGCGGCGGAAGGTATCTAGACCGCTCACCATGTTCTTTGCTCCTCCAACTCCAGCAGGGCAATACTAATGCGGGGATCGGAATTCCCTATGAAGGACAGTCCCAGCGAAAGAAGGTCGACTTCGGTTTGCCAGGACGGCAGGGTGTAACTCCATACCTGGACATCGGCGCTGCCGCTTCCTGGGCTGTCGGCAGGCTGTATTTCACCACCCATGAGTAGCTTTTTGAATGCCGTCTGGTGGAGGGCGTAGCACTTTCGAGAAGTTGAAATGCTGCTATGCAGACTCAACAGGTAGGTGCCAGCAAAGGGGAGGGAACGCAAGGACGCATCGCTTTCCACCGCAATGGTCTTTTTTACTGGATTTTGCAGATGGGGTGTGGCTTCACCCCACAGCTTTTTCATATCTGGCGTAAAGAGCAGATTTTTGCTGCGGCCTGCCGTCGTCAGGCTGCACAGCTGCAACTCATGCAGCTGATTGGCGGCGCGAAGCGCGCCCATTGCAGAAAAGCCCATGACCTGAGCTACTTTGCTTACTGACAGCCCCTGAAGTGAGCCAGTCAGCAACTGTTCCAACAGTATGGCTTGTGCCGCCGGGCGAAGCTTGGACGACTCGGGGTGGATATTGTTGGGAATGTGGTCGTAGAGATCAAGGGCGAGCTGTGGTAGATACATTTGCGTGCCAGGGACAATGAACTGGATCCTGCGTTTCAGAAGCAAGAGGCGCTCGCGCTTGGATATGCTGTGGAACACGAAAATGGGCAACATTCCGGCTTGTTCCCACACGAGTTGACTGAGACTGCATATTTCGTGTAGATCGTGTTCACGAAAGGCGTTTTTCTGGGATAGAAGAAAAAGGATACTCTTGCCAAACAGGGCGGCGTTGTAAAAACAGAACTGCCGCCTGGCAAAATGCGGCAGCTGCGGCATTTTCACCGCCGTCATCTCTGGTGCCTCGCCGATATTGCGTTCAAGGTAGTCTTGTATGGCTGCGTGGTTCACTGTATCAACTCCTGACAACAAATCTATATAACTGCTATTTTTCAATTTAACCAGATGGTGGTTAAAAACAAATAACAATGTTAAATATTAGAATATATAAGGTAATCGGTCAGCAACCACCCCGGTGGGGAAAACACCGGGGGTTACGTAAGCGGTCAGCGATTGATATTGGCTGGCCTCAGGGGACGCCAGGGACCAGTGGGACTGATTGGCGGCGGTGCGCTGGGGCGAGGACTCACGTCTCACGTCTCACGTCTCACGTCTCACGTCTCACGTCTCACGACTCATGGCCGGGACTGTAGGGACTTTCGAGACAGTGGGGAATGACGCTTTGGGCACAAGGGACTGATTGGGGACTTCCTGGACTTCGGGGACCGGTTGCTTGATACCCGGGTCGTCCGGCGGCGGTAGAGAGGCAAGGTGTGCATCTATTATCAATGGGTGACCGATTACGTGGTTACTCCTATGAAACCCGCAGCCACAAAGGTCGGCGGAAATCTCAGGTTCCTCGGCCTCTTTGGCGCTCTACCCAGGGCGGCGCACGCTTTCAGCGTGTTTGCCCTGGGCTGGACTGTTTCGCGCTTTCAGCGCTTCTGCCGCTTCGCGGCAATAAAATGCCAGATCGGCCAAGTTCGGTCCGGAGGGCCGTACCATGCATATCCCCGGGTGAGGCGCCCGGAGGGCGCCGCAACCCGGGGTGTGACAGCAACTTGGAATTTCGCCCGGAGGGCGCCATATTGGCCAAGCACGTCCAGACTCACCGCACCGGAGAGAGGCATGTCGTGCATCCAATATCAATGGCTCCTATGAAACCCGCCGCCGCAAAGGTCGGCGGAAATCAAAGTCGAATGGCCGGGCGGCGACTGGCCGTGGGTTTCCTGCAACTTGTCCCCGGGGTTTTCCCCGCCGGGGCGGTTACTGACCGATTAGGATAAAAGATTTTTTTATTTGCAGATGACGCCGATTAACGCCGCCGGTGGGATGACGCGGAAGATTTTATCACACGCGAAGGCACGAAGGCGCGATATAGGGGCGGACCTATGTGTCCGCCCCTTAAATTATCTCATACGAAGGCGCGATGAAGGCCTTTATATCTGCGGATAGGCTTGGCTTATTTGCGGAGTGCTCCGGGGTGGCAGCCGTAGGCTGCTTTGAAGAGACGGTAGAAGTAGCTGAGGTCATTGAAGCCGCAGGCGTAGCAGATTTCGGAAATGGTCAGCGACTGGTCGTGGATGATCAGCTGGCGGGCGACGCCGAGGCGTTGATTGCGCATGGCCTCGCCGAGCGAGCAGTGGTAATGCCGATTGAAGACCCGGCTGAGATATTGCCGGCTG
>JBAYXX010000247.1:0-3116 GCA_041673345.1 Kiritimatiellia bacterium
GGACCTGATTTCGCGTTCGTCCCTGGCGGCAACTTCGAAGCTGTGCCTGAGCCGACCTCCATGGCTCTGCTGGCCTTAGGCCTGGCAGCGCTTGGTCTGCGTCGCAAGTTTCGAGCCTAAGCGTGGTTCGCACAATGCAGTTATAGCCGGGACATAACCCGGCAAACGACAACCCTCCGGTTCCCGGGGGGTTGTTTTTGTTTTGTGTAGTAGCCGCGCGTGTAGTAGCCGCTCTACGAGCGGCATTGCATCGTGATTGCGCATGTGATTGCATGTGTCGCTCATAGAGCGACTACTACACGCGTTGCACTTTGCGCTGCAAGCTGATTGCAACTTTGCCGATCGGTGTAGTAGCCGCTCTATGAGCGGCATTGCGCTGTGATTGCATTGCGAGTGCATGTGTCGCTCATAGAGCGACTACTACACGCTCCGCACTGCGAAATGCACCCGCGTTGCAAATATTGTCGATACGCGTCGCGCTGCGAAATGCACCCGCGTGCAAAAATTGTCGACACGCGTCGCGCTGCGAAATGCACCCGTGTGCAACTTTGCCCATCGGTGTAGTAGCCGCTCTATGAGCGGCATTGCATCGTGCTTGCGCATGTGTCGCTCATAGAGCGACTACTACACGCGCTGCACTGCGAAATGCACACGTTGCACTTTGAAATGCAAGTCGCGTGCAAATCTTGCCGCCCGGTGTAGTAGCCGCTCTATGATCGGCATTGCATTGTGATTGCATTGTGCTTGCATGTGCCGCTCATAGAGCGACAGCTGGTTTCTACACTAAAAAAACGCCACCCCATTTTTTACCACCCATTTTTTACCTTAAATCTACCACACTGTAACATATTTTTTTACCCCTCTATTTCAATTCAATTCCACTTAAACTCATTTTACAAATTATTATTGAATCTGATATAATAGTCCCCAGTAGAGTCTCACGGGAGAATATCATGAAACAATTTAACTATACAGCCACCAACACTAACGGTGCGCGGACAAGCGGTCAGATAACAGCCGCTGACCGCGTCGCCGCGCTGCGTGAACTCCGGGCGCGCAAGCTTGTTCCGCTCACACTGGATGCGGGCGCTCCGGAGCGCAAAATCAACCTGTCCCCGCCCAGATACCTGAAGCTCGGGCTGCCTGCGCTGGCAGCCCTCGCGCTGGTTGCGACCCTGGTTTGGTTCTTGCGCTCCAAACCAACCGCACCGGCTCCAGCGCGCCAACAACAGACTCTGGCGCAACCAACTACTATCCCATTGGGTGCGCAACCAAAGCCGCCCGCCTCAGAAGAGGCCGCACCAACCCAGCTTCCGTCAACCCCTATGGCAGGGAAGACACCGCAACCAGGGAGGCAACAGGGCACAGCTCCACCTACTACTGCACCAAAGATCGTCTCTGATGCGCTCGCTCTGGCAGCCGACGAGGAGATCGTGCCACCTGTGCCGCTACCGCCTTCCTCCTTTAACTCTCTCTCTGAGAGTGCGCTGGCCATGATCGCCAGCGTGCCGCCCGGCATGCGCATTCCACCCTTGCCGATTCCCGCTGACCTTGGGGAGGATTTTCAAGCTAGTTTGACCAATGCCATTCTCATATATGAGGATGACTCTGAACAGACAGCCCTCCACAAGGAGACCGTGGCTTTGATGAAGCAGGATGTGGCAACCTGGGTCAAAGAGGGCCACTCTCCGGCAGATGTGATCAAGGCAGTTCAGGAGCTGCACAATGATGATGCGAAGCTGAACGAAGAACTGAACTACTATCTGGAAGTCCTGCGTGCTGGCGGTAATGAGCGTGAGATCCTCGATTTTATGGAAGAGGCAAATAAGGAACTGGATGGGAGGGGGCTGCCGCGCTTGCAGCTAAAAAAGACAACAATGGCGGAAAGGAGAGCTGCGCGTGAAAAGCAATAGTTGTGTAATGGTGTTGATTGGGGTATTGACCCTCTGTGGGTTTGTTGCAGTGTCGGCTGAAGAGACAACTCGTCCGGTGCTTAAGCCTGGGGGCTCAGGGCTCATGGCTCGCAAAGGTGGGCGGATCCGCGTGCCGGTTACCGGTCCGGTAATTCTGGTCCTGAACACCCAGCAGCGGGTGGCAGATGCTAAGATTGCTGCAATAGCGACGGAGATTGAAACAAAGATGGGACTGGCAATGCAGTGCCTGAGAGCTAAGGCAATGGATCCGATGAAAGAGGCAGGCAGGCGTGTGGCCGAGCCCAAGGTGGCCGCGGCGCTGGTTATCTGCGATAAGCCCGGGTTGCCGATGCTGCTGGTGGCGCCTGAAGCGCGCTGGGCCATTGTGAACGTCGCTGCGTTGGCGGCGGATAGTCCTGATGGGGCACTGCTTTCCGAACGGTTCGAGAAGGAGCTGTGGCGTGGCTTTGGCTATCTGATGGGGGCCGCGCACTCCGGATTTGAGGCTTGTGTGATGAAGAGCGTGTGTCAGCCCTCGGATCTGGATCAGCTCTCGGGTCGCTGTGTAAGTCCTGAGCCATACATCAAGATTCAGCAGCACGCGCTCAAGATCGGGGCAAGTCCTTTTGCGTTCACCTCCTATCGCCAGGCGTGTGAACAGGGGTGGGCACCAGCGCCGACCAACGCGCTTCAGCAGGTGGTCTGGGATGAGGTCAAGGCTGAGAAGAAGTAAGTGCAAATTTGCTGGCTGCAAGACTTGCCGATCGGTGTAGTAGCCGCTCTACGAGCGGCATTGCGCTGCGATTGCATTGCGATTGCATGTGTCGCTCATCAGGCGTCGTCCCGCAAGCGGAACTATGCCCGACAAGTAGAGCGACTACTACACGCGTTGCACTTCGAAATGCAAACCGCGTGCAAACTTTGCCGATCGGTGTAGTAGCCGCTCTATGAGCGGCATTGCATCGTGCTTGCATTGTGCTTGCATGTGTCGCTCATAGAGCGACTACTACACGCGTTGCACTGCGAAATGCAAACGTTGCACTGCGAAATGCAAACCGCGTGCAAGACTTGCCGATCGGTGTAGTAGCCGCTCTACGAGCGGCATTGCATCGTGCTTGCATTGTGCTTGCATGTGTCGCTCATAGAGCGACTACTACACGCGTTGCACTGCGAAATGCAAACCGCGTGCAAACTTTGCCCATC
>JBAYXX010000248.1:0-3097 GCA_041673345.1 Kiritimatiellia bacterium
CACTTTCCGCTGAGCATTTTCTATGGCTTTTGAGATGCGATTGTGCTCTATCGGCTCGTCCTCTTTCCAGCCCAACCTATCCATAAGGCCAGATATGCGGTCGGAGCCAAACCGGCGCATTAGGTCGTCTTCCAGCGATACGAAGAAACGCGATGCGCCCGGGTCGCCTTGGCGGCCACCGCGGCCGCGCAATTGATTGTCGATGCGGCGGCTTTCATGCCGCTCGGTGCCGACTATCATCAATCCGCCTACTGCCAGCACCTGCTCCCGCTCGGCATCGGTTACGGCTTTCATCGCATCGAAATAGCGGCGGTATTTATCACGCGCCTCCTGCACTTGTGGATCGGGAGATGTAGTTCGCTCCGCCACCTCTGCCAGGGCTTCAGGCGTGATCTGCTCGGCCCGCAACTTCTGCTTAGCCAGGTACTCCGGATTGCCGCCCAGCACAATGTCTGTGCCGCGGCCTGCCATGTTAGTGGCGATGGTAATAGCCTTGTACCGGCCGGCCTGGGCTACAATTTCCGCTTCTTTTTCATGATGCTTGGCGTTGAGCAGGTTGTGCGGCACGCCGCGCCTTTTTAGCAGATCGGAAAGATATTCCGACTTCTCAATGGAGATGGTACCCACTAACACCGGGCGGCCTTGTTCGTACAGACTAGCGATCTCCTCCACCACGGCATTAAACTTAGCCTTTTCGTTTTTATATACCAGGTCCGCATGGTCGGTGCGGGCCATGGGCATGTTGGTAGGAATCACAACTACATCCATGCCGTAGATTTTCTGGAATTCGGCTTCTTCAGTTTGCGCTGTGCCGGTCATACCGCCTAATTTTTTGTACATGCGGAAGTAATTTTGGAAAGTGATTGAAGCCATAGTCTGGGTTTCGTGCTCTATGCGCACGCCTTCTTTGGCCTCAATAGCCTGGTGCAGTCCATCTCCGTAACGGCGGCCCAACATGAGGCGGCCGGTGAATTCGTCTACAATAATAACCTGGCCGTCCTTAACCACGTAGTCCTTGTCGCGCTCATAAAGGGAGTGCGCCCGCAAGGCCTGCTGCATGTAGTGGGTGAGTTGGAAGTGGGTTTCGTCGAACATGTTTACACCCAGCCACTTCTCCAACTTCTCCACGCCTTCTTCAGTAATGGCTACCTGGCGGGTCTTCTCTTCCACGGTAAAGTCCACCTCGCGCTGCAACTTCGGCACGAGCTGGGCAAAGCGGTAGTAATGCTCGGTAGACTCTTCAGCCTGGCCGGATATTATCAGCGGCGTGCGGGCTTCGTCAATTAGGATGGAGTCCACTTCGTCGACTATAGCGTAGTTGAGCGCACGCTGCACCCGTTGGGTGGGGTGGACCACCATATTGTCGCGCAGGTAGTCGAAGCCGAACTCGTTGTTGGTGCCATAGGTTATGTCGCAGCCGTAAGCTTGGCGGCGCTGGGCAAAATCCAAATGATGCAGAATGCACCCTACCGATAATCCGAGGAAGCTGTGAATATGCCCCATCCATTCGGCGTCGCGCTTGGCCAGGTAGTCGTTGACCGTAACCACATGCACGCCGTTCCCGGCCAGAGCGTTCAAATACACCGGCAGCGTGGAAGCGAGCGTTTTGCCTTCGCCCGTCTTCATTTCGGCTATGCGCCCTGCATGCAACACCATGCCGCCCATAAGCTGCACATCGAAGTGCCGCTGCCCAATAGTGCGCTGCGCCGCTTCCCGCACTACGGCAAAAGCCTCGTTGAGAATGTCGTCGAGTGTGGCGCCGTTAGCCAGTTGCTCCCTAAAGCGAACCGTGTAGCCTCGCAACTCATCATCAGATAACGCCTGCATCTGCGGTTCAAGGGCGGTAATAGCCTGCGCCCTTTCTTGTAGACGCTCCACATCCTTAGCGTTTGTATCAACCATTCTCTTTAAAAAATTAAACATATGTTTTCCCTCCCGGCAGACATAAAAAACCGGGGCCGCATGCTGCGCCCGGCTGCCGACGGCTTATAAGTCTGAAAGTGCTTATTGATCGCCGTAATTATAGCATGATGGCACAACTTGTCACAAGCTGCGGCCTGGGGGAGTGTGCGCCAAGCCTGGACGATTTATCCAGCGCGTCTCCCCCAGCCTCCCAGTTACTCAACCTTTGCTACTTCACTATCCTGGTTCAATAGGTGGGCTCAATTAAGCCGTAATCGCCGTTACGCCGCCTGTAAACAACATTCATCTGCTCCGTACCGGCGTTGGTGAAGACGAAGAAATCGTGCCCCAGCAGCTCCATTTGCGTGATGGCTTCTTCCACATCCATGGGTTTGATGGCAAAGCGTTTAGCCCGTACAACTACAGGGGCCGCTGCTTCTGCCGCGTCGGCGAATTCGCCCATACTGAGCGACTCACCCTTGCCTTGTTTGGGTACGCTCTGCAACCGGCGCTGGATTTTGGTTTTATACTTACCCAGTTGCCGCTGAATATGATCGGTAGCCGTTTCTATGCTGACATACATATCTGGAGTGCGGCTCTCTCCCCGTAGGAGCAGGCCTCCCACTTGTAGAGTTATTTCTGCAATATGCAACTCCCGCTGCACGTTAAGTAGAATATCTGCCTGCACTTCGCCATCCCGAAAGTACTTACCGAGTTTCCGCACTTTCTTCTCCGCATGTTGGCGCAGCGCCTCAGTTACGTCGAGATTTTTTCCCTTTACAACAATGCGCATAGTACCTGATTGAGTCATTTGCATCAATCTCCCTTCAGTCACTGGTGAGGAAAAGTCGCCAGGCGACTATGTTTATTATACTTCGTTATGTGCCGAATGAATCCTGGGATAACGCCGGGCAGAAATTGCAACAATACAGAAAGGCAGCTTCGCGGGCTGCCTGTTTGGACTGAATTTAGTATTTACCGAGTGGCGCCTAAATTGCCTTTTGGCTTTGAAAGCACTCCCGGCAATACACTGGGCGATCACCTCGGGGTTGGAACGGCACTTCAGTTTCTACACCACACTGCGCACAAGTGACCTTGAATAATTGGCGCGACTGGCCTGAACCGCCGGATTCTCTTTCGCGCTTGCGATTATCGCGGCAATCGCGGCAACGGCTGGGTTCGTTTTGGAACCCTT
>JBAYXX010000249.1:0-3093 GCA_041673345.1 Kiritimatiellia bacterium
ATGACTGGGAGACACTGCCGACCGTCACCCGGCAGCGGTTGGAAAAATTGCAGTCAGTACTCGACCAGATCAATCATGCTCCTGTTTACCAGGAAGCTAAAGCAGGTTGGAAGCTAAATAAACTCCGGTTGGTTACTATCCCCAGCAACGGCAGGCCAGCATTGTTTAAATACGGGGAAAGGGAATATACCGCACCCGGTGGCGCAGCGTGGAAAATTATTTCACAGATGATTATTAGAAATGCAGTGGATGGACACGGTATAAAGATCAGCAGCCCGAACAGATACTTTAAGGGTATCAATAGGCCGTTCTTTACAGATCGACTCGGGAGGAATGACTCAGGCTGGTTTATCAAGACCCTCTGAACCAGTATCAGCTCAGTATCAGATTTAACATAGATTTAACGCCAGACCCCTGTAAATGCAGGGGTCTTTTTGTTTCAGCGACCTGATACTCAGTATCATACTATTGCAGAATCACTAAAAGACCTATGTTGTCCCCATAGCAAGTTATGTAGTACAAAACAATGGAGGTAACATCATGGCACAGCTAAAACAGATAAATGAAAAGGCCGCGAAAATTGAAAATCACTGCGACAGTGAGTGGGCTCGCATTCCTCAGACAGGAAAGACCCTTGAAGGTCTTTACAGATCGCAATTGTTCGCTCTTGTGAAGAGCGGGAAAGTCAAAACAGCCGCAATCAAGCAGCCAGGGCAAACGCGCACAGGCGTTAGGTTGATACACGTACCGAGCTTAAGAGCGTATATCCATTCACACGTTGAAAGCGAAGGGCCAAGCAAATAAAGTACGCAACTACCTACACCCCTTTGAAGAGACCCAGGCAGGATGATCACCGAAAGCAGCACCGATGCTCGGAGTGCAACAAAGTTTTAGAGCGATACGAGAAGGGCTGGTTGTGCTGGTTTTGCCGGAACTCTAAGCGGAGGGCCGCGAAATGAGAATATACAGCTATTCAGACATTGAACAAGCAACCAATTGTTTACAGGTCGCGCGGGAGCTCGGAGCCAATATTGAGGGCGATAGATGCAACGCAGCGTGGCGCAATGGCAAAAATTTAAATGTAAAAATTGATGAGAATCAGTGGTACGACCACAAAGCAAGCATCGGCGGAGGTGTTGTTCAGCTTGTGGCAGTGGCGAAGTTCAATGGAGACGCTCAGCAGGCTCAGGAGCACCTTGGAGACCGTTTCAAACTCACTCCCAAGTACGATACGGCAAAAGCTAAGGCACGCCGTAGAACGCGCCTAACGCACCTAATTGACGATGGCTATTCAGAAGCCAAAAGATACAACTACACCGATGCCGATGGTAAGTTACGCCACCAGGTAATCAGGCTTGAACACGTATCAAAAAAGAAGGAGTTTATTCAATGCGCAGCCAGCGGCAAAGAATCGTTAGAGGGCATTGAGACCGTCTTATACAACCTACCAGGGCTATCCGTTTCAGATTGGGCGATACTGGTTGAGGGCGAGAAGGATGCTGATACTTTGACCGCACTTGACCTGCCGGCCACAACGAACGCGGGCGGCGCAGGGAAGTGGCAGGAGAGCTATACGGCAACGCTTGCAGGCAAGGATATTGTGATTATGCCTGATAACGACCCGGTCGGCGAGGGTCGAGCGGACAAGCTTCATGCAGCTCTCTACGGAATCGCAAGAAGTATCAAGGTTGTGAAAATCAGCACTCAGCCCAAAGGAGATGTTACAGACTGGATTAAAAACGAAGGCGGCAATAAAGAAAAATTACTAAAGGCGATTGAAGACGCTCCTGTTGCGCCAAAGCCCGAGCCGCCACCGCTCTATGGAGTTGACCCCGTCAAAGCGGCAGCTCAGGGTCAACCCTATGCGATGACAGACCTAGGCAATGCCGAGCGTCTATGCGCCCATTTTGGGAGCTCTATTAGATGGGACGTGGCCCGAAAGGTATGGAGGGCGTGGGACGGTTGTAGGTGGGACGTTGATTCAGCTTTAAGAGTGAATGGCCTAGCAGCGGGCTCGGCGCGGAAGATCAGGCAGGAAGCGGCGGCGGCACCACCCCGCACCCCCGGCGGGAATGACTTAGGATCGGATTTGTTCAAGCACGCAATGCGGTCAGAGTCACGCGACAGAATAGCCGCGGCAATGGAGGTCGCCAAAGCACGGCCAAAGATCGCTATTGCAGCCGCCGAGCTAGACGCGAACCCATGGCAGCTAAATGTTTTAAACGGAACGATTGATTTAAGAACAGGCACACTACATCCCCATAGCCGCGATGACTTAATAACCAAATTGGCACCCGTTGAATTTCACCCCGGGCTAAAGTGCAAACGATGGGAAAACTTTCTACAGGATGCCACAGGCAACGATAATGAGCTGATTGGCTTTCTACAGGTTATTGCAGGTTACACTCTAACGGGGGATACATCTGAAGAGAAATTATTCCTTATCCATGGTCCAGAAGCTGCAGGCAAGTCTACGTTTTTGGATTGCATCAGGGCCATAATGGGCGATTACTCGCGAGTGATACAAGCCGACCTATTGACCAAACAGAAAGAGTCACGCGGAGGTGGAGCTGCAAGTCCAGAGCTTGCAGGGTTAGCAGGAGCCAGGCTCGCGGCAGGAAGCGAGATGGAGCAAGGTCGAGAGATTGCCGAAGCCCTAGCTAAGAATCTAACAGGAGGCGAGCCTATCACGGCTAGGCACTTATACGCGGAGCTGTTTGATTTTAGACCGCAGTTCAAGTTATGGCTCGCTCTCAATCACTGTCCCAGGGTTTCAGCCGATGATGGCGCAATCTGGAGGCGAATTTTAAGGATTGGCTTTGAACATACTGTACCGCCCGAGCGCAGAGACAAAACGCTCAAACCGTACTTGCGAGATCCCCGGGGCGGAGCACCTGCAATATTGGCGTGGGCTGTCGAAGGGTGCTTAAGATGGCAGCGCGAAGGCTTAACCATCCCCGCAGCGGTTGCGCGTTCAACGGCAGCCTATCGAAGTGAATCCGACCCGCTGGCGGCATTTATCGAAGATTGCTTGTCTTTCAATCCAAACGCTTGGATAAGTTGGGCGGACGTCTGGCGAGCCTATAACGAACA
>JBAYXX010000250.1:0-3079 GCA_041673345.1 Kiritimatiellia bacterium
CGCCAAGAAATACCGCAAAAATGTGGAGTACGGCTCTGCACGCTGGGGAACCGCCGGGGACATCAAGCCCTTTGTTGACCCCGTATTCTCCCAAAATGTCATCCTGACGCAGACCGAACGGCTGACGATGGACAACCGGCCCAAGAACCCTAAAAACGCCCGGAACAAAAACGTGCTGATTGTGGGTGGTTCCGGCTCCGGCAAGACGAGGTTTTGGCTGAAGCCCAACCTCATGCAATGCCACAGCTCCTATGTCATCACCGACCCCAAGGGCAGCATCATAGTGGAGTGCGGGAAGCTCCTGCTGAAAGAGAGCTACCGCATTAAAATCCTCAATACCATCAATTTCAAAAAATCCATGCGCTACAATCCCTTTGCCTATATCAAAAGCGAAAAGGATATTTTGAAGCTGGTCACGACCCTCATCGCCAATACCAAGGGTGAAGGCAAGGCCGGGGATGATTTTTGGGTAAAGGCCGAAACCCTGCTGTATACCGCCCTCATCGGCTATATCCATTACGAGGCCCCGGAGGACGAGCGCAACTTTTCCACGCTGATTGAGTTTATTAACGCTTCGGAGGTGCGGGAGGACGACGAGGAATTTAAGAATCCGGTGGATTTGATGTTTGACGCATTGAAACAGCGGGAGCCGGATCACTTCGCCGTCCGGCAGTACAAGAAATACAAGCTGGCGGCGGGCAAGACGGCAAAATCCATCCTCATCTCCTGCGGCGCGCGGCTGGCACCCTTTGACATAAGGGAGCTGCGGGAGCTAACACAGTACGATGAGCTGGAGCTTGATACGCTGGGCGACCACAAAACGGCACTGTTCATCATCATTTCCGATACCGACGACACGTTCAATTTCCTAGTTTCAATGGCCTATACCCAGCTTTTCAATCTGCTGTGCGAAAAGGCTGACGATGTGTACGGCGGACGCTTGCCGGTGCATGTGCGCTGCCTCATCGACGAGGCAGCCAACATCGGCCAGATTCCCAGGCTGGAAAAGCTAATGGCGACTATCCGCAGCCGCGAAATATCGGCCTGCCTTGTGCTGCAAGCCCAAAGCCAGCTCAAAGCCCTGTACAAAGACAACTGCGACACCATCATCGGCAACTGTGACAGCGCCATCTTTCTGGGCGGAAAGGAGCGCACCACATTAAAGGAGCTGTCCGAAACATTGGGCAAAGAAACCATCGACCTGTACAATACCTCGGAAAACCGAGGCCGGGAAAAAAGCTACGGCCTGAGTTTTCAGAAGCTGGGCAAGGAGCTTATGAGCATGGATGAGCTGGCTGTATTGGATGGCGGCAAGTGCATCCTCCAGCTTCGGGGTGTGAGGCCCTTTCTCTCGGATAAATACGACATAATCAAGCACCCGAACTATAAGTACCTGTCCGATTACGACCAGCGCAATGCCTTTGACATTGAGAAGTTTTTAAGCACCAGGCTAAAGCTGAAGCCGGATGAGGTATGCGAGGTTTACGAAATCGACCTGTCCGGCGAACCTGCGTCCATCGAATAAGCGGCCTTTTTTATACCCATCCACCCACAACAAATTAAATTTATGGAGGTAAGATTTTATGGAATTTTTTAACAGTGCAATCGATGTATTGCAGACTCTTGTTATCGCACTCGGCGCGGGCCTTGCCATTTGGGGCGCGATTAACCTGCTGGAGGGTTACGGCAACGACAATCCCGGCGCAAAGTCGCAGGGCATGAAGCAGCTCATGGCGGGCGGCGGCGTGGCTCTGATCGGTCTGGTGCTGGTGCCTTTGCTCTCCGGCCTGTTCGGTTAATCGGGTAGCCGGATATGCAAAGCATACTCGACAGAATTACCGAATGGATACAGGGATTGCTAATAGAAGGCATCATAAGCAATTTGTCGGGGATGTTTGATAACGTCAACACTCAGGTTGGCGCAATCGCAAGTCAAGTGGGACAGACGCCGCTGCAATGGAACAGCGGCGTCTTTTCTATGATACAAACACTCTCCGAAACCGTGATTATCCCCATTGCGGGGATGATATTGGCCTTTGTGATGTGCTACGAGCTGATCCAGATGGTGATTGATAAGAATAATTTGCACGACATAGACACCTGGCTTTTCTTCAAATGGATATTCAAAACCTTTGTGGCCGTCCTGCTCGTCACCAACACCTTTAACATCGTAATGGGCGTGTTCGACATGGCGCAAAGCGTGGTTAATTCCAGCGCAGGTGTCATTATCTCGGACGCCAGCATCGACATTACAAGCACCATTGCGGATTTGGAAACACGGTTGCAGGCTATGGAATTAGGACCGTTGTTCGGGCTGTGGTTCCAAAGCATGTTTGTGGGCCTGACCATGAAGGCGCTGAGTATCTGCATTTTTATCGTCATTTATGGCCGAATGATAGAGATATATTTGATGACCTCAATAGGCCCCATCCCCATTGCCACAATGGTTAATAAGGAATGGGGCGGCATGGGCCAGAACTACTTGAAATCCCTGCTTGCGCTGGGCTTCCAAGCCTTTCTGATTATGGTCTGCGTGGGCATCTACGCCGTGCTGGTGCAGAGCATAGCAACGGACGCGGACATCATCGGCGCGATCTGGAGCTGCGTGGGCTACACGGTGCTCCTGTGCTTTACGCTCTTTAAGACCGGCTCCCTCGCCAAGAGCATATTCAACGCCCATTAAGGGCGGAAAGGAGATTTTTCATGGCCTATGTGCCCGTCCCCAAGGACCTGACCAAAGTAAAGATCAAGGTGATGTTCAATCTCACCAAGCGGCAGCTTATCTGTTTCAGTATCGCGGCGGCTGTAGGAATCCCCTTGTTTTTCCTGTTGAAAAGCTATACGAGCGTGAGCGCGGCGACCTTGATGATGGTGCTGTCCATGCTCCCGTTCTTTCTACTGGCTATGTATGAACGCAACGGTCAGCCCCTTGAAGTCATCTTCAAAAACATCATCCGGGTGCGGTTTGTGCGCTCCAAGCAGAGGCCGTACCGCACCGACAATTTCTACGCCGCAGTCAATCGGCAGATAAAGTTAGACAAGGAGGTAAAAGCGATTGTCTACAAAACAGACTGCAAAA
>JBAYXX010000251.1:0-3071 GCA_041673345.1 Kiritimatiellia bacterium
TTTTCACCTTAAAATATTCTCTCAGTGCTGCGAAAAGTTCAGCTACTCTCTGTGTTCTCTGTGCCTCTGTGAGAGATAATAAACGTACAAAAAAAACAAGAATATGAATGATAGTAGTACAAAGAGCCGCGCCAGAGTTCGGCGTTTCTAGGGTTTCCCCATTTTTTACCTCAACATTTTTTACCTAAAAAACAACGCAGTAATCTTTGTGAGCTATGTGTTTCTTGTGGTTTCAAAAATTAAAGTGCAACCATTTTGACCCCCTATGTCCAGTGATCTGGAACTACATGCCCCGGGAACCGTATGTAGTTCACGCTTCAGCGTGTTTTTTGACCTAGTGACCCGGTGACCTGGTGACTTGGTAACTCGGTGGCATTGCATCCTAACCCTGATTAATGTGCAGCTGACCATTAAGTTACCCCATCGTTTTTTTGCACCCGCGCCCCGCGGCGGGCTTGCCTGTAACTCGGCCATTCTCTAGTGACATATCGTTAGTTGCGCATAAGCAAGAATCACCGTTTTTTGATTAGGATTGCGATTAGGATTGAGATTAGGAGGGATGGAATCCTTATCTTAATCCTAATCCCAATCCTCATCCCATGGCTGCGCCCTTGGTATGACAATTGAAATTTTGTAGTTGACACAATTCAAGCATTCAAGTACTTTAATGCGTGTTGAGAAGAGTTAGGCTTGCTCACACACACAAGGAGATGATTTAATGAGCTGGGATTGTCCACATCAGATTAATCACGGGGAGCGTTGTAATCGACGGCAAGACGTTTGTATCCCCGCTAGCCAAGGGTGTGTGTTGCACGGAAAAGTCCAGGTAATAGGAAATATCGACGATGAAGAGGAGGAAATCATGAACATAAAATCTGAAACACATAACAATTCAATTCAGCCCGAGATGACCTTGGGTGAAGTAGTGGTTCTCTATCCGCAACTGCGGGAGCGGCTCGAACAATTGGGCCTCGACTACTGCTGCGGAGGAAAGCGGTCATTGGCTGAGGCTGTTCAAGCGGTCGGCCTTGATCTGAAAAAAATTGTAGCAAAGCTGGAACATAGTCTGGCGGCGCAGAGTTCGGCTGAGTCCTTGATCGACTGGGCGGCGCAGCCGCTTACAATACTTGCCAATCACATTTTGGAGACGCATCATGTGTTTACCAAAACGCAGCTGACCCGTATCGATGCTCTGCTGACCAAGGTGGCGAATACCCACTTAGCACGGCACGGACGTATGCTCAATGCCCTGAGAAACGCCTTTGATCCCTTGAAAGCCGAGCTGGAATCTCATCTTCCGAAAGAGGAACAGATTCTCTTTCCTTCCATCAAGGCCATTGACGCTTTTATGACTGGCCAGGGAGTGAGACCTGTTGTTCATTGTGGCAGTGTCGCTTATCCTATTCAGCAGATGGAGCACGAGCATGATTCGGCTGGTGATGCCTTAGTGCAGATGCGGGAGATCACCGACGGCTACCGCTTGCCAGATGATGCCTGCCAGACCTTCAAGGCGCTTTACGAAGCCATAGCCGCGCTTGAGGATGATCTGCATCAGCACATCCATTTAGAAAACAATATTCTGTTTCCAGCGAGTATTAGACAAGAGGAAGCGATGGGCACTCTGACCATTTAAGGTTAAAGCAGCTATTCGCCGCAACCAAATGGGTTTGAGCTATATGCGAAAGGTCTTCGCCCTCACTGAAAAGTTAATGTTTCAAAGCCCGCCTGTCCTGAGCTTGCCGAAGTGGCTGCTTTAGTAACAAACGCTGTGCGTTTGGAGAAACGAAGGTAACTTCTCAATAACACGCCAGAGAACAAAGAGCAAACTGAAGCGTGAACAACAAACGACTGCTACGTAAGGTTTGTTGTCCAGCCTTCCTTTGTCGCGCCGTAGCCTTGGCGAAGGAGGAAGGCTGCTCCAAAGTGGGTTATTAAGAAGTTACCTTAAAAATGGTTACAAAAATAATTGAGTATTGTGTTTGCCGTGATTGGCAAAGACAACAGGTTTGAGAGAGGTTGAACATGAATTATTGTACGACAATCCGGCTCGCCCCTGCGGCGATATTTTTCGCAGATTCCGCACTGGCAAGCCCAGCTGGACGCTGCTCAGGCTGGGCGCGATTTGCGGCCTGACACCTATCAGACGCTGTGCAGCGCTCTCGAATCGCTGGACCGGACGCGTGAAGCCCTCCAGGAGGTTGATTCGCGCAACCTCGTCTTTCAGGAGGTCATTCTCTATGCGCTGGACAATCCGATCATTAATTTCCAGATCCTTCCGCACGATCTTGTGCCGCCCGCACGGGTGGCGACAGATCTGCGTATGACAGCTGCTCAGGGAGAGATCCGCTCCGCTAGCTTGATTGTCCAGGCCTTGAAGGAGCTCCAAAATGTCATGGTGACTGTCAGTGACATGACGCAGGAAGGAGGCAGTGCCGTGCTGCCGTCGTCAGCTGTGGATGTACGCATTGTCAAATGCTGGTACCAAGCCGGGAGTGCCTGGCATGGGATCAGCCAAAAAAAAGGCCTCCGAGTGCTGACACCTGAGTTGCTAGTTCACGATGACCAGCTGCTGAGGGTTGACGAGAAGACCCAAAAGAATTTTTTGCGGCTCTCCCGCCCGGAGGGAGATGTCTACTGGGACACCGTCACTGATACGGGCGGGCTGAACACAGGAGCGAATACGATCCGCACCGCAACAGGCAACCCATTCGGCCAGTTCGCGGTAGCACCTATTGTACAGGGAACAGTGATAATGGCTCATTAGCAAAAAGTTGTTTGTCGAACGTTTATAGGCGTTTAATGTAGTAGTCGCTCTATGAGCGACACACGCCGTTCGTAGAGCGGTTTTGGTTGACGATGATGTGCGACCCGCCTTCCATTCGGTCGGCGTGGCATGCGATAGCGGATTACGATTAAAAAATCCGTTCCTGGAAATCGTCGACCAGCATCGTCGCACATCATCGTCAGTGCGCCACGAGGGTGCACATATCTAGTGGGGTGAAAGTCCCTGTCATGGCGGGTTAAGCTCCTCGTCATGTATCGAGTGTTGGACCTCCTGCGGAGTACCGCAG
>JBAYXX010000252.1:0-3068 GCA_041673345.1 Kiritimatiellia bacterium
ATTTCCAACAGCGTCAATCTCGCAAGCGAAGCGCGCCACTACGTCAAGGAAATGCAAACGATCCGCAATCGTTGGGCGCATTCAGACGTAGCTGGCTTTCCCACTGATGACGTCTATCGGGATTTGGATACCATCCAGCGTTTTGCGCATGTCATCGGCGCAGAAGACAAGCTCCTGGAGGCAATACAGCAGACCAAAGCATCGCTGATCGCAGCAGTGCCGCCTCCGCAACCCGGGCAGGGCGCCGAAACGCCATCCGTCCCCCAGGCAGGGGCTGGCGAAGGCAGCGAATTCGAGCTTGGGCAAATCGTCTTCTTCAAATCAGATCCGGCACAACGAGGTGCCGTGGTGGCGGTGTTGCCAGGAAAGCCCGAGAACCGGTATAAGGTCTTCATTGACGGTACGGCTCAGACTTTTTATGCGTCACAGTTGCTGGCGGAAGAACCAGCCGAGGAGAAGAGCGATGCTCTGTCGAGCGACCAATTCCACGCTTTTCTCACCGCCCTGCAGATCAACTATCCAGGACTGTCTACCCTCTACTCACTCAACGCCGCCCGGGTTGACTACATCCCGTACCAGTTCAGGCCGGTGCTGCGTTTTATCCGTTCCGATCGTCCACGCATACTGATCGCCGACGGTGTTGGTGTTGGTAAGACCATTGAAGCTGGGCTCATCCTGCGGGAACTCCAGGCACGGCGCGAGGTTCACTCCGTGCTGATTATATGCCCACGCCCCCTGGTCACCGAAAAAAAATGGGAAAACGAGATGAAGCGTTTTGACGAACGTTTTACCCACCTGGATGGAGGCACTTTGCGCCTTTGCATCAATGAAACAGACCTAGAAGGAGTCTGGCCAGAGCGACACCAGAAAAGCATCGTTCCATATTCCCTGTTGGATGAAACGCTTCTTTACGGCTCGACACCGGGTGGCAGACAGAAACGGGTAAAGGGCCTCCTTGATCTTGATCCGCCGCCGCATTTCGACCTGGTTATCGTCGACGAAGCGCATCATATCCGCAACCAGAACACCTTTAGCCACAAGGCGGTAAGATTCTTCTGCGATCATGCCGAGGCCGTTGTTTTTCTGACCGCCACGCCGATCCAGCTCGGGAACGATGATCTTTTTGTGCTTCTGAATACGCTCCGCCCCGATCTCATTATTGATCAACAGAGTTTTATGAACATGGCGCAGCCCAACCCCTATATCAACCAAGCGGTGACGACGATGCGCACCCGGCCGCAGGAATGGCGGCAGCAGGCCATTGACGCCCTCGGCCAAGCGGTAGCCACCCCTTGGGGCCAAGCCATTCTAGCGCATAACCCGCTGTTCAGTCGGGTGTGCTCCGAACTCATGCAGGACCAGCTGACAGACGAAGAGCGCATTAGAATGATCTCCGATACGGAAGGAATGCACACCTTCGCAGGCATCATCAACCGAACTCGCCGCCGCGATATTGGCAATTTCACGATCAGAAAGCCCAAAACCGTTGACGTGCCCTTCACGCCAACGCAAAAACACTTGCATGACGAGCTACTGCGTATTCAGGCTGAAATATTCAGCAAAATTCACAATGGCATCAACGTGAAGTTCATGATGACCACCATCAGGCGGCAGGCGGCGAGCTGCTTTTTTGGTCTTGCACCCTTTCTTAAGGACATTCTTAGCCGCCATCTTGATGAATTGCCTTGGGACGAGGCGGATGATACCTGCATTCTCGACCGCAACTACGGCATTCCTCTCCAACTCCAAATTGAAAATCTGCTTGAGACAACGAAGTCTTTGGACGCGGATGATCCAAAACTGGAGGCGCTGCGCCGCATCATCCGTGAAAAGCAAGACCTCACAAACAACAAGATTATGCTGTTCAGTAGTTTCCGGCATACATTGGCCTATCTCTACGAGCACCTCAGTAAGGACGGCTTTCGTGTCGGCTTGGTCCACGGTGGGACGCCCGATGAGGAGCGCATCGACTTGCGCGCACGCTTCGAAATGCCCAGGGAAGACGAGCACTGCATTGACATCCTGCTCTTTTCCGAAATCGGCTGCGAAGGCCTCGATTATCAGTTTTGCGACTGCATCGTGAATTACGACCTTCCCTGGAACCCCATGCGCATTGAACAACGCATCGGTCGTATCGACCGAAATGGGCAACAGAGCGAAACCGTCGCCATCGTCAACTTAATTACCCCGGGAACAGTCGATGCAGATATCTATGGGCAATGCCTGGTGCGCATCGGCGTTTTCGAAAATGCCTTGGGAGCAAGCGAAGAAATACTTGGGGACATCACCCGCGAAATCAAAAATATCGCCGAAAACTTTGAGCTCACTGAAGAGGAGCGCAAAAGCAAACTCCAACAGTTATCCGACAACAAGATCCGGCTCATCCAGGAGCAGGAAAGCCTGGAACAAAAACAGGCGGAGCTTTTTGGCATCCGCCTCCCGCAAGAGCAGATGGACCGCGATATTGCTGACGCGACAAGTATCTGGCTGTCGCCCGCCTCCCTCCAGAGGATGGTGACTCTGTACCTGCAGCGCGTGTGTGGCAAGGACTTGGAATTCATCTTGGGCGAAAAGTCTCTCAAGACCCTGCGACTGGCACAGGAATCGCGCAATCTCCTTTTGCGAGATTTCCAGCAGCTGCCCAAGCAAAACACGTCCATCTATCGCGAATGGGAAAGCTGGCTTAAGGGCGGGAGCCAGCACTTGCCTATAACCTTCGAGTCCGATTGCGCCATAAAAAATCCCAAGGTCGCCTTCATCATGCCCCTCCACCCCCTGGTCAAACAGGCAGCAGCGGCCTTCGCAACCAAACAAGAGGTTATGACTTATCTGACGGTGGTGTCAGACGAGATACCCGCCGGACGCTACGAATTCGCCATTTACCAGTGGCGCTTCAGCGGCATCAGGGAAGACCTGCAACTGAAACCGATCACCTCTGACGACGTAGTGGCCGGTAACCTCGCCCACCTGCTGGAAACCGCGACGGACTGGCCTGACTCTCCTCCAGACAAACCAGATACTGCTGTCTGGGACGCTTTGGAAAGCAAACACTACAATACTTGGCAAGA
>JBAYXX010000253.1:0-3065 GCA_041673345.1 Kiritimatiellia bacterium
GCTGTTGCAGCAGGTGCTTTTCACCACGGACGACGTGCCGGTATTCGTCGCCGGCGGTATTACCCAGGGCCGCATGTGCGCGCACCTCTTCATGATGGGCGCCGCCGGCGTGCAGTTGGCAACGCGCTTCGCAGTCTCCCATGAAAGCATTGCCCACGACAACTTTAAGGATGCCATCATCCGCGCCAATGCCCGCGATGCTGCCGCCACCCCGCAGTTCGACAGTCGGTTGCCCGTCGTCTCTGTCCGCGCCCTCAAAAACAAGGGCACCGACGAGTTCGGGCATCTGCAGCTGGACCTCCTCGGTAAGCTCGAACGCGGCGAAGTTACCCGTGAAGCCGCGCAACTGCAGGTGGAGACTTTCTGGATGGGCGCATTGCGCAAGGCCGTCATCGATGGTGATGTCCAACGCGGTTCACTTATGGCTGGGCAGTCCGTCGGCCTGGTCGATAAGAGCGAAAGCGTACACGATATCATCGTGGATCTGGTCAACGGCACCGAGCAAGAACTGCAGCGCGTGCGCGACGTGCTTTGCCCGTAAGGATATAGGAAAAACGACATTCAGGTACACGGCCCAACCGCGACGCGAAGACAGCGCCGCGGCTGGGCCGCTTTTTTTTGCGCGCTGCTTGAACGCGTTACAGACGGATTGGGCGCGGGGCACGGAGGAGACGCTTGGGACCCATGGGACCAATGCTCTTCACTTAGTGTACCGGCAATGCTTGGTGAGGAGTTGATTTGTGACCGTTAGCGTGACCATTCGCCGAGGTTTTGAGCACCGAAGGTGCGCCCTAAGATAGCCCAGGGCAAGCGCCCGCAGGGCGCGTCGCCCTGGGTAAGGTGTCCCAACCCAAAAGAGCCCTGAAGGGGCGGCCTAAAAGACCTGCGACGAAGGGGCACAGCGCAAAATTGCCGCAGCAAGCAAGTGAGTTCCATTGCCCCTTTTGTCCCAGTCAGCTTCGCCGACTGGGGCAAAAGGGGCCGAGGAACACGAACATGGTCGCCGTTGTACCCAGGGCGGCGCGCGCTTTCAGCGCTGCTTGCCCTGGGCTAGTATGTTTCGCGCTTTCAGCGCTTCTGCCGCTTCGCGGCAATAAATGCCGCGATCATAACAGGCTGTTTTGCTGAAGCTTAAGGCACTATGAAATTTGTTAAGTGAAGAGCATTGGACCCATGGGACGTCTGGGACATATGGGACGGAGAGGGTAGAAAAAGATGACTATCTGCCATACGTCGCATACGTCCTCTACGTCGCATACGTCCCATCATTGTTTACTTGCCAAACCCGACAACGCTGTACTTTTTTTGCCAAAAAGTGCGCCTAGTGCTTGTTTCCTGCATGAAAAATGGTATTTTAGGATGGCCGCTCTTACTAGTAGTAATTCTTATATAGCTACACGGGTATATTGGAAAGGTTAATCATGCAAAGGCGTTTTACTCTGATTGAGCTTTTGGTTGTCATTGCGATCATCGCCATTTTGGCGGCAATGCTGCTGCCGGCGCTGAGCAAGGCGCGTGAGAAAGCGCGGAGCATTTCCTGCACATCGAACGTGAAGCAGATTGCGCTGAGCGCCAACATGTATTCGGATGACTATGCGGACTTTCTGCCCTGTGCTTGGATGAACAACACCGAGATTTGGGCGAAGGTTCTTTACCCCTATGTCGGCGACAAGAAGGTTTTTGACTGCCCGTCTTATGTGGGCACCCATGCCGACTTGAAAGTTGACGGCGATTGGCTGAACGAATACGGCTGGAATTATCACAGCTATGACGCGTCAACCACAGATTACGACAATAAGGGCGCCTTGGGCTTCAAGCATCCCAGTGATCCCCGTGGCGGCCCGGTGACCCGCGGGAACATCCCTCACCCCAGCGAGATGATCATGATGGGCGATAGTCGGCAGGCCAATGCAGGGCCCTACCTCGGCCCGCCCTCCAATCTGGGGTGGGTTCCCAATCACCATAATGACGGCTGCACTATCGGCCATGTCGACGGCCGCGCGACGTGGTATAAGCGCCTCACCCTGACTTCTCCCGGCAATCAGCGCATGTGGAAAAAGACCGGCAAGTAAGTCTTCGCACTACACGCACAGGAGACAAAGCGTTGTTCGCAGCGGTGTTATAAGGTTCACGATGAGCTGGCAATAACCGTCGGTGCCCGCGTTGCCTGGCCCCGCTCAGCTTGCGGATCCGGTATCAATGACTGGCCACTATGTTTTGACTTTGCCGAAGCGGCAATAAAAGCCTTGCGCCGACATGATAATTTTGCTAGAATGACCAAGCACGTGTTATTCCGGTCGCCCACGTGCAGTTTTTTTGCCGTGGCGATGTTTGTTACGTAGAAGCAAAAGAAGGGCTGGATTACAATGCGAAAAGTCTTTACCCTGATTGAACTCTTGGTGGTTATCGCGATCATCGCCATTTTGGCGGCGATGCTGCTGCCGGCCTTGAGCAAGGCGCGTGAGAAAGCGCGAAGCATTTCCTGCACGTCGAATATCAAACAGATTGCGCTGGGCGCCAACATGTATTCGGACGATTATGCGGACTTCTTGCCTTGTTACAAGATGAGTGACGTCTTCTGGGGCAAGCTGCTTCATGCCTATGTGGGCGACATCAAAGTCTTCAACTGCCCGTCGTATGTGCCGTCTGCGACTGCTCTTGCGGCCTTGTTGATTCCCGACACGGACAAGGACTGGCATAACGAATACGGCTGGAATTACCACTCCTATAACTACTCTACCGATTATGCCACCTATGGCGCGTTGGGCTATGTGTATCCCGGCAGTGACACTCGCGGCGGTCCGGTGACGCGGGGTAGCATCCCCCATCCCAGCGAGATGATCATGATGGGCGATAGCCGGCAAAGCAGCCCGGCAGCGGTAATTGGGCCGGCTTCGACATCGACCTTTGTTCCCAATCACCACAATGACGGCTGCAATATCGGCCTGGTGGACGGCCATGTCGCCTGGTACAAGCACGCCGCGCTGATCTCTCCCGGCAACGCCCGCTGGTGGAAAAAGACCGGCAAATAACTCGCCGTTCTGGTGGCAAGGCATCGCCTCCGC
>JBAYXX010000254.1:0-3024 GCA_041673345.1 Kiritimatiellia bacterium
TTCTTATTGTTAATGATAATAAAGAGTTGTCAAAACAGATTATAGAAGTAATGACAGCGCAAATACCGGAATCGAACGAGGGGATGTAATTCAAAATATTTTTGGATTAGAGCGGCTAGCAGTTTGTCTCTCCAGAGACCCGATTGAGAAACAAGACGCTCAGGGGTTTGTACATGCAGCACCTGTTGACCGGTGTCTTTTGATTTTGGTCCAGAAAACGTTGGCATTGCACTTGACATTGCAACACACCCTAGTTATTATTATCACAACATGCATGAATTAAAGGTTAATAGAGATGAAGAAAGGATTGCATCATGAAAATAATATCAGGCCGTGCTCACCGAATCATAATTCGCCTCCTCGTTTCATGCCTCTGCAGCCTTGCACTCAGCCCCTTGATCGGAGCGGAAAAAGCCGCAGGCCAAACAGTGCCCGCTCCTGAGTTGACCGCAGCAGAACAGGCGGCTGCCGATGCGCTGATCGCAAAACATGGGAACGCTGCGCTCGTATACTGCCGGATGTGGGTGGATAAGGACACCTCGGAATCCCTTATTCGCAACACAGTTGAATATCTTGTTTCCAAAGGAGCGGATGTCAATGCGAAAGATAACTACGGCTGGACCCCGCTCCACAAGGCGCAGGATGCCGAAGTCATTAAACTGCTCGTGGCCCAAGGAGCGGATATCCATGCGCGAAACAAACACGGCGATCTTCCGATTGACAAGCTGGTGCAGCACGGGAAAGCTGAAGCCGTTAAAACGCTTGTCTCCTTGGGTGCGGATATCCACGCGCAAGAAGGCTGCTCTGGCCAACCCGCACTTCATTTGGCGGCGTTGTATAATCCGGACATCGAAGTCACCAAATACCTCGTGTCCCAGGGGGCGGATGTTAATGCAAAAGACAAGTACGGCTGGACACCGCTGCATTTGGCGGCTGGACACAATCAAAACGTCGAGGTCATGAAATACCTCGTTTCCAAAGGTGCGGATGTCAAAGCGAAAGACAACGACGGCCAGACCCTGCTCCACAAGGCGGCTGGACTGACAGACTTTAAAGCAGACGGCATGGTGGGAGTCGTCGATGCCGCCCGATATGCTGTTTCCCTCGGAGCGGATGTTCATGCGAAAGATAACAAGGGCCAAACCCCGCTTCACCAGGCAGGGAGTGCTGAAGTTGCCCGATATCTCCTTTCCATTAAGGCGGATATCCACGCGAAAGACAACAACGGCCAGACCCCGCTCCATACGGTGTGGGAGATTGGAACTATCCAATACCTCGTCTCCCAAGGGGCTGACATCCATGCGAAAGACAACAATGGGCGGACTCCGCTTGATGTGGCGGCAGCGTCGGGTAAAAGCACAAAAGTCAGCGAGTTCCTCCTTTCAAAAGGAGCCACGATCGATGTCAACGCGAAAACCGCAGGCTGGGGTAGACTCAAAACCACACCGCTCCATGAGGCGGTGGAGCACTCGGACTGGAATCTCGACGGTGTCAAATTCCTGGTCTCCAAGGGTGCAGATGTCAATGCGAAGAACGGCTACAACGGCAACACCCCGCTTCATGAGGCGGTGCGGATGCATTATGCGGGTGACGGTGACGGCAACCTTGAAATCATCAAATACCTTGTCGCCCAAGGGGCGGATATCCACGCGACGAATTGCATTGGGCGGACTCCGCTCTTTGAGGTCGGGAGTGTCGGAGTCGCCCAGTTTCTTATCTCCAAAGGGGCGGAGATCCACGCGAAAGACAACCGCGGTACGACCGCTTACCTGAATGCGTTGTCGTTTAGCGGCAATGTCGCGGTTGCCAAATACTTTGTCTCCCTCGGAGTGGACATTCAATCGAAAAACAACACAGGCGAAACCCTGCTCCATGAGACACATAATATCGAAATGGCCAAGCACCTTGTGTCTCAGGGAATGGATATTAATGTGAGGAACGACAAGGGTGAAACCCCGCTCCACTGGCATGCCTGGAGAGGAAACATCGAGATCGCCAAATTCCTTGTTTCAAAAGGGGCGGAGATTCGCGCGAAAGATCAACAGGGCGCGACCCCGCTCCACCATGCGGCACTTGGGGGTGGGGTCGAATCTGCCCAATACCTTGTTTCTATTGGGGCAGATGTTCATGCTAAGGATATCGATGGATTTACCCCGCTCCATTGGGTCACGTCCGGGTGTTGGGGGGAGAAAGTCGAAACAGCCAAATACCTTGTTTCGGCAGGAGCGGATTCCCGTGCGACAGCCAATAATGGCAACACTCTGCTTCATCTGGCCGTGCAAAGAAAATGCAAGGGAACCATTGAGCTTATCAAATACGTTGTTTACCTCGGGCTGGATGTCAACGCGAAAAACAACCCGGCCAACACCCCGCTCCACCTAGCTGCGAGGCTGAATGAGGACATCGAAATCATCCAATACCTCGTGGATAACGGGGCTGATGTTCATGCGAAAAACAAGCGGGGCGAGACCCCGCTCCATGACGCGGCAAGGGAGAATAAGAACGAAGAGGTCTTCAAGTTCCTTGTTTCCAGAGGTGCCGATATTGACACAACTGATAACGCTGGCCGCACGCCGCGTTCAATAAAGCCTCTGTAATCACTTAGACGACTAGAAAGAACAATTAATTGTTCTTTGCAAAAAGTTGTTTATTGGGCCTTATTGCGGCTTGTTTCGCAATCATCCACCGCATAGCGGCGGATATACTGTGTTGCTTTCAGTATGTCCGCCGCTATGCGGTGGACGGAAATTACATCCCACTTTCCGCATCCCATTTTTCACCTCTAACATTTTTCACCTTAAAAAAAACCGCACTGCCTCATTTTTTTACCCCCGATTTTCTTGCCTTAATAATGCGCAGTCGAACTTCTGTAGCTCCGGTTTCTAACCAGACATGTCCGATTGGAAATCGGACCTACGTTCAGACTACTTGATCTCGTTGAACTCTAAAAAACTCAAAACTATGCTCTAACATGTTCATTGGCAGGCATTAACGCAGTTTGTGCTGCTTAAAATCAAGTATTGC
>JBAYXX010000255.1:0-2985 GCA_041673345.1 Kiritimatiellia bacterium
CTCGGCGGAAACTATTCCAATAATCAGCGCAGCGATTTCGGCACAGTCCTCTGTGCCGGCCTCTGCTGGTGCTCCGATGAACTGGACTGCGAAACAGGTACTGTTACCCGGACAACTGTCAGCGGCATACTGAATATTCCGAATTCACACGGCAATCTGGTGGCCTATGTGCTGCTGGGCGGCTACTTCTCAGTATACGGCGAATCTTTTATTCTTGCCGACGAGTGATGCCTATGAAAACCGACTTCTGGACCCGGACCGTCATTTCCGCTGTCATCATCGGCCTGGCCGTTCGGATTGCGGCCGGTCTCGTCTTCAATTACGGTTATGACGTGAGCCACTGGGCCATGATTATGGCCAATTTTTACTCTGGCAACGGTCTTTACGGTCTGACTGGCTATTTCTACACCCCAGTCTGGGGGTATTTCCTGAGCTCGCTAGGCACGGTCGCCCAGCTCCTACCGCTAGGTGAATGGGGCATGCGGGTGACCGCTGCGCTCGGTTTCGAGCAACTAACCGAATGGTACATCTCTGCTAACATCACCAGTCTCTCTTTCGAACAGTTAGCGAAGGTCCCGCTGTATCTGGTCGATCTGCTTGACGGCTACCTTATCTACCGGATCGTCCTGCATTTCACCGCCGACCGGAAGAAAGCTGAGCTGAGCTTTGTCCTGTGGTTCCTCTGCCCGTTGGTCATCGCCGTAGCGTCAGTATCAGCCATGTTCGACAACCTAGTCGTGCTTCTGCTTCTCATCTGCCTAATCCTGCTGGTTTACGGCCGGTGGTTCAGCGCCGGCGTGTTCATTGCCGCTGCGGCCCTGACCAAACTGTTCCCGGTCTTTCTGGTACCGCTGCTGGTCGCTTACGTCTTTGTCAAACATCGGAATAACCGCCGGCAGGGCTGGAAGAACTTCGGTCTTGCGGCGGCCGGCGGGCTGATAGCCGCGATCGCAATTCTTTTACCACAGATGTTGGACGGGACACTGTCCAACGCCTTCAGTTTCATTACATCCCGGGCGGCAGATTCCTCTGGTTTGCTGTCGCAGTTGGCCGGCATCGGCGCAGTGGTCGCCTATGTACTGATCCTGATAGGCTCGGTCATTCTAGCTCTAGCCTACGACCGCTTCGCCGGCAAGAACCCGGAAAAGGAGTTGTTAACCGCTCTGCTTCTCAACTGTACGCTGATTTTCTTTTGGCCGCCAGCTCCTCAATACCTGCTCCTGCTGCTACCGTTCCTGACCGTGTACATTGCGTCCGCTGACCAGCGGTTCATGCGGCCCTGGGCCGTTATCGTTCTCGGGGCCACGGTGTTCGCTTTCGCGAACAATTTTTCGCTCCTGCTGTCGCTGGCGCAGTATAGCAACCTGATCACGATCGACACGGTCGTAGCGCTCACTGAGTGGTTCCAGACCCCCTTCCTCAGTCTTGCCAAGATGGGCTGGATGTATTATGGCGGAGCCGTGGTCCAGTATCTCGGTATTTTGTATCTTGCAGTCTGCGAGTTCCGCGGCCGGCTGATGCGGGTCCGGTTCTGGAAGTATCCACGCAACAGTTCCTTTGACGGTTCGGAGGCTTCGGCATGATCAGTCTCGGCAACTGGATCTACAGTCTTTTCGGCGGCAACGGTGAGTTCGGACTGCTACTGTGCATCTTTTTGATTTTCCTGTTGGACGCTCTGCTCTTCCCGACCCTGCCGGAACTGTTCTTCGTCATTGCCTTTATGGCCGGACCGAATTACCGCAGCCCCGCAGTGTTCGGTGTAGAACTTGTCCTGACCGCTATCGCCGCTGAACTTGTAGGTATACTGGCACTTCATTACGTCGTCTCTCACATCCATGTTCCGGGCCGCATCGAACGGGCCGTGAACAAATACACTCAATTCCTGGTCATGGGAGACGAACGTCTGCTGTTGCTGAATCGGGTCGCGCCGATGATTCCCTTCGCAGGCGCGTTCATCGCCATCGCCCACTGGGATATCAAGAGGTCGGTGTTCTACATTGTACTGGGTTGCATTCTGAAGTACGGGTTTATCGCGATCATGAGCGGGTTCTTCTACACGTTCTTCAGCTCGAACGAGGCACAAACCTTCACGCTTGTAGCCACTTTTGCGATCATCATTATCAGCTTCGTCACCTCGATTCTGCTGAAGAAGCGGAAAGGAGTGGGTAAAACGGTCCCGCAGGAACCAAAAAAGGAATGAACAGAATATAACATTCATTTATTCTCCGTAGGACAATTGATATATCGGTCCCGAGTATGCAATCCAATCGGAAGTTGTGCTATGGCCAGATCCCTTACCGTCGTCATCCCAACCTACAATGAAGAAAAGAATATTGCCAACATGGCCAAGGCCATCCGCGAGCAGTACCCGGCATTCCACGTTCTTTTCATGGACGATAACTCCACTGACTCCAGCAAGAAACTGATCGAGGACCTGCACGACCCGATGGTAACGTTCTTTACCCGGGATCCCCACGATCGGGGCTTGGCCGCCAGCGTGCTGCAGGGGTTTGTCGAATGCGGGACCGATTACTTCATCTGCATGGACTGCGACTTTCAGCACCCCATCTCCGCCTTGGGCCCGATGTATGAAGAACTGGAAAGGGGCGCAGATCTGGTTGTGGGCACCCGGGTCGAGCGGCGTGCGCTCGGCTTTATCCGCTGGGCCGGTTCGTGGGCATTCAATGTCTACTGCGACCTATTCCTGTTCGTAAATCACAAGCCCATCACCGAGGACATCATGAGCGGTCTTTTCGGCGGCCGTCGGATGCTGTGGATGCCCATCATCACCAAGCACTGGAACGAGATGGAACTCACCGGCTGGAAGGTCCTGCTTGATATGCTCAAGTTCGGTCCGAGCAAGGTAGACATCCACAAAGTTTACTATCGCTTCGGCCACCGCGCCGAGGGCGAGTCACACATCGGCCCGAAGGTCGTCATCACATCATTCCACCAGTGCGGACCACTCGGTAAGTTTTTGGCACG
>JBAYXX010000256.1:0-2977 GCA_041673345.1 Kiritimatiellia bacterium
TTAGCTTTCCGATCCTTTAAAATTTTGATCTTGGCGGCATCGCGAGCCTGCTGCGCGGCCACATCGGCGGCGGAGGCGAATTCGGTGGGCTGACAATGCTGATCGCCATTGAATTCCATCACCAGATTGTGCTGAGGGATATATAAATCCACCTCCATTAGAGCTCCAGTAGCCGGGTTGACTAACCAGTTCGGATTGGGTCTTACTTGGTATTCCGCTGGCTCTACTAGAAATGTCACCATCGATATAGCGATAGCCTCGCCCCAATGCTTGGCTGTATCTATGAACTTTTTCAGGTTATGGTGGTAGGTTTCGCGGGGATCGGCCAGCTCAATGTGGAGGGGAGCCAGTCGGTTGGCCTGCTGCACGTTAATCCAGCCGGCCTGAGCTAGGGCTTTTACAGCTCGCCGCACCGTCTTTACACAGAGATGCGCATATTTGCTTAGGGCCAGGTATGTGAGCTGGCCGTAACGCCGCCCGACAAATGATTCCTCTTGTAACAGACCGTATACCATAATGTCTCGGGGTTGCAGCTCGGTGCTTCTGAGCAGGGCGTTTGGCATGCAGACCAAGCACGTTAGGTCGTTGCTACCTACAATGGGCGTGTGCCCATCGTACCAGCCTGCGGCAATGAGTCGCTTCAGCGAATTATATATGGCCAGACGGGAGAGGCGGGTACGTTCGGCCAACCTGGTTGGGGAGACCAGCTTGCTGCCGTGGAGATCCGCCATGTCGAGCAAAATCATCATCCAAACGAGTTTGTCGGCGGCGGTAATCCGTTTGTCCAAAAAGAGTGTTATCGGAACGATGACTTCCGAATTGGCCATTTTGTGCAACTCCTCGTGTGGAATTCTGCTGCGTACCATCCTGATGATAATAGTATTAACGAACAGGTGTGCTATTCCTGCCGAACACTGGAAATTTTTCCCTTCGAATTATATGGGGGCGGTGCGGGAGGTGGACGTCGCTAGAACCTAAGTGTATACGAAGTTCCAAACTGATACCGGTTGACGCTGGTAGATTGAAGTTTTGCCTGCAAATTGAAAGGCGACAAAAAAGCACAACTCCATACGCTGCGGGTTTCTAAATGGGGTATTTCTGACCGCACCAGATTTTACTCAGACCGACTCCATTTGGGACGAAGATCGACCTGTCTGGAACGAGGTTAACACTCAACATCATGTAAACGCAGCGGGGAGGTGGGTGGCGAGGTAGGGTTAAGGAATGGAGCTGCGAGATTGGCGGGCGGGTGTGCGGTAGATACCCTGGTGCAAACGATGATGTTCCGAACTCAGTATAAAAAGTCGATCGGACGCCTGCAAATTGCTGGGCAACGAAATGACGAAACGTTATGCGCTGGCGTTTCCTTCATGTGGTAGTTTCGATTTCAAAAATTATGGCCTTGCCAAAAAGACCTTGTCATCTACACGTCGAACTATGTACCCCCCAACGCAAACATTCGCCTCCTCACAAATTCGCGCCCACCAAAACATTACAACATTGACAATACTGTATGGCACACAATATAATGGTGGTGACAGGAGGTGTGTCGTCATAGATCAGGTTGAGGTAGTTAAGAACATGATTCAGGAACTCAGGCGGGGTACGCTCTCACTTAGTGTATTGAGCCAGCTTGCGACTCCGCAATATGGTTATTCGCTCTTAGAATGTCTAACCAAAAAAGGCGTAAGTATTGATCAAAATACGCTTTACCCACTGCTGCGGCGGCTGGAGCAACAAGGGATTTTGGATAGCGCTTGGTCGCTGGATCAGCCTCGTCCTCGCCGCTACTATGTTTTGAATGATGCGGGCAAGTCGGCGCTGGCTAAAGTTGGCGCCCATTGGTATGAGACGGTAGCGGTGATGGAGCAACTATTAGGTAGTAAAGGAGAATAGGAAAATGGAGCTGATTGAGCGTTATGTGGCCGAGGTCGGCCGCAGATTGCCTGAGAACCTGCGAGTGGATGTGGAGAAGGAGCTGCTGTCGTTAACAATGGATGAACTTGAGCATCGGGTAGAGCATGCGCCACCTTACTCGGAAGCGGAAGTTGTGCCGGTGCTAGAGGCTATGGGTCCGCCGCAGGAAGTCGCTCTGCGCTACACGCCAACATCTCGTTATGTAATAGGGCCGCAGTTGTATGATAAATACCTGCTTGTAGTGGGTATAACGCTCGGCGCCGTCGCATTGGGCACAGCCATTGCACTATCTATAGAGTTGGCTGTTACACCAACATCGGTGGGGGCTTTCATCGGACAGATTATTTCTGCACTAATATCCGGTGCCTTTGGAGCATTCGGCGTGGTGACACTGGTATTTGCTATACTAGAAAAGACGCTGCCAGATGCCGAAAAGAACGCTTTGGCCGAACATGAGAAGTGGGATCCCCGCAAATTGCCGCCTGTGCCGCGACTAAAATCTCAAGTCAAAATTGGTGACTCTGTAGCGTCTGTGTGCTTTGCGCTGCTGGCGCTCCTGATTATAAACTTATTATCTCGCGACATGGGAGCATACTTTGTCAACACATCCGGCTGGAATCTCGTCTCGATAGTGGATCAGGCTGCGGTGCAGGAGTTTCTGCCCTACTGGAACATCATCTGGGCAGCCACCATAATCCATCATTTACTTTTGCTGATCAAACAACAGTGGTCGACTAGCAGCAGAGTTTTAGATATTGCCCTCTCCGTTTTTAGTGTCGGTGTTTTGGCATATATGCTGAGTGGGCCGTCATTGTTGAGTGGCGAAATGGTGTTAGCTTTGGCAGGTGAAGCTTCGCCTGCGGATTTGGAGACACTTAAGTCGCTGCTGCAGATAATGCTGAAGGTAGGGTTGGTGGTAGCTGCGATCGCCACTTTTGTCGATGTAGTTAAGAAAACATACCGTCTGGTTGCTGATATGGCGACTGCGCGGAAGTAAGACCGAAGTGTATCTAAAAAACCCCCAGGCCATAGGCACCTGGGGGTTTTTGTCTTTATGAAC
>JBAYXX010000257.1:0-2976 GCA_041673345.1 Kiritimatiellia bacterium
GTGCTCCCCGCAGTTCGGGCATTTGCCGTCTTGTGTCAGCCAAAGGTGGAGCAGCCGTCGTCGTCCCTTCAGGTTGTTTTTCATGGTCAGGCGTAACCTTTCCTCGAAATACTCTTCCCATTCAGGATCGTACGGGTTCGCTTCACCCTTGATCTTTGTATGGCGTTGGATCGGTGTGTCGCTGGCTTGTACCAGCCTCACAAACTTTTCCTTGCCATTTTCTTCTGTTACCGTTGTGCCGAATACCCAGTTGCGCCGCCCCTGTCGGACAAAGTAACGAGCCTTTATCCATTTGGACGGTTTGTTTGGGTGTCTCCGACATGCCCATTGCCAAAGCTGTTTCCAGATGACCTCATCAACCTTTCTGAAAGTTTCTTTTGCCACCTGGTTTTGGTGATAGTTGGCCCATCCTCGAATGATTGGGTTGAGCCTCGTTATCACCGTTTCTTGCTTCTCTGTTTTGGCCTCTTTGATTGTCGCCCGGATTTTCCGTAAGAACGTTTGTACGTTCTTTTTCGCAGGTTTGATGAGTAATTTCCCATCGTATCTGCGCACGTTCCATCCAAGGAAATCAAAGCCTTCTTCGATATGCGTGATCTTGGTTTTCTCGGGGGACAGGGACAGGCCCCTTTCCTTCAAGAACTCCTCGATCACTGATTTCGCTTCTTCCAGCACTTCTTTCGTTGCGCCGGTTATGACGAAGTCGTCTGCATATCGGATCAGGTTTACCTTGTTCCGATCGGCCTTCCGGCTTTTCTTCGCGCCGAAGCGCTCCGCTAGCCTTCGTTCCATTCCGTCCAAGGTCATGTTCGCCAATACAGGAGAGATGATTCCGCCCTGCGGCGTACCACTCTCCGTGGGGAACCTTTGGCCTTTCCAGATGAAGCCGGCTCTCAGCCATTTCCGGAGGATCTCCTTATCCATAGGGATGTTGGCGATCATCCAGTCGTGGCTGATGTTGTCAAAGCACCCAGTGATGTCTGCGTCCAGAACCCACGGTGCTGAGTCCTTCCTGGCCAATGCAGTGAAGCATTGTTCCGCTGCGTCCCTGCTTGCCCTCCCCGGCCGGAAGCCGTAGGAGTTAGGGTCCGCTCTGGTTTCCGCGATGGGTTCCAGGGCTAGCAGGTATAGGGCCTGCATCGCTCTGTCTTTCATCGTCGGAATCCCTAGTGGTCGCATCTTTCCGTTTGCTTTCGGGATGAATACCCGCCTTAAGGGTTGAGGTTTGTATCCTCTCCTTCTAAGGGACGTTACAGCCTTGGCTTTGGACTCTGGGGTATCCCAGGTTACCCCGTCTACCCCAGGTGTCTTTTTGCCTTGGTTTTCGGTGACTCGTTTTACAGCAATTGCCTTGCCATAAAGCGAGTGGGTTAGGAGCCATTGCAGAGCTTTCGCTTTGCCCCAGCGTCCTTCCCTTACTGCCTTTGCAATACGCATTTGCAGCCTCTTTGTCGTTTGGTGGGCTTTGGCCCAGTCTATACTGTGCCAGTCCACCCCCCGGCAGGAGGCTGCACCAACCATTTGCATGGTCGTCATTTGCTTTTCCTCCCTATGAGGTTCTACAAACTCTCTTGCAAAGAGAGACCCGCAGGAAGTCTGCCCGCTTTCGCGTGGAGTGATGTTGGATTTCTCCTCAACTCCTATCCATCCCATTACAGGATGGCGTTCGCTTTTTCCTGCATCCCGTACCCGCACCCCCAACAGCTTTCCTTACGGTCGGCTTGCCCTTGCGGGCGGGAGTACGGGTTTTCCGTGTTCCACGTAAGTGACAACGGAAGGTTAGGCGTCGGCTATTTCCCGGTGGGAGTTGTGTCCTCGCTTAGGTACAACCCAAAACCTAAGACCACCCACTTGCCTTTTGGCTCAAGCCTGTCAGTGCCTTTGGCTTGTCTGTTCTGACGAGATTTATCACCGATTCACTTTGGTTCGCCTTACTTCCAAACCTAGCGCCCCACCGCGTGGCACTCGCAGTTCCACCTCCACCTCGCGGTTTCAGTTTCACCCTTGCGGGAGTGGGCTGCATTGTTGGGATGGCTTCGAACGAAACCGTTGCCAGTCTCGCCCGCATCCCTAGGTTACTGCCGGAGGAACGGCAGGTTCCCTCCAAGGTTTCCTTGTGGAACAATCACTTACGCGACTTCACGTCGCACGCGCTTATCGAATTTGGGCGCCACTACGAAGCTCTGTCCGAACCGTTCCGGTTCAAGCAGGGCGGCATGGAAAGCACTTCCAAATAGCATCGCTGGGGTCGGCTCCGGCGGATGGGTCACGTACTCCTGATAGTGCGCGGGTGAGCGCATGACGCGCACCAGCCCGGAATGGCCCACAGCGGGATGGTCGTGATATTGATCGGCCGACATGGACAGCAGGCCGAGATTTTTTATTTTCATGGTACGCCTCCGTTGAATTCCCCGGAGACGCTTCGCCCCCTGCGGGACGAAAGCATCCCGCGGGGGCGGTTGTGACAGTCGGCCCGTTGGTGGTAACCGACACCTTGTTGCTGCTTTGCCTACCGGCAGGGCCAGCTACCCTCTCCCATCCGGGAGCGGATTGAATCTGGCTTCCCCTTCAATGAGGCCGTAGCAGATTACTACGGATATAGGAGGCCCCGGCAACGCCGGGGCCTGTATCAGGCTGCTCTCTCTTGAACCAAGCCGGCGCGCACCATCGCCATCCGCAGCAGTTGTCGAGTCTCAGGCGCGGTACACCCCGCTCTCAGCCGTTGATGCAGCTTGCACGCTACGGCAAAAGGAATGTTCTGATAGAGGCGAGCCAATATGGGATGCTTCTTTGTCACGGTTTCCTCCTGTCGCATATTGTCGACTGCGAAAACCGCCTCGATTTAGCCGAGACCGTCCCCGCAGCCGCAAGCAGTCTCAGTCGAAACCGCTTGAGGCTACGGGGCGCGGCCCCGCAGCGCGCTCCTAGCCGATTCCCAGCGCCCGGACGATCGGGCGACTGATAATCCAGCCGGAA
>JBAYXX010000258.1:0-2954 GCA_041673345.1 Kiritimatiellia bacterium
CTTCCTCAAAGAAAGTTACCCACCAAATCAGGCTTTTATTTCCTCTGGCAACCGGCCGCGCAACCGTGCTACCTGCTCCAAAGTGCGCAATGAGCTCAGAGCAATGATAGTGGCTCGCACTACATTAACCGGGTTGGAACTGCCCAGCGATTTGGTGAGAATATCGCGCACTCCGGCAGCTTCCAGTACGGCTCGCACCGGCCCGCCGGCGATAACGCCCGTGCCTTGCGAGGCCGGCCGCAGGAGCACACGCGCTCCGCTGAACCTGGTCTCTATAGGGTGGGGAATGCTGCTTCCCACTATAGGTACTTCTATCATGTTCTTCTTAGCGTCCTCGACACCTTTGCGAATGGCGTCGGAGACTTCCTTGGCCTTGCCAGTTCCCGCCCCGACATGCCCACGACCGTCGCCGACAACCACAACCGCTCTAAAACTGCGGGTGCGGCCGCCTTTAACTGTCTTTGACACAGCGTCGACTTTAACAACCTTCTCCTCAAGTTCGCCCAGGGAGTCGGCATTTATACGCTGAAAGCTTGCTAGCACCTTTTCACGCTCCCTTGATTCTGCATCCGCTACCAGCGGTAGGCATTAGAATATCAATCCGGCAGCGCGGGCTGCATCTGCTAGAGCCGCAACACGGCCGTGATACAGATAACCGCCCCTGTCGAACACAACGCTCGTTATACCTTTTTCCAAAGCCCTGGCAGCTACCAACGCTCCGACCTTCTGTGCTGCTGCAGTGTTATCCGTGCTCTCCAATGCAGCCTTTAACTCCGGTTCGACTGTCGCCGCCGCCACTAATGTGCGGCCTTGGGAATCGTCGATTACCTGAGCATAAATGTGATGCAGGCTGCGGAATACTGCCAGTCGCGGCCGTGCACTTGTACCGTGCACTTGCTTGCGCACGCGCAGGTGTCTCTTAGTCCGCTCTGCTTTGCGATCTGCCTTAGCCATTTCTGCCATTCACCTCGGCTTACTTGCTTACCTTACCTGCTTTACCAGCTTTGCGTTTAATCCGCTCACCTGCATACATTATCCCTTTGCCCAAGTATGGCTCGGGTTCACGTACCGCACGAATGCGAGCGGCGATGGCGCCTACCTGCTCTTTGTCCGTGCCCCGCACGCTAATTTTTGTAGCGGCTGGTACATCTATATCGATGCCGATAGGCGGGTCGATTTCTACAGGGTGTGAATACCCTACTGTCAAGACAAGCTTGTTGCCTTGCTTGGCGGCACGATAACCAACGCCCTTAATCTCCAGATCCTTGCTGAATCCTTTAGTCACACCTTCGACCATATTGGCTACTAAGGTGCGAGTAAGGCCGTGCAAAGCCCGGTGCTTCTTTTCATCCGACGGCCTGCTCACTTCCACACGACCATCGGTTAGGGCAATCAACATCTCTGGGTGTAGTTCGCGCTGTAGTTCGCCCTTAGGCCCTTTAACGCGCACTAGATTCCCCGTCACTGTCACCTCTACCCCAGCGGGTACAGGCACAGGCATTCTCCCAATTCTGGACACTAGGATCCTCCCTTTCTCGCCAGAGAGGCTACCAAACGTAGCAGATAACTTCGCCGCCCACGCCGGTATGCCGGGCTAGCTTGTCCGTCATTACCCCTTGTGACGTGGATAGCACAGCGCAACCTAATCCGCCGAGTACGCGCGGAATCTCTTCCCGCCTGGCATACACCCGCAGCCCTGGTTTACTAATGCGTTTGATACCGGTAATTACCTTACCCTTATTAGGGCCATACTTCAAGAACACCTTAATGGTACTCTTCGGGCCATCGTCTACTACCTTGAAGTCGCGAATGTAACCCTCTTCTTTGAAGATGCGGGCTAATTCCCTCTTAAGGCGGGACGCCGGTATTTCTACCTGATCGTGGTTAGCAGTACTCGCATTCCTAATGCGTGTCAGCATGTCGGCGACTGGGTCTGTCATCACCATGCTAGCATCAACCCCCTTCGTGCTTCTACCAGCTCGCTTTGGTTACACCAGGGATTTGTCCCTCATGAGCGAGAGTGCGGAAGCAAATACGACACATCTTAAATTGGCGCATATAACCATGGGGGCGGCCGCAGATCTGGCACCTATTAACCTGGCGCACTGCGAACTTTGGCGCTCTCTTGGCCCTGATGATCATCGATGTTTTGGCCACGGTTTGCCTCCTTATTTATCGGCAGCCTAAGCGGCCCGGAACGGCATCCCTAAAGCCCTGAGGAGCTCGATGGCTTCCTCATCCGTTTTGGCCGTGGTTACTACCGAAATATCCATGCCCCGAGTCTTTGTTACTTTGTCGATGTCAATCTCCGGAAAGATTAACTGCTCGCGTAAACCAAAAGTGTAGTTGCCGCGGCCATCACAGCCCTTAGGTGAAATACCCTGGAAATCTCTGATACGTGGCAGCACTACGTTTACCAATTTATCTAGGAAATCGTACATCCGATCGCCCCGCAGGGTGACTTTGGCTCCAATAGCCATGCCACTCCTGATTTTGAAGGCTGCGATAGAATGCTTAGCCTTGGTGATCAGCGGCTTTTGACCGGTGATCATAGCCAGGTCTTCCATTGCTGCGTCGAGCGCCTTGGAGTCTGCGGCGGCATCGCCTACACCCATGTTTACCACAACTTTAACCAAACCGGGTACTTGCATGGGGTTTTTATATCCAAAACGCTGCACCAGCGCCGGTGTTACCTCTTTAATGTGTTTCTCTTGTAATCTAGTCACTTGTGTGCCCTCCTTCCGCCATTATTGGCCTTGCTATAGCCGACTAGCCTTTAGTCGATGGCCTTGCCGCATTTGCGGCATGCTCTGACCGCTTCGCCCTTGGCTGTGTCTTTGCCGACTCTAGTAGACTGGTTGCAGTTGGGGCACACAAGCATGACGTTTGAAGCATGCATGGCTCCGGGACGCTCTACCACGCCGCCCTGAGGATTAGTCCGGGTAGGCTTGGTG
>JBAYXX010000259.1:0-2946 GCA_041673345.1 Kiritimatiellia bacterium
TTATCAATGCTGCTATTTTCGCGGGGGGCTGGCTGCCCCCCACACCCCCCGCTTAAAACGTCCGTGCGACGCAGTCGTGTGCGGCTACCGCCTTATGCACACGCCAGCGCGCACTCCCAAATACCCTCTCCCGACTGGGAGAGGAAGGAGCGCTACTGCGCTATGGCAGGGTCCTCACGAGGCGGAAGCCAATGTTGCTGCCCCGGCCCGACGGCGAGTAACTGTTACGATACGCCGAACGACAGTTCGACGCGGGGTAGAACCAGCAGCCACCCCGAAACACGCGGCTCGAACCCGAAACCGCCCCTTTGGGGTTAACTCCACCCGTCAGCGAACTTGTGTACCAATCCAGACACCACTCACACACGTTACCGTGCATGTCGTACAAACCCCACGTATTCGGCTTTTTCTGCCCCACCCAACGCGCCTGTGATCCGCTATTACCAATCCACCAACCCAATTCATTCAGAACATTGGTGTCAGCACCGGTAGAAAATCCGTCGTTGTAGTAGCTAATCTTTTCCGCCCTACAGGCGTACTCCCACTGTGCTTCAGTTGGCAGGTCAAAAGTCGTAAGCCCAGTCCGGTCACGTAACTTTCCCATGAAGGATCCAGAGTCCACCTTGGCACTAGCTGGCCATTCAGCCCCATCCGTTATGCCGCGAATATCATCATACGCCACCTTGTTGACAGGGTTAAACGTATCTTTGAACTCTGATGGATTCGTTCCCATAACATTAGACCACTGCCCCTGGGTCACTTCAAACACACCCGCGTAGAAGTCATTTGTCAAGGTTACTTGCACAGCTCCAGGGTCCTCACCCATTGTGAAGGCACCATTGGAAATCTTACGCATAACCAACTGCGAATTCTTGTAGATCGAATTCGTCAACCCGCCGTACGGCAGCGCCGCAGTACTGACGTAGTAACTCACCGGATAGCTCAAAGCTGACGAACCGCCAGTCAGATCGATCACCATGACCTGCGGCGGCGCATCCACAGACCACGCCGTTACCTTGGCCTTGGCGACCTGGGTAAGGTTCTCGGGCCAGTCCGCACCCGCATTCCAGACGATGGAACAACTTCCCGCCTCAACCTTCTTACACACGTCGCCAGTAAGGCGCGTCACAGCCGCGTCAGGGAGCGCGACCCCGTTAGTCTCAATGCCCAGCGTTACAATTGCCGCTTCATCGAGATCATACGTAATGTCCACGATGCGCGAAAATGCGCGCTGCGTCATCACCACATTATCCACCAACGGCACGGCATACGCCGCGCCCACGGTCATAAAGACCGTCACAGCCGCAAGGGCCGCTCTGTTTGTCATTCGCTTCATTGCGTTTTCTCCTGTTTATGCGCGTGTTCCCACGCTGCATTTGTTAAACACACGATGCTAATTACTTCGTGTTTTCCATTATTTGTTTGATGCTTTGTAAAGTGCGCTCCACTAGCATTTGCCCGCCCTCGGAGCCGACAACGTATGCCTGAGGAATAGCGCTGTAACCCTTAGCGGCAATCGCACGGGCCGTGGGCAGATAAGCAGCCCTGGCCAAAGGGTTCACCAGCTGAATCAGAATTGTCTGTTCCGCCGGACTGCGGCCCTGAATCTGAATGCCGTAATCTGTGAAAAGTTCAAAAGGATTGGTGACGATCACCACGCTGCCCAGGCGCAGCACATGCATCTCGGTCTCATAAACCACAGGACCTTTCTGCTGTTCTTCGTAGCGCTGCACAACACGTTCCTGCCACATCTTAGTCCAATAGTCCGCTCCGACCAGCTTGCTTTTTGCACTCAGCTGGTCATAATTTTTTTTAGATGCAGCGTACTCGGCATCGGTGATCGGCTGTGAAGGCAGATCACACCGTTCAACGCGGTGAGCAAATGGCAGGTCAGTGTGTATATCGGTTTTAACAACCTCCCATGTATCATTAACCGCATTTACAATACGACGCCCCATCTCCTGCGTACGTGATAGTTTGCGAAGAGCGGCCATACGTGTCTCAGCTTTTTGGCGGATCATTAAATGAGGAGACTGGTCACCGGCAGGCGCCACAAATCCGAGCACGACAAGCTGATCGCCGTACGTCTTGCATAATCCTGTGCGCACATCATGCCAGAAATCAGCACTGACCCGGGGCCCGCAGGGTCCGCGTTCATCGGTCTGGGCTGGACACGGCACAGTCACCATGATCGCCACAGGTTTCTGATCCGCATCAAGAAAGAAAATGCTGTCAACTGTGTGATCCTCGTAACCTTCGAGGCGGCGGAAAGATGAACCAGATGTTCCGCCATACATAGCCGCTGATCCATTGGCATATACGGCACGACGGTTCTGCGCAACGCCCGCATGCCCCATGCCCCATGCAGCAGCTCCCGGCTTGCGGCTGTTCCAGGCCCGCTCAGCCGCGTCGGCAAGCCGTTCAAGCATAAACGGGGTGTACTCGCGCGGTTCCATCGTGCCGGCATAGTTGTCATACGCATCCTGCCGCATGGCAGGAGCTTTATGGGTGTGTGTGGCAGCCAGAAAAAGCAGGTCGGTATTAAACTTCGGCAATCGTTTCGCAATCAATTTGCGGGCCTGTTCCGGGAGTCCCGGAGTGATTGAGACAACATCACACGACACAATAATCGCCGTTTCCGTTGGTTTACCTTCCTCACTCCACTCCAGTGCAAGCGCGTTTACAGTCACCGGAGAGTTGACACCCTTTGAAATGGGCGCAGTTCGTCCGCCGATCAGTGCAACCGGACGCTCAGGTGTGATATCGGCCTGCGCCGCCCCGACCCGCAGCTCAGCAGCTTGCAGATGTATGGTGGCTGCAAGTGCAATGCACCCGATGACACTCCGTGTAATTTTTGTTATCATTTTATAGTCTTTCATAGTTTGTCCTTGGTTTTTATTTAGGTCCTGATTGCATCGGGACATGTCCGATTGGAAATCGGACTTA
>JBAYXX010000260.1:0-2943 GCA_041673345.1 Kiritimatiellia bacterium
GCTTACAGTCGATCGCGGCGTCACCAGCATGCTGCACCCGCTGCCAACTGCTGCTCCAGCCGAATTCCTGTCCGACAAACAACCCGGTTGGGGATCGCCGCTACATACCCCTGTGCCTGCGGCATATGCTGAGGTGGTGGCCAATCCGTCTGCTACGCTGCAGGTAATGGCACACGATACAACCTTATTGAGCAGTGAGTGGAGCACGCTCCAGCAGCAGACCGCCCCGGCCGCCAGCCTCGCCACCCAAGCCAGCCCCACCACCACCGTCCGGCTTGATGTAATCGACTCAGGTCGCAACTGGGTGCGCACTAAGGTGGTCGACGCCGAGAGTGGAGAACTCCTGCCGTGCCGCATTCACTTCCGCTCCCCCGCTGGTGTGCCTTTTCTGCCCTACGGGCATAACTCTCGTTTGATCACTAATTTTCATACAGATATAGGTGGTGATGTGCTTATTGGAGAGGTGCCATATGCCTATATCAACGGCGAATGCGAAGGTTGGCTCCCTCGAGGTGAAGTGCTGGTAGATGTGGCCAAAGGCTTCGAGTACCAGCCGCTGCGCACACAGGTGGAGATCGTCCCGGGGCAGCAAACACTAACAATCACCCTCAAGCAGTTTGTAGACATGGGAAAAGAACGTTACTTTAGCGGCGATACGCATGTACATTTCCTATCAGCTCAAGGTGCGCATCTCGAAGCTGCTGGCGAAGGTGTGGGCGTGGTGAATGTGCTGCAATCACAATGGGGCAGCTTGTTTACCAATACTGAGGAATTCACCGGTCGGCCATCGGTAGCTCCAAACGGCAAGAGCATTGTCTATGTTTCGCAGGAGAACCGCCAGCATCTGTTAGGTCACCTTTCCCTCTTAGGGTTGGTGAAACCGATAATGCCCTGGTGTGTGGATGGCCCAACAGAAGGGGAGATCGGTGGAGCGCTGGAGACTACGCTAAGCCGCTGGGCGGATGAATGTCGTGCTCAAGGCGGTACGACGATCATCCCGCATATGCCGGTACCAAACGGAGAAGTAGCGGCGCTAGTTGTGTCCGGCCGGGTAGATGCCGCCGAAATGGTGGTGCACGACGCTTATATGCATGAAGAATATTACCGTTACCTCAATGCCGGGTTCCGGCTACCGCTGGCGGGAGGCACCGATAAAATGACCAGCGATGTACCGGTAGGCATATTCCGCACATATGTGCATATTCCCGCAGATGAACCGTTTACCTACGATAACTGGTGCCGGGGGTTGCGCCGGGGGAACACCTTTGTCAGCAGCGGTCCCTTGCTGCGCTTATGTGTGGAAGGGCATACAATTGGCGATACTGTACGGTTGTCGGCTGGAGGTGGATGTATTGAGGTGGAGGCGGTAGCCGACAGCAACATCCCGATCAACTGCCTAGAAATAATAATCAACGGCCGGGTAGTTGATCGTACGCAGGTTACCAACGGCGCACATCATTTACATCTGAAATCTACGGTGCGTATCACTCGCCACTCTTGGATTACCGCCCGCTGCGCCGGACCTAATTATGCACCCATCAACCATCATACCCGCAGTAGACGGGGTGTGATGGCGCACACATCGCCAATATACCTAGCCGTGGGTGAAGACTGGTGGATGTTCGACCAGCAGATCGCCACCTATTTGTTGACTATGATGCAAGGCTCACTCGACTATATCCACCACCGCAGCCCGCAATGGGAACCACAGCATGTGACGCACCGTCATGGGTTAAACGATCATATCGCTTATCTGACAGAACCGATATTGGAAGCCATGGCGATTATTCACCAACGGATGCACGCCTTGGGGCTGCAGCATTAGTGCAGAATCAATAAGGCACTGTGTTTAATTTGGTACCAAGCGCGGCTCATGCCCAGCTCTTGCCAAAATTACTTAGCCTGGCTTATAATTAGCTTATCTTATATTGGCTAGGTGATTGCACATGTCTGACAAGCTATCTTACGTTGCCCAGGGTTTATTGGATGTAGTTCCGCCCATCATGCATTTCATCCGAGAAGAAATGCGTCGGCAAAGCGCCGGCGCAAACGCCCTTTCTATACCACAGTTCCGGTGCCTGGCCTTCTTGCGCCGTAATCCTGGAGCCGCGGTCACCAAAGTAGCTGTTCACCAGGGGATTACTAAGGCCACGGCTTCCGACATAGTGGAACGCCTGGTACAGCAAGGACTCGTGAACCGGCAAATCGATCCGACCGAACGCCGCCGCCACCGCCTTACTCTTACTCCAGCGGGAGATCAGGTATTGGATGATGCCCGCAAGGCCACCCGCGAACAGGTAAAAGCGGTGCTTAACCGCCTTTCACCAGCAGAACTTGTTACCTTGGCAGATGCCCTACCGCTATTAACCTCAGCTTTCCAGGAAGTATTACCTCCTAACCTGTAATTCAGGTAAACATGATACAAGACTACTTATATCATCCTAGACAGGAGCTATACGACTGTGAAAGCATTGCAAAGGTTGGGCGCCTTGCAACATCGAGATTACAGACTATATTTTGGCGGACAATTGATTTCCCAATGCGGCACCTGGATGCAGACAATCGGTCAATCGTGGTTGGTGCTCCAACTTACCGATTCTCCACTAAAGCTGGGTCTGGTCACAGCTTTACAATGGTTACCCACCCTATTGTTAAGCCTGGTTGCAGGGACTATTGCCGATCGGCTGCCCAAGCGTAAGCTACTGGTGGTCACCCAGTCCATCCAAATGCTGCTGGCTTTTGCCCTATTCGGGTTGGTGACGGCAAATATAGTCCAGTTTTGGCATGTAGCCATTGCTGCCGCCTGCCTGGGAATGGCCACCGCCTTCGACATGCCTGCCCGCCAAGCATTCGTGGTAGAGATGGTCGGTAAGGAAGACCTGGGCAACGCAATTGTGCTGAATTCCACCATGATGAATGGCGCCCGCTTGGTGGGCCCGGCCC
>JBAYXX010000261.1:0-2933 GCA_041673345.1 Kiritimatiellia bacterium
TTGCCCGCCGGGATGTGGAGCATTGGGAAGATATGCGGACAGACAATATCGGCTGCCTGTTCTGGGGCGGCGTAGGCACCGGCAAAAGCTACCTTGCAGGCTGTATCGCAAACGCCCTCATGGAGAAAGAAATCCCCGTCCGCATGACGAACTTTGCTCTTATCCTCAATGACCTTGCCGCCAGCTTTGAGGGGCGCAACGAGTACATTTCCCGCCTTTGTCGTTATCCGCTGCTGATCCTTGACGACTTCGGCATGGAACGCGGGACGGAATACGGGCTGGAACAGGTGTTCAATGTGATTGACAGCCGTTACCGCAGCGGCAAGCCGCTGATCGTCACGACCAACCTTACGCTGGACGACCTGCACAACCCGGAGGACACCGCCCATTCCCGGATTTATGACCGCCTGCTTTCCATGTGCGTCCCGGTACGCTTTACCGGCGACAACTTCCGGCAGGAAACCGCCAAGCGGAAAATGGAGAGCATGAAGAAACTGATTACCGACTGAAAGGAGTATTGCCTATGGCAGATAACAAGCAGCACGACACCCGCACCACCCGCCGCCCTGACTGTGTGACGGAAATCCGCATGGGCAATTCCGTCCTTGTCGTGTCCGGCTATTTCAAGAAAGACACCACAACCACAGCCGCCGACAAAATGGCGCGGGTACTGGAAGCGGAAGCCGCTGCTACACAGGAGCCGACTTATCCGGCGTGAACCGGGGCATGGAAAAGCGGCCATGCCAGGGAGCATGACCGCTGGAACGAAAATCGGAAGTGCTTTAGCAATTCTTAATCTCATTCTCTATAAAATAATTTGCAATTTCAAAGGCTTTTATTCTTCTCTTTGCCAATGTGATTTGTGATTTATAACGCTCGGAATTATCCTTTGATTCAAATGTTTTTACTGTTTCTCTTAGCTTGTGCAGAGTTGAATCAATTTGCCTTTTGGCCGCGGTTAATTCATCTATTGTATACTTCATGTTTTCTCCTTTAACTTCTGATTTTTTTGTTAAATCAGAGTATACCACGGAGTTATGAACTTTTCTACTGCAAATATGGGACGACAACCCATACCATAAAAATCGGAAAATTGAAAAGCTGTAAAGAAGCAAATTTAACGCTTTTGCCGCTGTACAGCCCCCGCCGTTCCGTGGTACAATGAAACCACGGAATAGTGGGGCTGGCTGTCGGAAACGGAGGATTTTATGTTAAGACAAGCCACCCAAAACCTCATTACCGCCCTTTATCCGAGATTGTCCCATGAGGACGAGCTGCAAGGCGAGAGTAATTCCATATCGAACCAAAAAAGGATACTCGAAACCTACGCAAAACAGAACGGCTTTACCAATCTGCGCTGGTACACCGACGACGGTTATTCCGGCGCGAACTTCCAGCGGCCCGGATTTCAAGCCATGCTTGCGGACATTGAAGCCGGGAAAGTTGGTACGGTCATTGTCAAGGACATGAGCCGGTTAGGGCGAAACTACTTGCAGGTAGGGTTTTACACGGAAATGCTGTTCCCTCAAAAGGGCGTGCGTTTTATCGCTGTCAACGACAATGTGGACAGCGCAAACGGCGGCATGGACAATGATTTTACCCCTCTGCGAAATCTGTTCAACGAATGGCTGGTGAGAGATACGAGCAAGAAAATCAAGGCAGTTAAAAGAGCAAAAGGCATGAGCGGCAAGCCCGTTACCAGCAAGCCGGTGTATGGCTACCTCATGGACGAGGACGAGAACTATATCGTTGACGAGGAAACCGCGCCGGTTGTCCAGCAGATTTACCAGCTTTGCCTTGCGGGGAACGGCCCGACCAAGATTGCCCGTATGCTGACGGAACAGCAAATCCCCACGCCGGGGACGCTGGAATACCGCAGGACAGGCAGCACACGCCGCTACCACCCCGGCTATGAGTGTAAATGGGCGACGAACACCGTCGTTCATATCCTCGAAAACCGGGAGTACACCGGCTGTCTGGTAAACTTCAAGACGGAAAAGCCCTCTTACAAGACCAAGCACAGCGTAGAAAATCCCATTGAGAAGCAGGCCATTTTTGAGAACCACCATGAGCCGATTATTGACACGGAAACATGGGAGCGTGTGCAGGAGTTACGCAAGCAGCGCAAACGCCCGAACCGCTATGACGAAGTGGGGCTGTTCTCTGGTATGCTGTTCTGCGCCGACTGCGGCCATGTGATGTACCAGCAGCGGTATCAGAACAAGAACCGCAAGCAGGACTGTTACATCTGCGGCAGCTACAAGAAGCGCACCCGCGACTGTACGGCGCACTTTATCCGCACCGACCTGCTGACCGCCGGTGTCCTCTCCAATCTCCGGCAAGTGACGGAGTATGCTGCCAGGCACGAGAGCCGTTTTGTAAAGCTGCTGATCCAGCAGAACGAAATCGGCGGCAAGAGAAAGACCGCCGCAGCCACCAAGCAGCTTGAACAGGCGCAGGAGCGGATTGCCGAAGTGAGCCGCATTATCAAGCGGCTGTATGAGGACAATGTGAACGGCAAAATCAGCGACGAGCGTTTCATGGAACTGTCGGCAGACTATGAGCAGGAGCAGCGGGAACTGAAAGACCGCACCGCCGCATTGCAGGCGGAACTGGACAAGTCGCAGGCGGCCACCGTTAACGCCGAGAAATTCATGGGGATTGTCCGCAAGCACCTTGCCTTTGAGGAATTGACACCCACCCTCTTGCGGGAAATGATTGAGAAAATCGTCGTGCATGAGTGCAGCTATGACGAGAACGGCACCCGCAGGCAGGACATTGAGATTTATTACAGCTTTGTCGGCAAAATTGACTTGCCCGAAGCCTAACGCCCGACCTATCCGACACAATGGCCAAGTGCCGGATAGGAACGGCAAAATTTTTTACACTTCTATTACTTCTTTATCGCACATCAGCAAATATCCATGGTTTCA
>JBAYXX010000262.1:0-2931 GCA_041673345.1 Kiritimatiellia bacterium
TTGGGGTGCTAACTTTTTCGAGACCTTTTGCGATACTTTCATTTTACCGAAAACAGGGAAGCCCTTCTACCAACGCTGTTATTTCCTATTCGCAGGACAATGAAACATGGACGGATATTCTCACAGCAGAAACCGCTCTGTACAGCAGCGTTCATGCTGATGTGACGCTTGATACACCGGTTACCGCGCGATATTGGCGGCTGTCGGTCAGTTCCGCAACACAGCTTGGCGGTGGCTCCTGCCCAAACATCCGACTTGGCTATGTCACGCCGGGCATCGTATTCACCAATCCACCCGCCGCAGGTGCCGCTATCGAGATGGACTGCAAACTCGACCGCCCCATCAAGAACGAAAACTGGGTGCTGGATTTCAGCTTTGCCGTGCAATTTGAGAGGAGTTGATTGTATGCTCCTCTCATTTTCTTATGCCGCCACGCTTGGAAATGGGCATAAGCCGCAGGTGGTGCATATGCCAGACAACGGTTTTCGCATCATTTATGTGAATAACGAGGGTTTGGTCAACGCGCTTGTGACCTTCCCAACCCTCGGCTTATATGGCAACCTTGCATGGGAACAGAAAGGCAGAATGTCGCCGGATGAAAACATCTCCTATCCATCGCTCAAAAAGGTGGCACATTACGGCGCATATGGCTTTTGGAGCGCGGCGGGTGTGAATGGCAGCACCATCGACCACAAATTTGTGATGTATATGCTGCCGACGGATATTTCCGAAACGCTCCTTGACGGTAGCATCAGCTACTCCAAGGACAGCGCTGTTTCCAGCGCGTCCTTCAATTTTGCGAACGTCAACGGCTATCTGCTGCGGCGGTATCGCTCTCTGCTATCACCTAACGCAAAAATTGAGCTGTACCTCGCGCTCGGCTCGTCCGATGAAATCTCGCTGGGCAAATGGTACATCGACCGCGTTTCCACCGCCATTCCCGGCAACAACATTTCAGTCACGGCGCGCAATGCCATCGGCAAGCTGCTCAAGGAACAGACCTTTGACGAGCAGACCAGCTTTTCCGAAGCCACGCTGACCGACAATCTGAAAGCGATTCTCGCCTATGGCGGTGTGGAGGATTACTTCGTTGGCGACACCGGACGAAGTTGGAGACTGACCTTTGAGCCAAGCAATACGCTGTTGGAGGGCATTGAGGACATTATCCGGCTGTTCGGCGGTTGGAAAATCGGCGAAAACTCTGAAGGAATTATCGGCATCGGCAGCGTCAGCGACGCCCGCTTTGAGCAGCCGTCCACCTATCATTTTGAACGTGACAAAAACTGCTGGAGCTACTCGACCGAATACTGCGACGAGGAGACCTATTCCCGTGTCTGTGTTTCCTGTAAAGAGCCGGAGAATACGCTTTATGTTGATTTGCCGCCGCACAAGCTCTGGCCGATGGCGGCGCATCGAACGCTGTATGTAACAGTTCCGGACGGGACGAGCTATGCGGAGCTGCAGTCTTACGCGAATAATCTCGCGGACAGCATTGCCATTACCGGCAGAACAGAAACCTTTGCGGGGCGCTTTACGCCGCAGATGATTATCGGCGACGCCATTGAAATGACCGCCGACGGCGAAACGGAAAATATCGGCGTAGTTACCTCCGTGCGGCACACGCTGGGACGGAAAGGCTTCTTCACCGAATTTACCGTGGACAGCGGCGGTCGGCGCGGAAAGCCCACGCTGAAGGACTATGTTTCGCAGATATCCGGCAATAAGACGTCGAAATCTGTTATTACAAACGAATGAGGAGGATTATCATCATGAAAGAAATCTGGAACTGGATTCAAATTGTATTTGCCGCCATTGGAGGCGGCATCGGCTGGTTTCTCGGAGGAGCGGACGGCTTCCTTTACGCGCTCATCGCCTTTGTGGTCATCGACTACATCACAGGCGTCATGTGCGCGATTGTAGACAAAAAGCTCTCCAGCGAAGTCGGCTTCAAGGGTATCTGTAAAAAGGTGCTCGTTTTTATTTTGGTAGGCGTAGGCAACATTATCGACGTTCAGGTGCTGGGACAGGCTGGAGTGCTTCGCACGGCGGTTATTTTCTTCTACCTGTCCAACGAGGGCGTGTCGCTGCTTGAAAACGCCGGACATCTCGGCTTGCCCATCCCGGCAAAGCTGAAAGCGGTGCTGGAACAGCTCCACGACCGCAGCGAAAAGGAGGACAAGTAAATGAATCTGCATAAACTTCTACTTACAAACAACGACTGCTACAAGTCAGGCAAAACCATGACGCCGAAGGGCATCATGGTGCATAGCACAGGTGCGAACAATCCGAATCTGAAACGCTACGTAGGACCCGACGATGGGTTGCTGGGTGTCAATCAGTACGGTAACCACTGGAACACCGCTACTCCCGGTGGACGCGAGGTCTGCGTTCATGCCTTTATCGGCAAGCTGAAGAACGGCAGCATCGCCACCTACCAGACGCTACAGTGGAATATGGTCGGCTGGCACAGCGGCTCCGGCTCAAAGGGCAATGCCAACTATCTCGGCTATATCGGTTTTGAGATTTGCGAGGACGGCTTGACCGATACTGCGTATTTCAATAAGGTCTACACCGAAGCGGTCGAGCTTTGCGTTTATCTCTGCAAGCAATACAATCTGACGGAGAAGGACATCATCTGTCACAGCGAAGGTCACACGCTCGGCATCGCGTCCAATCACGGCGATGTCATGCACTGGTTCCCGAAGCATGGAAAGTCGATGGATACCTTCCGCACCGATGTAAAGAAGCTGCTTGACGCGGATTCGCCGGAAGCGCCGACCTCACCGAAGAAGTATTACCGTGTCCAGCTCGGTGCGTTCTCGGTCAAGGCAAACGCCGATGCCATGCTCAAAAAGGTCAAGGCTGCTGGCTTCACGGACGTTTTTATCAAATACAGCGAGTAAAGGATACACCGCTTTAGCTTACAAGTCC
>JBAYXX010000263.1:0-2924 GCA_041673345.1 Kiritimatiellia bacterium
AATACGGTGCTGCGGCATTGCATCGCCGGTTTCTCGATTGGGCGGCATCGGTGGGCTATCAGACCTTCCAGCCCGAACGCTTATCGCGAGTGGATTTTACCTTTGACTATCAAATCCCAGTCGTCGATTTCTACGAAGACAACTTCGTCAGTGCGGCAACCAAAGACAAGCAATTCCGCAAAAACCGGAAGGTGCAGACCTTTGGCTTTGGCGAAGGGGATGTCGTTTTGCGGGTTTATAACAAGGTCGATGAGATTCAGGAAAAAAGCGCAAAGACTTGGTTCTTCGATCTGTGGCAGTGCTCGGAGAATGTCTGGCGTATCGAATGGCAGATTCGCAAGGCGTGGCTACGCACGTTCGGCATCCGTACCTTTGCTGACCTAGAAGAACGTCAGGGTGATTTGTTGCGGGTGCTGGTTAAAGACCATACGACACTGCGCATTCAGACCGACGATAGCAACCGGTCCCGCTGGCCTGTTCATCCAGTCTGGGCAGATTTGCAAGCGCGTGTCGGCCAGATGGATGGTCTGGGCGTGGTTCGGGAGCTGGATATGCTCGCTTTGTTAGAAGAGCGTGAAACCCGGATGGCGATCAGCGTCTATGGCTACCTGAAACGCCTCGGTGCCATTCATGGCATCAAGCGCAAGACGCCCGAAATCGGGTTTGATGAAAGTTTTACACTACTACGCAAGCGACTGGATCGGATTCACGACGATTTGACTTGGGAAACCGATGTGCGGCGGCGCTATGACGAAATGAGACTTGGGCAATGGTGAATCCGCTGACCGAAGCTGTCATGCAACTGTTGATGCTGCGGATTAGCCGAGTTCTCGACACGGCGGCCGTCGGCATTCCTTCGCCGCATCAGTATCAAGCCTTCAGAAAAGTTGTTCTTGATGAATTTGGAGACCAGAGCTTCCTACCGGAATTGGTGGCTTTGCTGCAGCGACATGGCATAGACAGGAACGGGCGGGCCAAGACCGCAGGAAAGGAGGTGCCACTATGAGTGAGCAAACAATCCACGATCCACCTGATTCTGCCTGATGGACTTGTGCCGTCAGTACCGAGTAAAGCCGAAGTCGAATTGATTGCCTCAATACTCGGCGAATTGCTGGTGTTGGTGCTGCGGCTGGACGGTAGCGAGGACGATTGAGCAAACAGAGAGCCGCATTCGGCATGCAGACCAATTCAGGTAATCAGCATGGCCTGTCAAGGATGGTGTAACCACCGTAAGGCTGCCTTGACAGGCCATGATGATTGCCTATAACCCCTGCATGTCGTATGCGGCGGGGTATATACGGAGGACGATATGGCGGTTGCTCTTTATGCGCGGGTTTCAACGGTCAAACAGGCTGACAAAGACTTGTCGATTCCTGATCAGCTGCGGCAGATGCAGGACTGGTGCGAGAGCCAAGGTTATTTGATTGGAGAAACGTATATCGAGGCTGGTGCATCAGCTACTGATGATCGACGCCCGGTGTTTCAGGCGATGATTGCCGAAGCGACCAAAACCCCCGCGCCATTTGAAGCGATCATCGTTCATAGCCTGTCGCGCTTCTTCCGAGACTCATTGGAATTCGCCTTGTATGAACGCAAGTTGAAACGTGCTGGGGTGAAGCTGATTTCGATCACGCAACAGACCAGCGACGACCCTTCCGGCGAGATGGCCCGCAAAATCTTCTCGATCTTCGATGAATATCAGAGCAAGGAAAACGGCAAGCACACGCTGCGGGCGATGAAGGAGAACGCCCGACAAGGTTTCTGGAATGGGTCGCGCCCGCCGTTTGGCTACAAGACCGTCGAAGCGGAGAAACTTGGGAACAAGGGGAAACGCAAGCAGCGGCTGGCTATTGATCCAGCAGAATCGGCACAGGTTCGGCAAATCTTCGGTCTGTATCTCAATGGCAAAGGGCATGGTCCGATGGGTGCCAAGCAGATTGCCAGCTACCTGAACGAAACGGGGCGTAAGCATCGCAATTCTTCATGGACACGATCACGAGTCCATGAAGTGCTGTCGAACGCCACCTATGTCGGCGATTACTACTTTAACCGGATGGAGAACAAAACTCGTCGATTGAAGCCAGAGTCGGAGTGGATTTTGCTGAAGGTCGATCCGATCATTGATGTGCAGACCTTTCAGGCGGTGAAGTCGCGTAAGGCTTCCCGAGCCTTTGATCAAGTGCCAGTGCGCACGCTGACCAGCGAAACTCTGCTGACCGGGATGATCAAGTGCGGCTGCTGCGGTGCGGGCATGACTACGGCTACTGGCAAAGGTGGGCAATATCGTTACTACAAGTGCAACACACGCATAGCGAAACACATCAAGCAGTGCAGCAATCCAGCAGTGCCGATGGACAAGATGGATGCCGCCGTACTGGATGCGCTGGCAGAAAAGCTGTTCACGCCGGAACGGGTCAAGCAAATTCTGATGCAGCTGCAGAAGCAGATCAAAGCCACTCAGGAAAGGGATGCTCAGGGCGTGAAGGCGTTGCAGGCTGAACTGAGCGAATTGCAGCAGGCCAGCGAACGGCTCTTTGAGGCCGTGGAAAAAGGCATTCTGCCGCTGGATGAGCTTCTGCAGCAACGTAGCCGGCGACTGCAAACACGGCGGCAGGAGGTGCTGACTGAAATCGCCTCACACAAACGTCGTGCCGACATGCCGGCCATTCGTCCGCGTCAGGTGGAACTGTTTTGCAAGGCACTGAACGAGAAATTGCACGACCGCGACAGCGGCTTTGCCAAGGCATATCTACGTCAGATCATTGGCGAGATTCGTGTCACCGGCAACGAAGCGGTGGTCACAGGCAACAGTCTTGCACTGGCAATGTCTGTCGCAGAAACAAAAAAGGGCACTTCTGTTGAAGTGCCCAAATCTGTATTCGGTTGGCTCCCCGACCTGGGCTCGAACCAGGGACCTACGGATT
>JBAYXX010000264.1:0-2923 GCA_041673345.1 Kiritimatiellia bacterium
CGATGAGCGTGGCTTGCTTGGGCGGATAGACGGGATTTTGCTGGATTTAGGCGTGTCCTCTCCTCAGCTTGACGAGGCTGAACGTGGTTTTAGTTTTATGCGCGAGGGGCCATTGGATATGCGGATGAATCCGTTGGTTGGCATCAGCGCAAAGCAGTGGCTGCAAGAGGTCGACGAAAAAACCTTGGCGGCTGTGCTGAAAAACTATGGTGAGGAACGCTTTGCTTACAAAATCGCGCGAGCGGTGGTGCATGATGCGCGTTTGGGGTTAATTCATACCACGCGCGATTTGGCTGAGTTAATCAGTCGGGTTGCGCCGAGTAAAGAGCGCCATAAGCATCCGGCGACACGCAGCTTTCAGGCAATACGTATTCATATTAATCGTGAACTGGAGGCGTTGCACGGTGTACTGGACGCCGCGTTGAAGGTGTTGGCACCGCACGGACGCTTGAGTGTGATTAGTTTTCACTCGTTAGAAGACCGGATTGTGAAGCATTTTATGCGCGATCAGTCGCGGGTGAAGGACTTATTTCCGGGGTTGCCAGTGATGTTGGCAACCGAAGCGCCAATATTGACACGAGTGGGCAAAGCGGTGTTTCCAAGCGATGAAGAGTGCGCACACAATCCGCGCTCGCGTAGTGCCGTGTTACGTGTTGCCGAGCGTTTGCCGGCGCCTTAAACACAAACAATAGAACCAATAAAACCGAATTAACTATTTTTATAAATTTTATATTTGACTGCTGACTATAAAGGGAATCGTTGCCATGAGTAGCATGAAATTTGATCTTCAAGAAGCAAAGGTGACTCGCCAGCCCGGTATGCCGGTGATTAAGGTCATTGGCTTAGGGGGCGGCGGCGGAAATGCCGTAGATTATATGGTGCGTATGAAGGTAGAAGGCGTGGATTTTATTTGCGCCAATACTGATGCGCAGGCCTTGGCCGGCTCGAGTGTGCCGGTTCGCATTCAAATCGGTGCGAATGGTTTGGGCGCGGGGGCCGATCCTGAACGCGGTCGGCAAGCGGCAGAAGATGATATCGATTCTATTCGTGAGCAGTTACGTGATGCTGATATGGTATTTATCACCGCCGGTATGGGCGGCGGCACCGGTACCGGTGCGGCACCGGTCGTGGCGAAAGTGGCGCGTGAAATGGGTGTTCTAACAGTTGGGGTAGTCAGCAAGCCTTTTAGTTTTGAACGTCGTACACCGGCTGCCGAAGCCGGAATTGAAGAGCTGGCCAAGCACGTCGATTCCCTGATAACCGTGCCTAACGATAAGCTACTCAAAGTATTGGGCAAGGATTTTATTTTGGCGAAAGCCTTTGATCACGCTAACGAGGTATTGTATGGCGCGGTGCAAGGGATTTCTGAATTGGTCACGCGTCCGGGGATTATTAACGTGGACTTTGAAGACTTGCGCACCGTGATGTCTGAGCGCGGGTTAGCGATGATGGGTGTGGGTACGGCGTCCGGCGAAGAGCGCGCGCGTAAAGCGGCAGAAAAAGCGATTGCCAATCCTTTGTTGGAAGATATTGCCGTAGCGGGAGCGCGCGGGATTTTGGTCAACATTACCGGCGGCTTGAATTTCAGCTTGGGTGAGTTTTATGAGGTCGGTGAGGTGATTGATCAGGTTGCGGACAAGGACGCGATTGTGATTGTCGGTACCTCGGTGGACGAAACGATGGATGATGAAATTCGTGTCACGGTGGTGGCAACCGGTTTAACCGGTACATCGGCGCAGGCTAGAAAGCCCGAAGTGGTGAAGCCTAACCTGCAGGCTGTGCAAGCGCGTGCCGAAGCTGAGCAGCGTGAGCACATGGACGAGGTGGAGAAACCCACACCGATGATGCCGTTAGAAAGTGAGGTGGTGCGTCCAAAAATAGCGGTGAACGCTGGGCCGCAGCATACAGCCACCAGCAGTAACTATCTTGATATTCCTGCATTTTTACGCCGTCAGGCGGACTAGTCGCGGTTTAGGTTGATGGCGCATCAACACACAAAGCCCGGATCATTCAAACGATTGAATTGGTCAGGGCTTTTTGCGTTTTTGCTATTGACGTTAGTGGCGATAACGTGGGTGCTGATTGTCCTCACCCAGCATCATATTCGTCATTTGGAAACCCGTTATTTCGAAGGCTTAACCCAGTTAAATCAATTAGAAGAGGAGTGGGGGCGTTTAATGCTGGAAAAAAATCATCTTAGCTCGCCGGCGCGCGTGGAGCGGGTCGCCAAAGAGCAGTTAAAGATGCAGCCGCCAACGGAGGCGGACGCCATTATTTTACCCTCTCTGGCGCCGCTGAATGCGCCTCCTTCGAGTCCGTGATGTTTCGTTTAGCTTCCCATCGTGATCATATTTTACTGGCCCTGTTATTACTGGGCTTTGTTGTTTTAGCCGCACGCGCATTTTATGTGCAGGTCATGCTGGCGGATTTTTTAGAAACCGAAGGCAATAAACGTCAGGTACGTACACTGGATGTGCCGGCACCGCGCGGGACGATTGTCGATCGGCATGGCGATATTTTGGCGTTGAGTACGCCGGTGGCTTCGGTGTGGGTGGATCCGAAGACGCTCAGTCAGTATCCGCAGGCGATCGCGCAGTTGGCCGAGGTGTTAAATGTGTCGCAAACCAGTCTAAATCAGCGCGTGCAGGCGCATCAATCTCGTCGGTTTTTGTTTGTTCAGCGTTCAATTTTGCCCCAGCTGGGGGCGCGTATCGATGCCTTGGGTTTACCCGGCGTGTATGTAAAAGATGAATACCGCCGTTTTTATCCGATGGCGGAGAGTTTAGCGCAGGTTGTCGGCTACACCAATATTGATGACAAGGGGCAAGACGGCATTGAGTTTATCTACGACGGCTGGTTGGCCGGTAAAGCGGGTAAGCGTCAAATTATTAAGGACTTAGAGGGGCGGGCTGTTAGTTTTGTG
>JBAYXX010000265.1:0-2873 GCA_041673345.1 Kiritimatiellia bacterium
ATTATGTGGAAAATTCGCACGAAGCCATCATCGCCCCGGAGGAATTTGAAACGGTGCAGGATGAAATGGCGCGACGCAAAGAATGAATACGGCGCGTCAGGTTGAACAGTAGCGTCGCACAGATTGAACACTCCACGGCGGACAAAATGAACAGCATGCGGCGGCGAGATTGAACAGGGAAAAATTATCTGTAGTAAAGTTGAGGTTGGCACACCGAGGGTGTGACTAACATCAAGGAGGGTCATGAACATGACCGACTACAGAGAAATCTTGAGGCTTTTGAGCCTCGGGCTGAGCCGCACGCAAATTGCAGACAGCCTAAACGTATCACGCACTACCGTCATCCATACATTACAGCGGGCGATGGCTCAGGAACTTGACTGGCAGACGGCTGAAGGGATGAGCGACCGCGAGTTGGTGGCAAAGCTATTCCCCGTCGGAGAGGGAAAGCTCGGCTACAAAATGCCGGATTACAGCTATGTCCATAGGGAAATGGCAAAGCCCGGCATGACACAGCAGCTGCTTTGGTTCGAGTATTGCGACCAATGCAGAGGTTCCGGAGAAATTCCGTATCAGCTTACCCAGTTCAAAAAGCATTACCGGGAGTATCTGGTCAAAAACAAGGCAACCATGCACATCAGCCGGAAGCCAGGCGAAACAATGGAAGTGGACTGGGCAGGGCAAACAGCAGAAGTAGTTGACAGCGATACGGGAGAGATTTTGGACGCCTATGTGTTTGTGGCGGCACTGCCCTACAGTGGCTACGCCTACGCTGAAGCCTTCTTGTCACAGAATCAGGAGGCTTGGATTGCTGCCCATGTAAACGCTTATAGCTACTTCGGCGGCGTAGCACGGATTCTGGTGCCGGATAATTTGAAAACCGGCGTCATTAAGAATACACGAACTGAGATCGTGCTGAATAAGAGTTATCAGGAGATGGCGGAGCATTACGGTACGGCCATCATCCCGGCGCGTGTGCGTACCCCCAAGGACAAAGCCACCGTGGAAGGAACCGTGGGAAATGTGTCCGGCTATATACTGGCTGCCATTCGCAACCAGAAGTTCTTCACCCTGCGGGAACTGAACGAGGTCATTAAGGAGCGGCTGTATGCCTTTAACCGTAAGCCTTTTCAGAAAAAGGACGGTAGTCGGGCCTCTTGGTTTGCAGAGGAACGCACTTCGCTTCTGCCTCTGCCGCGCAACCAGTTTGAATCGGCCGAATGGAGGTCGGCGACCGTTGCTTTCAACTATCACATTGCGGTGGACGAGCAGTATTACTCGGTGCCGTTTGAGTATATCAAGCACAGGGTTGAGGTTCGTTTGACCCGCACCGTGGTGGAGGTCTTCTTTGAAGGAAGCCGCATTTGCTCCCATATCCGCCTGCATGGTCGTCGCGGGCAGTACAGCACACAGGAAGTTCATATGCCGCCAAATCACCAGCAATATCTCCAATGGAATGGTGAACGTTTCCGCAAATGGGCAGCTAAAATCGGCCAGAACGCCACGATTGTCGTTGAAGCTATCCTGACAGGCTACAAGGTGGAACAGCAAGGCTACCGGGCTTGCATGGCACTGTTAAAGCTCAGCGACCAATACAGCCCCCAAAGGCTGGAATCGGCTTGCGAAAAAGCCCTGGATTACACGCCCCGACCCAGCTACAAAGCTATTGCGACCATCCTCAAATCCGGGCACGACAGAGTCTCCAAGGAACCCGCCGCATCCGTTGAGCCCTCTCCCTTTGGCTTTACCCGTGGAGCCGACTACTACAAGGGAGGGAACGACTAATGCTGCAAAACAATACGGTTTCCAAGCTTTGCGAGATGAAGCTCAGCGCCATGGCGGGTTCCTTTCAAAAGCAGATGGATGACAAGGCCGCAGTTGGGCTCAGCTTTGAAGATCGTTTCGGCATGCTGGTAGACGCGGAATGGACCTCCCGCAAGAACAACCGCCTTAAGCGCTTGATCCGTAAAGCGGACTACACCTTCCCGAATGCCTGTTTGGAAGACATTGAATACCGTGACGACCGCAAGCTCGATAGGCCGCTTATTACACGGCTTGGAACCTGCAATTATGTGGATGAGTGCCACAATATCATCATCCTCGGCGCGACCGGCAGCGGCAAGACCTATTTGGCCAACGCCTTCGGCATTACGGCCAGCCGCAACTTTTACTCCGTTCGCTACGCCAGGCTCCCGGAACTTTTAGCGGAACTGGCTCTCGCTCGCGCCGAAGGCACCTATCGCAAGGCCATCAAACAGTACAAGCAGGTCAAGCTTCTGATTCTGGACGAATGGCTGCTGTATCCCCTCAAGGATGCCGAAGCCCGTGACCTACTGGAAATTACCGAAGCACGATACAAAAAGGCATCCACTATCTTCTGCTCACAGTTTGAGGTGGGCGGCTGGCACCAGAAGATCGGAGAACCCACGCTGGCTGACGCCATCTGCGATCGCATCGTTCACGATTCCTACACCATCGTGATCGGCGGCAAGGATTCTATGCGCAAGCGCAAAGGCTTAAAAGTTGATGTCTGACATTACAGGAGCCTTGCCCCACTTTGAGCCGCCTGTGGCGGCATGAGTTTATCGCTTTTGTTTTCCAAGGAGAGTGATGCTTGTGCGACAAGTAAAAAAAGAGCGACACCCGGCGGCGTCACTCTCCTTGCCAAACCTCACCGAGCGCTCGGGGCGCTCTCCAGCGTTGCCCTATCCTCCCTGTGAGTAAAAGCAATTTTAGTGTGCCATGCAAGGCTCAAGCTGTCAATGTACAACCTTGCCGCCGCAACTGTACAATTTCAGCGCCCCGGGTGTTCAACCTCTGCGCCCCGGGGTGTTCAACAACTGCGACATATTCAGGGTTTGCTGGATTCTTTA
>JBAYXX010000266.1:0-2867 GCA_041673345.1 Kiritimatiellia bacterium
CAATAGATATCTGAACGCATAAAACAAGCGATTAATTCTCAAAAAATATAATTGATTATACAGTTTGAACGATTCACTTTTCAGGTCCCTGCTACAAGCAGGGTTCTTTTTTCTACCCCCTTGCCATTACACCCAATTTTTTCTATTATAGCCATAGGCTAGCGAGCTGATTGTAATACCACGAAATTGTGGAACAGGGTTCGCTCCATTAACAGAATCCTATACCTAAATTTATTAGAGAGGTAAAATATGTTTTATGGTATTGGAGCCGCATATTCTAGCGGCACAGAAGACCACGCATCAACATTCATCAGCAAAGGCATCGCCTGTATTGGCTGGAACAGCAAGGACGCTCCGGCGTTTCACGAAATGCTCCGCCAGATAAATATAGGGGACATAGTCTTCCTTAAGTCGTTCAGTCCCAAGGCTGGGCTTTATATCAAGGCCATCGGCCTCGTAACATCTTCTAGGATTCTACAACCTAGCGAAACCGATAATCTTGGCTACGCAAGGGAAGTCGCCTGGAAATTCCACGCAACAAGGCAAAGTAACTGGCTATGGCTTGGCCGACTTCAGGATAAATACGATTTCATGCGCGGTGGCACCATGTACATCGAAATGAATCCCGATGTTCAGGCAAGAATCATCGCAGAACTATTGAAATAAAATATAGGGGCTAGTAAACTAGCCCCTAATCTGTCTTAAAAGGAATGGAAATGAAACATCATCCCTATTTCGAAAATTTGAACAGTTCTACAGCAATCACAGCCGTATTCTCCTGTCCTGGTCGATTTGAAGAAAAAAAGGGACTGCCCTGTGCTGGTAAAACAGGCAAAGCGCTAGACTTTATTCTTAAACATTTACACTTTCAAGGATTTCGCCTCAAACGATCTTTAATCGGAATAACCAACGCCTGGGATAAAATTGAATACAAACGCAAAACAGAGCGGAGTGAAGCAAGCAATGAAGAAATCGTAGATTCAAACAATATTGCACGCCTTAACAGGGATCTTTTAACAACAAAATATGCAATTGCATTCGGTCAAAAAGCTCTTTTAGCTCTTGAACTTGTCAAAAAGACGTACCGTCCCGATTTGATAATCATTAAATCAATTCACTTATCTCCCCGGAACATCAACTTCATGATAAAAACAGACATTGATGGTAATGAACTAAAAAAAGGCGAAAAAGGCAATACGGAAAAAAGATTGGCCGTAATTACAACAGAAATCAAAAACAATTCTGGCAACCTATTTTCGTAACACAAATTCGTTTTACTATTATTTCCACCCAAACCACACCCTAACCGAAAGTCCAATGACCGCACAGAACCAGGAAAAGCCGCAGTTCGACCAGGGCGCCATAATCAAGGCGCTGCAGAACGCCCTGCGCACCACCAGTTCCAAGATCGGGCAAATGAACGAGGTCCTGGACATCGTGCGGGTTGTCGGCGAGGCGAAGACTTTCAAGACGGCGGCACTCGCACTCGCGGGCGAAATCGCCGACCGCCACCACGCCGAAAGGGTGAGCATCGGCATGGTCAAGCACGACTACGTGGTGCTCGCGGCCATAAGCCACACCGACCATTTCGAGGGCAAGATGCAGGTGGTGCGCGACCTGGAGTGCGCCATGGAAGAGGCCTACGAACAGGACGCCAGCATAGCCTACCCGCCCCCGGACGGCGGCACCCCGCTCGCCACCCGAATCCACGAGTACTACAGCAAGACTTACGGCGTGGGGCACATGCTCTCGGTCCCGGTAAGGCGGGGCGAAGAGACCATCGCGGTAATCACCTGCGAACGCGGGGCCCACCCCTTCGACGACGAGGAGTCCGCCCAGATCCACCTGGTCGCTACGCTCACTAGCGCAAGGATAGACGAACTCTACCGCAAGAGCGGCTGGTTCGGCAAGAGGTTCGCCCGGGCCGCGCGGGAGGGGTTAGCCAAGCTGCTGGGCCACGAACACACCTGGGCAAAACTGCTGGGCATTCTGCTTACGGCGTTCGTGCTTTTCGCGGCACTGGTGCCCATCCCCTACAGGGTAAGCGCCCCGGCCATGCTCAAGACCGACCACATCACCTACCTGAGCGCCCCCTTCGACGGGTTCATCCAGAGCGTGAAGGTGAAGCCGGGCGACATCGTGTACAAGGGCGACGAGCTCTTGCGACTCGACCAGAAGGAACTCAAGCTAGAAGAGGCCGACCTGATGGCCCAGGAACAGGACAACCGCCGCGAAATACAGAAGGCCCAGGCGAACAGGCAGCTGGCCGACCTGCGCATACAGCAGGCCAAGCTCTCGCAGACATTGGCGAAATTAAAGACGGTGCGCTACAAGCTCTCTCGCTCGGTGGTGCGCTGCGAATCGGACAGCGCGGTGGTCATCGAGGGCGACCTGCAAAAGCGCGTGGGGTCGCATGTGAACCAGGGCGGCGAGCTGTTCCAGCTGGCATCCATCGAAGAAATCTACATGGAGGCCGACGTGAGCGAACTCGAAGTGAACAACGTGCGGCTTGGCGGCGAGGGCTTCATGGCCATCAAGAGCCGTCCCGATTACGTGTACAGGTTCCGCACCACGCTCATGAACCCGACGGCAAGTGTCAAGGACCAGGAGAACACCTTCGCCGTGCGCGGCGAGTTCGTGCGGGCGACTCCCCCGTGGTTCCGCCCTGGCATGACTGGTATCGCAAAGATTTTCGCGGGCAAGCGCACCCTCTGGTGGATTCTTTCGCACCAGGCAATCGACTACTTGCGCCTGAAACTCTGGTGGTAAGGGGGCAAAAGCCCCGAAAAGCAGCCCAAAAATGTGGTTGGAGGTCCTGCAAATGTCCAAGCACCTTTGTCACCTTGTAAATGCAGCTTCCGCAAAAG
>JBAYXX010000267.1:0-2865 GCA_041673345.1 Kiritimatiellia bacterium
GACAGCACGAACATGAAAGACGTGTACTACAGTCCGGCAGCGACGTCGCAAGATGTGTTGTTTGACCGAGCCAGCAACATCAAGGACGGCCGCGGGCCGGAGGACCTGCTTTTTCAGGTCATGCTGGAACTTGGCGTGCTTCTCTCCAGCAAAATCACAGAGACGGTCATAGCTGGCAAAAAGATATTCAACGTGGCGGACAACTTCCTCATTGCTTGTTTTGATGAGGCGATCAGCGACGACGTCGTCACCGCGATTGCGCAGCAAAAGCCCTGCTATGCGGTCTTGCGTGACAGCTCGCTAAAAAGTGACAGCGTGGCCGCCAACTTCGAGCAGATATTCGCCACCTTCAGCCCTGATACTGTGCGGAGGATTCTGTAATGGCGGACTATCAGATTCCCCCCCTGCCTCCACGCGTTGACTTGGAAAGCATCGCCATACTCAAGCAGCTGAACCGGGCCAACCGCAAACTGGCCGAATTGAAGGGACTGGTGCAGACAATCCCCAATGGGGCAATTCTCATCGACACCCTGGCCCTCCAGGAGGCCAAAGACAGTTCCGCAGTCGAGAATATCGTCACTACCCACGACGATCTCTTCAAAAGCGACTTGGATGTCACGGGCTTTATTGCGTCCGCAGCCGCAAAGGAAGTCATGTCCTATCGCCAAGCGCTGAAAGTGGGCTATGAGCGCGTGCGGCGGGACAAACTGCTCACCAACGCCGTCATTCTGGACATCCAGCGGGTGCTTATCGGCAATTTGGCAGGCTTCCGCAAGGTTCCCGGGACCGTCCTGAAAGACGCGCAGGGACACGTCGTCTATACCCCCCCGCAAGACGGACAGGTCGTCATTGAGCTGATGAGCGAGCTGGAAAAATTTATCAACACGCCAGAAACGAGTGATCTTGATCCCCTGATCAAGCTCGCGGTGATCCACCATCAGTTCGAGAGCATTCACCCTTTTTACGATGGCAACGGCCGTACCGGCCGCATCCTCTCCATATTGTACCTGGTGCTCAACGATTTGCTGGATTTGCCGATTCTGTATTTAAGCCGTTATATCATCCAGCACAAACGCGATTACTACCACCTGTTGCAGGCAATCAGAGAAGGCGCTGACAACACTGCGTCTTGGCAGGAATGGGTGCTCTTCATGCTGCGTGGCATTGAAGAGATCGCGGATGCTACGCTCCTGCTGGTCAAACGCATACTGCTGCTGATGCATGACGACAAGCAGCTGCTCAAAAAGCTCTTTGGCAAGAATTACCGCCATGACTTATTGAACCATCTCTTCAACTTCCCCTACACCAAAGTCGAATTCATGGAACAGGCGATGCAGGTCCGCCGCAAGACGGCAGCCAAATATCTTGACCTGATCGTAGCCAGCGGCATACTGACCAAAGTGAAAGTCGGGCGGAGTAACTACTACATTCATACGCAACTGGTTGATTTGCTGATGGATAGTCATTCAACAGCGACAAAAGAGCGCCCGCAGTGATGAGACGCCTGCTTTCAAATCGCACGGATTTCGCAAAGGAACAAGCGGACGATGACATGAACCCAACAAGGGCCTGGCGGGACGACATGGCGGCTGATATGTACCCAAAACAGAGCAAATGGGTACATCTGACGGCTGACATGTACCCGAAAAGGGAAAAATGGGTTCATGTGGTCGGCCACGTGTACCCGAAACAGCTTACCTGGGACCGCGCCAGTGACGATCTGCAGGCGCCGGCCCCTACCGCGACGGGCACAATCCGACAGTGCGGAAAACCGGCTCCGCTCCCCGTAGGCGTTGAAGCCAACCAGCTGACGAACGAAGCCTGGTTCAAATAACAATGCATGATCACCGGCCTGGCAAACACCGGTCTGAGGTATAACGATGAAGTTCAAGTTCAAGGTCCAGCAATTTCAGAGTGATGCGGTTGACAGTACGATTGCTGTTTTTGCCGGGCAGAAGAAGCGCGAACGGCTTGCCTTTATGCGTGACCAAGGGCGAAATGTGTCACCCGTTCTCCTTAAAACGCAAGATTCAGATAGCGACGACGACCTCAGCCTCGGTTATCGCAATCACGACATTGAACTGAGTGACAGCGAATTACTGCGGAACATTCACGACGTGCAGACCCGGAACAACATCATGCTCTCGCCGTGCCTGGTTGAGCACATCGGCCGTTGCTCGCTGGATATTGAGATGGAGACAGGCACGGGCAAGACCTATGTGTATATCAAGACGATGTTCGAGTTGAGCAAACACTACGGCTGGAGCAAATTCATCGTGGTGGTTCCGAGCGTCGCCATCCGCGAAGGCGTGAAAAAATCCTTTGAAATGACCCAGGAACATTTCATGGAGCATTATGGCAAAAAAGCCCGTTTTTTCATCTATGACAGCGCCAACCTCAATCAGCTGGACGACTTTTCCAGCAGCTCCGGCATCAATGTGATGATCATCAATATTCAGGCGTTCAACCGGACGCTGAAAGAAGGCCAAAGGAACAAAGAGTCGCTGCGCATCTACACACCGCAGGACGCTTTTGGCAGCCGCCGGCCCATTGACGTCATCAAGGCCAACCGCCCCATTGTCATTTTGGACGAACCGCAGAAGATGGGCGGCGACGCCACCCAGACATCCCTGAAGTATTTCAACCCGCTTTTCTGCCTGAACTACTCGGCCACGCACAAGGACATGCACAATCCCATCTATGTGCTGGATGCCTTGGACGCCTTCAACAAACGCCTGGTGAAAAAGATTGAGGTCAAGGGCTTTGAGGTCAAGAATTTTCGTGGTACGGACGGCTATCTGTACCTTGAGAACATCGTTGTCAGTCCGCAGCAACCGCCGAAAGCACGGCTTGAGTTTGAGATCG
>JBAYXX010000268.1:0-2850 GCA_041673345.1 Kiritimatiellia bacterium
GCGGACTTGTTGAAACAGGTTGTCGCCCGGTGTGGTCGGTAGAATACGCGTGCCATAGCTGTGGCTAAAAGCCAGCAGTTGACCGTTGGATTGATACAGCGCCACTTCTTGTGCGTTAAGTTGTTGGCGCAGTTCGTTAATCACCATCGCCGGATTTTGGGTGAGCAGTGGGCGCAAGCTTTGCTCCGCGCGCAAGGTTTGGTTGAGGCTGTCACGGGTAGCGTGGTCGAGGTTAGCGCGCACCAGTGCGCTGGCATCGCTGAGCGCTTGTTCGGTGCGTACGTCAAACCATTGGTCAATCCCTTGGTGGATAAAACTGATGGCAAAGTAGTACAAAATCACAATCGGAAAAGCCAGCAGCAAGGTCAGGGTCGAAGTAAGCTTAATGGTGGTTTTGATGCCGGATACGCCCTGCTTATATTGGCGGTGAAGGCGAAATAAGGTGCGTAATAACAGGGCCAGCAAAATCAAGGTGCCGATAGCGCTAAATAGCAGTAATCCCAAATAAGACTGGGCAAAATCCGGTGCGGTGCGCACAATACGGCTCATCATAAACAACGAACCCAGTAGCAGGCCTGATAGCAATACAATCCAGCCATACTGCATCAAAAACGGAAATTTGCGTGGTGCTTTCATTAGAAAGGGTTCTCCAAGGCTAAATCGAACCATGGGCTGCTTAGGCGCCAGCGGCTATCAAACAAAGCTTGTGTCAACATCGGCGCGGGCAGTGTCCAGTACTCAAGGCGAAAGCGTAAGCGAATATGATAACGTGCGCCTGGGTGCAGTTGCGCCAAGCTGGCTAACTGAAATCCGTTTAGGGTGCCCAGCAGATCAAGCGCTTGCGCAAGGGTAGACACTTGTTGGCGATTATGGTTGCGCAGATTATGCAGGGTGTAGCGCTGATAAAAGCGCGAGTAACTGATTTGTGTGGTGTAGTCGATGCGTACCTGTTCACGCACAAAAGGAATAAACACAATGTTATCCTCGCGCACCAGTGCCACTTCGGTAATAAAACGCAGCGCAATTTCGTGTTGTATCGCTTGCACTATCGGCTCTGGCAGATCGATGCGTGCTTGTGCGTCAATAAAAAGTTGCTGCTCGCTTTGATAGTCGGCTAAATGAAGCAGTGTCACCTCGGCTTGCACACTTTGGCTGATAGCGAGGGCGCAAATCACGCTAAGCCTGAGCGCTTGTCGTTTAAGCGCGTTTACGCAAGTGCGCATAGAAAAATCCGTCCATTCCTTGCTCGCCGGGAAGGATTTGCCAGCCCAATCGACTGTGCGATACCGGTTGGGCTAAGGGCAAGTGTTCGGCATCGGCTTGACGCTGTAGAAAAGCCGCTATTTGTTGCGTATTTTCGCAAGGCAAAACAGAACAGGTGGCGTACAGTAATGTGCCGCCGGGCTTAAGCGTTGGCCAAAGTTGATCAAGCAGATCGGCTTGGGTCGCAACCAGCGCCTCAATATCTTCAGCGCGTCGATGATGTTTGATGTCTGGGTGGCGCCGAATAATGCCGGTGGCGGAGCAGGGCGCATCGAGCAAAATATGATCAAACGCTTGCCCATCCCACCAAGCGGCGCAATCTGCGGCGTCCGCTACGCGGCAGTCTGCGTTCAGATGTAAGCGCGCGAGATTCTCTTGCAGGCGGCTAAGGCGTGTAGGCTCTTTTTCCAAGGCCACTAACTCGGCTTGGTTATCGCAGTATTCGAGCAGGTGCGTCGTTTTGCCGCCGGGCGCGGCGCAGGCATCAAGCAGGCGTTGTCCGGCTTGCGGTTGCAAAATCAACGCCGCTTGTTGGGCGGCAACGTCTTGCACGCTAAAATCGCCTTCGGCAAAACCGGGAAGCTGGGTGATATCGAGCGATTGCGCGAGACTAATCGCATCTGGACTAAGCGGGTGCGCTTGCGCATCGATCGCGCACTGTTGCAGGCCTGCTAAAAACACATCGCGTGCTTGTCGACGTCGATTAACACGTAAGCACAGTGACGCAGGCTGATTGTTTTGTTGCAAAATCCTTTGCCAATCATCAGGATAATGTTGTTGTAGTTGCGCAATCAGCCATGCGGGGTGGCTGTATTCCACCACGGCATTTTTCGGTAATGCCTGCAACAGCGTTTCGCGCTCACGAATAAAACCACGTAAACAGGCATTCACTAAACCACGCGCCCAAGGTTTTTTTAACTTTTGACACAGATTCACGCTTTCGGACACGGCGGCGTGCGCGGCGGTGTCTAAATAGGTTAGCTGAAACAGCGCCAGCAATAACAGACTGTTGATATCTTCGTCTTTGTTTTTGAGCGGTTTGCTCATTAATTGTTGGCGAATCGCCACCAAGCGCGGATAAAAACGTAACGTCCCCATCACCAGTGTTTGCACAAATCCCCGGTCACGACGATCCGTTAAGCGTTCAAGCAATGGTGGCAGGGCTTGGCTGAGGGATTGGCCGTGTTGGGTGACTTGAAGCAAAGCTTGCAGTGCGATAAGGCGTGCATTCATGTTAGGCGCGTTCCAATGACTTGGCGCGCTTGACAAAAATCGTACGCCGACATAGGTTTGTTCCCCGCCGGTTGTAATTGCGTGATGCGAACCAAACCCTCACCGGCGCTAATATCGATGCCTTGTTTTTCGAGCAAAATGATTTCGCCCGGCTGTGAGTGCGCCGGTCCACTTAAGGCTTGCGCATCCAGCAAACGTAATGACTCGCCTTGAAAGTAGCTAAACGCCATTGGCCAGGGGTTAAACGCGCGAATTTGGCGCACAATCACATCCGCCGGTTGCGACCAATCAATATGGGCTTCTTCTTTGCTCAGTTTTGCCGCATAGCAGGCCTGCTGATTGTCTTGCGCTACA
>JBAYXX010000269.1:0-2846 GCA_041673345.1 Kiritimatiellia bacterium
CGGCCCTCAAGGAACTGCTCGTGCAGGTCAACGAGCTGCCCGGCATGGCCTCGCAGAACTCCTTCAACCCCGCCGCGCTCTCCGCTTACAGTTTCAACTCCGTCATGCAGCAGGTGGCGCAGTTTTACTGCCATCCGACAAGAGGTCTGGGCATTGATCTGTACTGGTGCAGGCGGGACTTCACAGTGTTCGGCCCATCTTATACGCCTGAATTCTTGCCTCCTGTTGAACATCTTGAGCGGTTTAGCGGAGAGACTTGGCAAATATTCTTAGATGCATCTCTGTCTTATGTCTCTAACACACTTAGTGCTGGCCAGTCACAAATACGATACGACAACAGACTTTTGACACCTCCCTTCGACACCTCCGAGAATCTTGACTTATTCCGGGAATTGGCCAAACGTCCTGAATCAGCATTTTTGCAAGAATCACGAGATCCTCTTCTCGGACAATTTGTAAAACTCGTTCTGGTGGACAGACGATCTGATCTGGAATTGTCGTCTGCCAGTGGCCCGGTTTCTGCGGCAAAATTGCGGCCAGATAATGCAAAGACCCACCTTGTTTCAACTGACTCGTCATTGGAAGGGGCGCATGTTTGTGTGGCATCAATGTCAGACGAGGGAGTTGTGCTACCTAATGTTAATCGGCATTACACTGCAAATGAATTTGTTAATGAATTAGTATGGGCAGTTGCCCATGAACTCGGTCACCTTTTAATTGGCGCTCAACATTATTCATCTTCAACCGCGTTAATGACGAACACGAGCCCTGCTCCATATGGAATACCATTGATCACCGCCGAAAGCACCGAGATTCATGATGTTAACTTGAAGAATAGACATTCCACCAGTCAAGGAGAATTACCATGAAAAAACCAAGCATAATGGGACTGTTCTGTATCGTTCCTCTGATTACGGGCGCCATACAATCAGACAAGATTGTTGTATCACTGACAATGCCCGGTGAAGAAATGTTGTTTCTGGAAATGACTCCGATTGTCGTCACACTTTCCAACGGAACAGACAGGATAATTCCGGTCATAAAAAACAATGACCTTGCATTGAGGGTCCAAATTAAATTGGATGTCGGAGCAATGGAACCGCATGCGCATTCACCGATTCCAGCAACGGATGACACATATAAGAAATGGCTTTATTTAAGCAAAGCCAAAGACACGCTTAATCCGGGCGAGAGTTTTTCATGGACACTCCCAAGATTTACTGAATTGACTGTGTTCAGCTATCATGTGAAGGCAACAAACATTGCCGCAAAAGTATTGATAGGCGACAATGAATGGGTCTGTTCCGCGCCAGTGCCGTTTGGCATCAGCAAAGAAGATGTCGAAGGGCGCGGGCTGTTGAAAGAAAGCCCAGAGATTGATTGTTATGATGCAAAAACGAAAGTGAAGACTAAAACATCTGTCCGGAGGGTTAGTCTTGGCAACAAAACCTTTCTTTTTACCAATGACGGGAATCGGCTTTTTGAAATATCAAATGATGATGTGCCTAAAGCTTTTTTTGATTCTGAAAATGGGATAATGTCTTTTGTTTTTCCAAAAAGCGAAAGGATTGTCATGTGCGATCCGAAAACTGCCAAAATTGTCCAAGAAAGGGCAGAAAAGGAGTAACGCAATGAATAAAATTGCATTGGGAATGTGCTGCATTGGCAATGTGCATCGTGTCATGCCAACGCTTCGCCCGTTGCAGAAAAACCATCAGCAGTTTCCCTTCCCTCGTGTCCTCTTTTCTCTGCCGTCTTGCTCGCTGTCGGTGCGGGTTTTTCCGCCGCCCTTTTCCTGTGGCGTGGTCTCCGGAAAAGAAAATCATGAACATCAGGAACCAACGGGTTGTCCCAGACCGCCACTGCGAGGCCGCGCTGACACTCTCGTTCAAGGGCTCGGGCGCGGCGGCGGTCTTCGAATGCGAGACGCAGGTCAGCGTCAAAGCCTATGGCGTTGAACTGGACGACGGCGGCATCGACATCGAGAACCCCGCGCTCAAAGGTCTCGGCGCGTATGTGCCGGGGTCGAGCCGCGTTAACTTCGTCAACGGCACCAACGTCTGGCAGACGGCCGTGGGCGCGTCCTTCCCTCAGACTCTCGAACTTGCCCTGCCGCATCTCGGCACCGCCCCAGCCCAAGCGCGGGAAGCGGGGACGCCGCCGCAAGGACGAGCCTCCCGCTCCGCCGCCGGATCCGACCCGACCCGGTTAAGGTGGCGGCGCACCTGACCTCCGGCCTGCTGGTCATCGCCGTCGCAGCGCGGGAAAGGTTGCCCCGCACGCATGGAATAGGGTATACTTTCGGCCTGTTGTTCACAAAAGGCCGCAGCGGCCGGTAGACCGTTCATGGGGAGTAGCTATGCCGAATACGATTCTGGTGGGTGCGCAGTGGGGCGACGAGGGCAAGGGCAAGGTGATCGATGTTCTGACGGCCCAGGCGGATGTGATTGTACGGTACCAAGGAGGCAGCAACGCCGGACACACCGTGATTGCGGAGGGCAAGAAGTATGTGCTGCACCTGATCCCTTCCGGTATCCTGCACCCTGGCAAACAGTGCGTGATCGGCAACGGCGTGGTGATGGACCCGTTCGATTTGATTAAGGAGATCGACGGCCTGCGTGAGCAGGGCTTCGATCCGCTGGGCCGCCTGGCGATCAGTGATCGCACGCACATGGTCATGCGCTGGCACCGCGCGCTGGACGCGGCCGACGAGGCGCGCCGTTCGCAGGAGCGCAAGATCGGCACGACGGGCCGCGGCATCGGGCCGGCCTACGGCGCCAAGATGGGCCGTACCGGCCTGCGTGTCGGCGAAATGCTGAGCCCCAGGTTCCTGGAGCGGGTTCGGT
>JBAYXX010000270.1:0-2839 GCA_041673345.1 Kiritimatiellia bacterium
CGCCCATTACCTTGCTCATATCAGATGCAAAGCTCGCGAATGTTACGCCACTTAGTGATATGCCACCTCCTATATCAACGGCGCTGGGCACTTTCGGAGTGGCTTGTGTAACGGTGGGGTTTTGGCTTTCATCGCGCAACCACGATTCCATCACCCAGCCGGTGATCGCCACTTTGACCCATTGTCCTTGCTGCTCTATTACCTCAACAGGCGTGCCCGCTGGCACGGATATGATACTGGTTAGATTATCGGGTGCCTTAAAAAGGTAGGTCGATATGGCAAGGCGTTTGATTGGTCCGCTCGCCATTACCACCGCCACAATCGCCCCTATGATCAGCAATGTGGATATAGCTAGGACAGATAAACGGCGCATTACGAGACCTCCATACCGGTTATTTACCACTACATTATGCGTTTACTTCTTGCAGCCGAATCGTCATAGCCTGATTGCTAACGCTGAATCGTTTGGCTAGGTTCTCTGCAGGCAGCTCGCTTAACCGCTGCACTATCGTAAATGGCATTAGTAATTCAACCGCAAACTGATTCGCCTGGTATTCCAGGTGGCCTATGGGCTGAGTCAAATTGCCGCATGCAAAAGACGGTTGTAGGCCCAGATGTAATAAGTAATGCCCTATTTCGTGGGCGATAGTAAAATTTCTACGTCCCTTGCCCTGGAATTGGTTTACTCCCAGGAGAAAATGATCTTCTTCTGGTAACAACACACCAGCTAGAGATCGAATTGGCATATAAAACACTTGTAAGCCAAGGGCATGTGCTACATCAGCAGCGTTGACTGGAATTTCTAGTTTGTGCTGCTGCCATATCATGTGTGCTGCATTAACTGCGTATCGGGCCATTACACGCTGCACCTCCGAAGAACATGCGTTCTGACCAAGTAGAGATAAAGAGGCCGTTCGACACTATTTCTGAAGATACCTGCCGAACATAACTTCAATAGAAACATGAGTCTAAAGGCCCATTTTAGGTTAATTATCTGGGATTTTTATTGCGTTAGCCGCGGCCTTCATCGCCTCGGTAGCTGCTTTTGCAGCGCGGCGCGTCTCTAGAAAGTCCAATATAAACTTTACGTCCTCTTCCGATGCTACTCCACGCAAATACGCGCCTATCTGCAGTAGCTGCTCAGAGGGGTTTGGTGATATCGAGGCGTTTGGCATACTAGAACGGCCTAGTAAAAAATCGGTCGATATACCTAGTATCTCAGACAGTAGTACCAGTTTGTCGGCGGGAGGTCGCTTACGGCCGCGTTCATATTCGCTAACCTGCTGCCCGCTTATTCCCAGCAATTCAGCTAGCTGCTGCTGAGTCAAATTGCGGGCCTCGCGCCAGTCCTTTATACGCTTGCCCATCATATTGTCCATTTCAACCCTCCTCCTTGTACTACGCTGACAGCTTAGTTAGGCCATTAATCTATAAAAACCTCTCAACTAAAAGCTTAAATGCATATTGACAATCCACCAATAGCGTACTAAGCTGATAGTGGAAGTCGGAGGTGACACACATGCCCAAAGTATTAAATACACCGATTGCTAACGCCTATAAACAGTGCGGCATCACGGCTGAGCAGGTCGCAGGTGAGCTCGGACTGTCAATATCATATGTTTACGAGATAGCGGCTGGTAAAAAAGTGCCCTCTCTTCAAGTTGCAGCCCAGCTATCTTTGCTTCTCAACACACCTATTTGCAAGCTGTTTCCCCAATTATTCGCTCGCCCATTGGATGCCGAGTATGCAGCTCCTTTGGGGGAATTCCCTGTTTCTAGTGTAGCATAACAATTCAACTCTCGGTTTCAACTTTACTTTAACACAGGTACTTGTAGTTTGGTTGACCATTGATTCTACCAAATGTTGGTAATAGAAATCTCAAATTCCACACTCAAGGAGGTCCGAATTCAAATGTCCATTGGCGCATGTCTCAAGGAAACCCGCGAACGTCGCGAGCTTCACCAGTACCAGGTCGGCGGGCTCGCCGGCTACAGCGTCCAAATGATCTCAGCTATCGAACGCGGTGACCGGCAAGGCGATGTTCAGGTTATCGCTGGCGTCGCTCGCAAACTCGGCGACGGCACACTGCTGGCTGAAGTGGCGTCGGAAGTCACCGGCGATGTGTTTGTACAGCCGCCACTGAACGGACCGGCGGTTGATCTACACCACTGCGCAGTGCTGACCAAAGCGATCGAAGAGGCGCAGGAGTTCATTGCGGCGGCCGAGACGATCCGACGGATGGCAACTAGACCAACGAGCACATGGACGCCTGATGAAATCGAACTTGCCGCGACTGTGATCCAGCAGGCTATCGACATGGAAGGCGCTGCTGAGGTATTCGCAACGGTATTCGCCGAGTGCACCAACAAATCGCTGACTGCGCTGTATCGGGAACACCAAGAGAAACTTAAAATGCGGGGATATCGCCGCTAGGAGGCGTCACACATGCCGCGCAAACGCAAACCGATCAACTGGGACGAATGGCCGGATGTGCTGACCGTGAACCAGGTGGCGCCGATCTTTGGTTGGGGTGTCAACACCTACTATTACCACGCCAAACGCGGCAGAGTGCCCAGCCACACTGTTGGCCGCCGGAGGTTAGTGTACAAGGCCGAGCTAATGCGGCACCTGGGTATCGACCCCAAAGAACAACTGACACAGTTCGAAAAGCTGTACCCGGCAGCGATATAGCAGGGAGGCGGTCTGGTTGGCATCGACGGTGGACAAGCCCGAGTTCAACCTGGAAGAGCAGCGCCAGCGCTACCTAGAGTACATGATTCGCCACTGTCTGCGCCGCCGGCCGGAGAACGCCAAACAGACGCAGCGTGGTAAGAAAAA
>JBAYXX010000271.1:0-2839 GCA_041673345.1 Kiritimatiellia bacterium
CGAATGTATTCGCAGCGCCTTCCGCAGCATTAACAGGAACCGGCGTCTACGCTATAGCCGATGTAGCGGAAAGCGCCAGCCCATCAGTAGTCTACATTGAAGTAGAGTATAAAGCATCGGCATATTCTCGCAGTGGCAGCAGTTTCTTCGATGCATTCAGTCCCTGGTTCTCACAGGAACCTGAGTCCAGCACCGGAGCAATAGCCCAGGGTAGCGGGTTTATCATCTCCAGTGACGGTCAGATCGTCACCAACCAGCATGTGGTGGATAACGATACGCAAATCAAGGAGATACGCGTCCACGTGCTGAATCACAAAGAGCCCTACACAGCAAAATTATTGGCCAAAGACTACAAAACGGATCTCGCTGTGTTAAAAATCGAACCTGATTCCAAGCTGGCTGTAGCTACGCTGGGCGATTCAGATAAATCGCGGGTAGGCGAATGGGTGGTAGCTATAGGCAACCCGTATGGCCAGGAATTCGACCATACAGTCACCCAAGGTGTACTCTCTGCCAAGGGCCGCGAAATCACTATCTATGATAGTGAAAACAACACTGACCGAGACTACACCAACTTGATGCAAACCGACGCCGCCATCAACCCGGGCAACTCCGGCGGACCTCTGCTGAACCTGCAGGGTGAAGTAATCGGTATCAATACTGCCGTACAGGCTAGCGGGCAAGGGATCGGTTTCGCCATTCCCATTAACGTAGCTAAAAATGTTGTGCAAGAGCTTATATCCAAAGGGAAGGTAGTCCGACCTTGGCTGGGCATTGAGTACGGATCGTTCACAGAAGATATGGCCGACTACCTCGGTCTAACCAGCACAAAGGGTGTTCTAGTCAGCTCGGTGTTCCGCGATAGCCCGGCCAGCAAGGGCGGCTTGCAGCCTGGTGACGTAATCCGCAAGGTGAATGGCCAAGCGGTCGACGATGCCGATGCCTTTGCCAAAGCTATAGGAGATATGAAGATCGGCACCAAGCTCACCTTTATACTTGATCGCAGTGATGGCCGCTCAGTGCGGAGCGTCACCGTCACAGTAACAGTGGGCGAACGACCAGACGACGTATAACGATCATATACGATTCTGCAGGGCGGCCCCTGGCCATGCCGGCGCATGCCAACGCATGCCAACACATCCGGCGGCCGCCTGCAGGTCGAATCTACCGCAACGAAGGTGAACCCTGTGTCGCACAGTCGCATTCTGGTAGTAGACGACGAACCGAACGTGCTTGAGCTACTATCGCTTTATCTAAATCGCGAGGGCTTCACCGTCTCCACTGCTGCAGATGGCAAAGCTGCCGTGCAAGCATTCGACTCTCTCCAACCAGACCTAGTGGTGCTCGATATAATGCTCCCAGAGATGGATGGTTGGGAAGTCTGCCGCAATATTCGCGGCAAGAGTCAAACACCCATTATCATGTTAACAGCCCGCAATGATGACTACGACCGCATTATAGGGTTGGAGATGGGCGCCGACGACTACCTGCCCAAACCTTTCAACCCCAGGGAACTGGTGGCGAGAGTGAAGGCCGTGTTGCGCCGCACCAAATCAGCCGACAACAGCGAGACAACCAGCGAAATGCTCCGCTTTCCGTTATTGGATGTAGACAAAAACCGGCACGCTGCCCGGCTCGTTGATACCGAAATCCCCCTCACACCCAAAGAATTCGATCTCCTTTGGGCTCTAGCCAGCCACCCGGGCCGTACCTTCACCCGCGAGGAGTTGCTGGAGCATATTTGGGGCTACGATTTCTTTGGCGACGACCGCACTATCGATGTGCATATAAAGCGCCTCCGCCGCAAGCTGGAGCCCGACGGGCATCCCTACCGTTACATCCACACCATCTGGGGTGTAGGATACCGTATGGAAGCTGTAGCTGCCACCGAAGAGGTGCAGTAAACCCATGGCCAAGATGCGCTCCTCTCTATTTGTCCGCCTGCTCGCCTCGCAGTTGGCGGTAGTCATTATCGCTCTGCTTGCGGTGGGTTTCTCGCTATCTTATCTATACACCGGCTATATTTTCGACCTAAAAGAGCAGGAGCTTACCCGCATCGGCACCCAGCTCTCCCGGGAGTTGCGCGACCCTTCCCCGGGTTCGCTCAACAGACTAGGAGCTTTGCTTAATGCCGCTGTGATTTATGGCGATACTTCGGTTTGGATAGCCGACGAAACTGGGCTTATAGTGCTGCCGCAGGAAGTCGCCGGCCTCAGCTTGGGCGAAGCGGAGGCGAAGCGAATCTCTAATGGTGAAACCATTGCCTGGCGCACAGTATGGAAAGAACAGAATGAATCCGTCTTCTCGGTAGCCGTGCCGGTGATAACATCTGAAGGTGCAGGCGGCGCAGTCATTTTGAATTCACCCATGCGCGGCATTATGAAAACTGTTAACGGCGCTCGCCGCTATATCTTTCTGAGCGCCATTCTTGCCATTGGTTTAGCAGCATTTGTCAGCTTCCTGTTTGCTCGGCGGGTGGCGGGGCCTTTGCAGGAGATGCGCTCTGTAGCTACCGACATGGCCAACGGAGATTTCGCCCGGCGCGTGGAAGTGAAAGGCGACGATGAAGTCGCTGAGCTAGCCCTAGCCCTAAACGACATGGCCGGTCGCTTAGGCAGCACCATACAAGCTTTGGGAGAAGAGAAGGCTAAAACGGAATCTGTAGTAGCCGGCCTGGCTGAAGGCGTATTGGCGTTGGATAAAGAAGGTCGCGTCCACTTGATCAACAACGCCGCCCAGTTGTTGCTGTCTCCTTTATATTTGGAGGTTGGCCAGCCGTTGGCAGCAACGGAAAGCGTACATGTATGTGGCGATCGGTTAGTGGCTACCTTTGCTAAAG
>JBAYXX010000272.1:0-2838 GCA_041673345.1 Kiritimatiellia bacterium
AGCCGCTGAGCTAAGGCCAGATCAGCCGGTGTAGTCAGTTTTATATTCTCGGTATTCCCCAAGACTATGTGCACCGGTTCTCCTAAACGCTCTACCAAAGCACAGTCGTCCGTCGCCCGCACATCGTGCCCGGCTGCAGCAGCGGCATGGGCGCGCTCTAGTAACGCTCGTGGGAATCCCTGCGGCGTCTGCATCGCCCACAGCTTGCTTCTATCCAAGGTTTCCTGAACTTTTTCATCCACACATACCTTTATGGTCTCTTGCACCGGCCGCGCTGCGCTCACTGCACCCGTGCGCGCCACAACTAGCACAGCAGAGATAACGTCCGGCGCTACTAGCGGCCGGACGGCGTCGTGCACTAGCACGGTTGCGGAATCTGGCGCTACTGCTGCCAAAGCGGCAGCTACCGACGCTTGCCGGTCGCTGCCGCCCTCCACTACCTGCACACGTTTGGCGCCACGCTGGCGGCTCAGCATACCTACAACTTCTTGCAAATCGCCTGCCGGCACAGCCACCACAATTTCATCTACTTCTGGATGATCTATAAACACCTGCACCGTGCGAGCTAGCACGGGCTGACCGGCCAGCATCAGGTATTGCTTACGCACTGCGGCTCCCATGCGGGTGCCTGCGCCGCCCGCCGGAATTATCACAGAAACCATATTCGGGTCCGCCTTCCGCTCTATAACGCCCTCTCCATCACCTTGGGCTTAGCGAATATCATGCGGCCGGCCGCGGTCTGCAGCACATTGGTCACTTGCACATCCACTGTGTCGCCTATGTACCTGCGTCCGCCATCTACTACTATCATGGTGCCATCATCCAGATAGCCTACACCCTGACCCTGCTCTTTGCCGTCCTTGACTATCCGCACTATCATCTCTTCACCAGGCAGCACAACCGGCTTCACTGCGTTCACTAGTTCATTGATGTTCAACACCGATACACCCTGCAATTCGGCTACTTTGTTGAGGTTGAAGTCATTGGTGACCACCCGACCTTCAAGCTGCTTGGCCAAGCGGACTAACTTGCCGTCTACATCGGCGACATCGGGTACATCGCGATCCAAAATCTGCACTAGCACCTTAGCATCTTTCTGAATGCGGTTGAGAATATCCAGGCCGCGCCGGCCCCTGTTCCGCTTGAGCACATCGGCGGAATCCGCTATATGCTGCAACTCAGCCAAAACAAAGCTGGGCACTACCAGCGGACCCTCTAAAAAGCCTGTCTCCACCACGTCGGCGATACGGCCATCAATAATAACTGAAGTATCTACGATTTTCGGCACACCCTGCTTACCGGTGCGTCCGCCGCTGCGGCCGGAGCGTTCCGATCCCTTTGTTCCTATGGTGCTTACCATGTGTGTGAGATCATCGCGCTTGCGCACTGCTACAACTGCGCCTATATAACCCATGATCAGAGTTACTGCAGCAGGTAGAACCGTTCCCACTACCGGAATATCTCGCGGTAGGGGCAGAGTTGCCAAAACACCAATAATAAGCCCAGATATGAGTCCCAGTGACCCTACTGCAATATCATAAGTAGGCGTGCGGTGTAAAACGCCAATAACGCCGGATATAGCCTCACTCAAGCCCACTACCACCGGCCTGGTGAGCAAGGCGCCGATAAAAGATCCTACCACAATAGTGGCAATCAGCACCCACATCGCTGCGCTTGGCGCCGGCAAAAAGCCGATTTCCGAGAAGTACGTAGCTCCTTTAAACCCTAGCAACCCGCCTAGAACCGCCATTAACAAGCGTGCAGCGTTCATTTTTTCACCTCCTTCCTTAACAGGTTTCTCCCCTGCTTAGTCAGGGTATCCAGCATAAGCCGTCGGAATTCATCACTTACCTGTAAAAATAATAAATGCCAGCAAGCCGATATTGGCCTAGCAGTTACGCTGACCCGGCTACTGGCTGCTAGCTACTGCAAATTCAACGCCTACAACAGACTCTCCAGCGTGTTGTGAATTTCCTGTTCGCTAACTTCCTGTGCCAAGACAAGCTCGCTTACAAGTATCTGGCGAGCGTTATCCAACATTTTGCGTTCGCCGGTGGATAACCCCTTTTCACGATCGCGAATAGAAAGGTTGCGGACTACCTCCGCCACCTCATAAACATCTCCACTTTTGATTTTCTCCATATTAGCCCGGTAGCGCCTGTTCCAGTTCTGAGACATACCTGTGCGCTCCCCGCGCAATATTTCGTAAACCTGTGTGATTTCCACAGGGCCAATAGTCTGACGCAGGCCAATTTCTGCCACATTGTTCATGGGGATCATGACCTTCATATCACCAATAGGCATGCGCATTATATAATATCGATGCTTTTCGCCAAGGATTTCTTTCTCTTCTATTGCTTCAATAGTACCGGCGCCGTGCATCGGATATACAACTTTATCTCCTATTTGAAAGGTCATTTAAGCGCTGTTTCCTCCACTCATCACCCAGGTGTATTCCAACATATTCTAACATTTAGAGCGAGAAATGTCAATGTTAGAGCACTACTCGAGTAAAGCTAGCAGTATTGCCGCACATCATCCTATATAAGTCTATGAATTATTCTGGTAATTCATGCCCCAAAAAATAGCACACTCCCGCCTAGATCTGTCTATCGAGCAACACCTGCTCACGCAGGCGGCGCAGGCCATCTTTTATGGCTTTAGCCCGCACCTCGCCTATACCTTCAACTGTATCTAGTTCACCAATGCTGGCATCGAGCACAGCGGGCAGACTCTTGAAGCGAGCCACCAGGTTATCGATTACCCCCGCAGGCAGTCGTGTTATCTTGTGCAGCAGTCTGTAACCGCGGGGCGTGACCGGCGTATCCAAGTTAGAGC
>JBAYXX010000273.1:0-2827 GCA_041673345.1 Kiritimatiellia bacterium
GGGCTCAATCTCAAGCATGACAACGTCCGTTTCCGGCACCCAAACAAAGTTATCCAACCAGGCCCTGCCAAGAAGGTTATCCTTGCCCTCATCGTCTTCATCATCCCCGACTTCCGGTCCCACGATGGCAAAGGTCAAGTCACGGGTATAACGCATGACATCGACATATATCTCGTTTTCTATCCACCAGTCATCAGCCGTATAGTCGCCTTTGTCCCACCAATTGCCGTCCGACCACAGCCAATCGCTGGGGGCATTACCCTCATAAACAATCAACTCGGAAGCATTCCAGTAATCCAACGACACCTGATAATTAAACAGCAGCGTTCCAGCACCGCGGAGCCTGACGGTAAACGTGCTGCGCCCCTGGATGTTGGCCGCGGCGGGCGAGTCGGCATAGAGATATCCCCGTCCCACCGTTGGGATGTTGGCTACGTCACCCGCCTTGAACGTACTCTTGCTGTCGGCATTCCATTTGTTATTCCCGACACCAAATGTCACGCCAACCGGGTTGTCAAGAGCGGCGGCAATTTGGGCCTCAGTAATGGCATGGCTTGACACATGGACAAAACCAACACACATCAGACTTAACCATAGAAACCTCGGTCTCAACCACTGTGGATAGTTGTTCATCGGTATCCTCCTGTAAACTCAAATTAACTCGCGTGCCGAGCCTATCGACAACAACAATCAGCCAGCAGTCTGGATGCGACTTCATGCAACTCCCAGACATTCGCTTCCCGCCCTCTCTCTGAATCACTAGTCATCACGTCCATGCTAGTTATGCGTTCTATTACCTGCCCGCCATCGTTGGCCTTACGTTGCCCCGAAGACTATCGCCGTAGTCAGGTAAAAAAAGAGAGTCACTCGCGTAACTGTCAATAACATATCACCCGCGTCAGGCAATGCCTACACGCCAAGGCCATTATCACTCGCGACCAACGTAACTGGTCAGCGGTTGATAATGGCCTGCCTCAGAGGACGACTGGGACCATGGGGACGACTAGACGACTGCGCGCACTGGGGCGAGGACTCACGGACTCATGAGGCATGGTCCCATGGATTGGACCGTGGGGACTTTCTGGACCATGGGGAAGGACGCCTTGGACACCGGGGACCGGTTGTGGACTGCTTGGACGCCGTGGACTGACCGGCGGTGTCCATAGCGTCCATGGTGTCCCAAAAAACGCCCAGTGTCCCGCCAGTCAAGAGGCGGCACTGGCAGCCGGCTATTCTCAATCACTGACCGATTACCGACCAACGTAGTCCCCGCCTCGCCAGAATAAGGCTTTGATGCCTGCGGCACTCCATTGTCCTCGGCGGGCAGAGAACCCGCCCTCGCGATCGGCAAACAAGCACGCCATGCTTTGACTGCCGCGGACTTCCGCCAGTAGCATGGAACGGGGCATTACCGGGCAGAGGCAACAAGACAATTCCGGGCAACGCTGGCGCCTCGTTCTTGTCCACCCCAGGGACGGTCCCGCCAGGCTAGAACAAGCATCAGTACAGCCAGCCCGGCAAAAAGTCCCGCCATGGCCAGCTTGGTCGAAAACACATGACGTTTTGCCAGGCGAGCAACAGCCTGCACGCCGATACCAGCGGCAGCCAGGGCAGTAATCAGTGCCAGCGGCAAAATGAAAAACAGGTTATACAGAAAAAGAAGTACCACCGCGCGAAGATTGACCCCGGCACTGTTGATGGCCGCGATGGTCGGTAGATATATCTGCCCTGTGCAGGCAAGCTCCAAAGATGAAACCACGGCGCCCAAAAGCAAGGCCGCCGGAACCATCAGCCAGGATTCAACCGTCGTCAGCCGCTTGATGTAGTCATGAATACGGCGGTGTTTCTGCATGGATAAGCCCATGCTCATATCCGATGCCCGGCCGCTTCGCCGCACAACCAAGGCATCGCGGGTGTGCAACACCGCCAATACCAGCGATACAGCGCCAAACACGGCGTAAAGCAGTGCTTTCACCCAGGTGAGGCTGGCCAAAAAGTCAATCAGAAACGACAGGCCAAAACCAAAGAGTAGATAGGTGGTGAAAACCCCCAGACAAAAACTAGCACCGACGCAGAGTATCTGGCGTGGTCTGCGTTTCAGGTATATGAGGTAACCGATCAGAAAAAGCGAAGTCGCAAAGGCACAGGGGTTGAATCCATCAATCAAACCTGCAGCAACGATGACGGCAAGGGTCATGCGACCTAACAAGGCCCCTTGCTTCACTGTCAGCTGTTCACGCTCAATTGCAGTGATCGGTTGTATCCAAAAAGCGTCTTTGTCCGTTAGGGTTACCTTCCCTAATTCCTCAATTGTGGCCAAGCGACGAGACACATAGCCGTCTTGCCATACCACCATGGGCACCGGGCTTTCATCACTCTCCGGTATGGCAAATCGCCGCCGTACCCGCTCAAGCATGACCTGGCCATCCGGCGTGCCAATGTCATAACACAGAACATCAAGCCCCGGCCTTTCGGCAGCCAATAGCCGCAACTCCCGCAGTTGCCGTGAACAACGCTCACAACCCTTCTGGGCAAGAAAGAGAAATTGCCCCCCACCTCCTGGACCCGCCGACGACGGCAAGGGCTCAACCGATTGTCCAGCAACAACTGCGGGGGCGTAGTCAACCACGACCCCGCGGTGTTGCCCGAGCTGGGCTAGGACCGGCGCCAATTCCATGAGCTCGGGCATCTGCTGACTTAGTACAGGCACGTCATCAAAAATATCAAAAAAACCGGCAACTCCAGAGACCATCCGATCGCCAACCAGCAGGATGGGAAAAGTCGAAGCAGGCTGCGAGATAGACATTTGCTGTTCAATGCGCTTTAA
>JBAYXX010000274.1:0-2819 GCA_041673345.1 Kiritimatiellia bacterium
GGAGTATCGTGATCCGTGAAGCGCTACTTTGGCGCATGCACGATCTTGGACAGCAAGTTCTTTTGCTGATGGAGCACAAGCACATTCTTGGAGCGCGCATCCTGCTTAGAAGTGCCATCGAGACACTTGCACTGTTGATCTATCTCAACCAGAAGACAAGATCGGTACTGTCCGGAGATATCTCCTTCTTCGACTTTGATGAGATCACCAAGCAACTTCTCATGGGCTCAAAGAACGGCGCTACTTCTATGGCCGCAGTCAATGTTCTCACGGTATTAAGGCAAGCCGAGAAGGTACATCCCGGCATGGTTTCAATGCATGAGCATCTGAGCGAGAGTGCGCACCCGAACTATGATGGAGTTCTCTACGGCTACTCTTCCACCGATCCTGAGAAGTACGAGACAAGGTTTGTAAACAACTGGCATGAGTTCTTCGGCAAGGAGCAAGAACCCGGCACGGCATTCGTTCTTGCTGCGTTTGAACACGAATACAACGCGGTTTGGCATCAGCAAATGTCGCAACTTGAGGATTGGCTGCGTGCAAATGACGAGCGGCTTGAGGCGGCAAGGGCTGGCAGCTAACAATTCATTCAAGCCGACGCCGCTTCGCGGCGCGGCTTAATTCATGCGTTAGAGCACGGAGAACATGAGCATGTTTGGATTTTTCAAGAAGAAAGAACAACCGGGGCGAAGGGAGCTTCGTGAAGAGTTTGAGAAGCTCACAAGGGCGCTACGCCGTGCCGACGACATAACGCAAATTGCGGTCGGTCACAGCATCAACATGGCAAACAGCATGTTCATTCAACGGTTCGGGAGTCCAGACGCGTTTTGTCAAAAGCCCACGAGCGAAAGAATCGAGTACATCAAGAGTCTTACTGCCTTCGAAGAAAAGATGAGCCAGCAAGATCCTTCTGTTGCTCTCGGGTTTGGCCTCTTCAAAATGTGGATCGGCGTCCTAAGTGAACAGGATCACGAACTGATGTCGCAGTTCTCAAAGGAACTGGGGTACTTCAGCCGCAAAGGTGACCTTCCTGCTTAGCAAACCGTGCTCTAACACTACGCTCCAAGGGGCGCTGCGCGATAAAGCCGCGCAGCGCCCGTGAGCTCCACGTTAGGGCGCCAAAGGCGAAAAGAGCCGAAGGTAAAGAGCCAGGCTGATTTCGCGCTTCAGGGCGCGAGGAGCGCCGGGCGGCTTCGCTCGCCCGGCGGCTCCGTTCAGGGTTCGGCCTGGGCAGTGAGCGACGGTTCGGCGGGAGTCGCCACTCCAGTGGTGGGTTCCGTGGGTGCCGCCGGAAGGCACGGCGGGTTCGGCGCGCACGGCACGCGCCCGCAAAGGTGGTCACGTCACGTGTAGCGGCGCCCAGCAAGCTCGCGAAGAACAAGAAGAATCAAGGAGCGGTGGTCCGCTTCACCGTCGGCAGCGGGGCCACCGTTCTAACACGCAGTTCAAGCGGACCGGCACGAAGCGTGCCGGCCGCTTAACTGCACGTTAGCCGCAAAAGGGAGATCACATGACCGCTTGGTGGTATGCAGAAAAGGAAAAGAAAACCGGCCCTCTTGAGCAAGGAGAGCTGGCGTCGCTCATTCAGAGAGGGAAGATTGGTCCAAGAACGATGCTCTGGAAGGAAGGCATGGAGTCATGGCTTCCTCTCAATGAGATAGAAGAATTACAGCCACTAAAGGCAGCAGTTCCACCTCCGCTACCACCAAAAGCAAATACCGACCCCTTAACTTTCCCTATGGCTGCGCGGTGGCCGCGGTTCTTCGCTCGCATATTCGACATGTGGTGGGAAACCTTGCTTGTAGCCTTCGTTCTCGGCGCCGTATTGGGCCGCTATTCCGCCGGTTTTGTTGAATGGATAAATGGCCCCGGAGCAAGTCAATTGTTCGGGATAGTGTGCCTTCCATTCGCACTAATTCTAGATGCAGCCATATATCGGCTCATTGGAAACACACCGGGCAAGGCTCTTCTTGGATTAAAAGTGGGGTTACTCGATGCATCACCTTTGAGCTTTGGTCAGTATCTTGGCCGCAACTTTGCGATTTGGGTGAAAGGCCTTGCTCTTGGTTTTCCATTGATAAATCTTTTCACCATGGCTCACCAATCGGGAAGGCTTGGCAAGGGACAGCAAGCTAGCTATGACGAATCTACAGGCTATAGGGTACGCGCCAAACCTATTGGGTGGGTGAGAAGGTCTATCTTTGGGGTAGCGTTTTTAGGTTTGTTCGTGGTTATGGCGGTGTTAAATAGCATGGAGCAAGCTGCACAGCGCGAAGCAATACTGAGCAGTGCATCGGACAACTATTCTTGGGTAAACCCGGCTACCGGTCTTAGCGCAAAGATTGATTCGAGGTGGAAGAATTCCACGCAACAAAATGCTGATGGCCAGCAGATCTACATGTTTTCAGAACGGGCTAACCGCGCTGTTGTAATTCTTGGGGTTGAACATGCTCCCGGCTTTACATTAGATGATTACGTCCAAGCATTCCGAAAGAGCACGGCAGCAAATATGCGTTTTTCAGATGGCGGTCGCTATTTTGAAAAATCTGAAAAACAAGCGTGGCAAGGATCGGGGGAAATGGTAGACACCACAAGCAACCGCCTGCATGTTCAAGTTGTTCGGGTAGGTAACGATTTTTGGAGGGTTGTAACAATCCAGACTATGCCCTATGAGTATTCCGACCAGTTAGTGACACAACTTCAGGATGGTCTCTGGAAAACGGTTTTCTGAGCAAGGCTAATGCGGCTAACAAATCATTCCAGCGGACCGTCAAAAGCTGCGCTTTTGCCGTCCGCTGAATTCAGACGTTAGGCGCAGG
>JBAYXX010000275.1:0-2814 GCA_041673345.1 Kiritimatiellia bacterium
CTGTCCGAGCGGTTCCTCATTGAGAAGCGCATCGGACAACTGGCAGAGGGTGATCAGGCGTGGCTCAAGTTGGAGCGCAACGGGCGTATCCATGGCTCGGTCAACACCATCGGTGCTGTGACCGGTCGGTGTACCCACTCGAACCCGAACATCGCGCAAGTGCCGGGAGTTGGTTCGCCCTATGGGAAGGAGTGTAGGGAGCTATTCTGCGTGGACGAAGGCTTCAAGCAGGTTGGGGCCGACGCCTCTGGCTTGGAGTTGCGCTGTCTGGCCCACTACATGGCTCGGTATGACGGAGGTGCCTACGCCAAGATTCTGCTGGAAGGTGACATCCACACCGAGAACCAGAAGGCCGCAGGTCTGCCAACCCGTAACGCAGCCAAAACCTTTATCTATGCGTTCCTTTAATACTGGAGGAACTAAAACCGTGTGAATTCAGGGGACATCTCACAGAGACAATCCTGAGCCAAGACCTATACGGCAGTGTCATTAGGAGAACCTATGGCACTGACAAATGCTGAACTACAGTTCAATCACAGACGTACCAAGAAAGGTACGATCTCAAACAAACGACAATCTTGTAAGAAAAACGCGAACAACAAAGGGCTGGAGTTTTCTCTCAGCACAGAGTATCTCACCATGTTGTGGGACTCCCAGAGGGGATGCTGTGCCTTTTGTGGTGGAGAATTGGGCTTCATCGGATCAGGATGGAGCGCGGCCTCTGTTGATCGCATAGACCCTACTAAGGGTTACGTGGAAGGGAACGTCCAATGGGCGCACTGGCGCTGTAATGACGCCAAGGCCAATATGGACAACGAAGACTTCTTGAGGATGTGTGCGGCATAACGGCCAAGCATTTCGCTCGTCTATAACTATCCACTGTCGTATAGGTAAGGTGCAACGACTATCCCGAAAGGGAGTACACCCAAGCGGGTGGAAGCGCACGGCACCCGAAAGGGTGATGAGATAGTCTGCTCTACATGGCGACATGTAGCAGTTCATAAGAGAACGGGCCGGGGAGTAGCGAACCCGGTCGAACACAAGGTATGGAGCCGGTGACGAAAAGATCGGCCAGATCATCGGCAAGGGAGCCAAGGAAGGGAAGAAGCTGAAGGAGAACTTCCTGAAGCGTACACCTGCACTAAAGCGGCTGCGCGAAGATGTAGCTGCTGCCGTCAAGAAGCGCGGTTACCTGATTGGCATTGATGGTCGCAAGTTACACATTCGCAGTGAACACGCTGCGCTGAACACACTGCTGCAATCGGCTGGGGCGCTACTAGTCAAGCAAGCCACGGTCAACCTGTACCGGGAACTATCCAGACGTGGGTATAAGTGGGGCAAAGACTGGGCAATGATCGCACATATCCACGACGAGGCCCAGCTTCAGGTACGGGACGAGCTGGTTGAGGAGGTTGCCGAGGTCGCCGTGTGGTCGTTCCAACAAGCTGGCCGAGACTTCAACTGGCGGTGCCCTCTGGATGGTGAAGCGAAGGTAGGAGATAACTGGGCAGAAACTCACTGATTACGAGGTAACTGGATGAACAAGCATACAGTGGCCGTACTCCAACGGTGCTACATGCAGCCCTTCACCGTGCAATCCAACTACGCCCGAGAACGCGCGGTTGCCGTAGCCGAGTTGGCCAGTCGCGGCCTCATCACGACCCATATAGGTTATGGGGTCTACAGCAAGCACTGGCGGGTTACCCCCGCCGGTAGCGCCCTTCTGGAATACATCAACGGGGGAGACCGATGGAAATCATCTACGCCAAGTCAATCAGCGAACAGATCATCGACGCACTGGCCGAAGCCGCACGTGAAGGCCGACGCATCGAGAAGATCGTCCTAACAGAAGACGAGTTCGAGCAACTCAAGAGCGAGACATCCCAGTACGGCGGGGTCCTCCGCGATCGTATCTGCGAGCCGGGTCCTCTGGTGTTCTGCGGGATGTACATCGAAGTTGAACAGGAGGGGCAGGAGTGAGTCGTCTCATTATCGAAAACCGTAGCTGTTTGAGCGATGCCCAGGCGCTCTACTATGTGGCTCATGTGATTCGGCAGGGGCGGATCAGTGGTAGTAGCTACTGCTCCGCAACGTGGTGGCGCAACGTAGGCATCGCCGTCTATGCCAGCCGCAACAAGGCCAGCGACAGATTGGTGGTTTGCGATGTCCCGGAAGCACAGGAGAGCGAGATTTTGAAGGGAGAGAAGAGTTCTAATGAAGGCTGAGTACATCGATCACATGGGGGATGACCTCCGGGTGGTGAATGCGGCGCGTGTCTCCTTCGCCAAGGAGAGCCAACTCGTCGAGGACCCCCGCAACCCTGACTTCCCGAATACCCTGTCAGAGCGGGACACCCGATTAATCCATTATTTGGCCCGACACGGGCACTGGACCCCGTTCACCCACACCTCCATCACGCTCCGTATGACCGCGCCAGTGCCGGTTCGGACGCAGTGCTTCAAACATAAGGTAGGCTTCACGGAGAACGAGGAGAGTCGCAGGTACATCTCCTGTCGTCCGGTGTTGTTCATGCCGGAATACTTCCGCGAGAAGCCCGAAGGTTCTATGAAGCAGGGCAGCGGAGGGAGGCACCCACATTCGGACATATGGCTTGCGGCGTACCGGATGCAGTGTGAGGGAGCTATCACCCTGTACGAGTGTATGGTTGCTAACGGCATCTGCCCGGAACAGGCGCGCTTCGTCCTCCCTCAGGGGGTAGAGGTTAACTGGTACTGGACCGGAAACATCGCTGCGTTCGCTCGTTTCTACAACCAGCGCACCGACCCCAACGCCCAGAAGGAAACCCGAGACCTG
>JBAYXX010000276.1:0-2804 GCA_041673345.1 Kiritimatiellia bacterium
CGTCGATGTTGTCACGCCCGGTCGCCTCACCCTCAATCAAAGCTTTCTCATAAAGCGCTTCAAGGTGCGCCTTTTCGGCGGTCAGGTCTTTTATGACAAGCTCGATGTTCGCGAGTTCGGTCTGATAGTCCCATGCCTGCTGGTAGGGGTTTTTTGTCTGTGTCGTTGTTGACATACTAGTATATCGGCGCTACTTATATATATAAATAGTGCACTAATACTATGTAATGACAAACGAAACAACTGCATTTTGCTCAGGACATGCGAACTCGTGCGCAATGGTAGCGCGTCTGTATGAATTACGATCCCCACCGGACAGAATCGTATTCTGTGAAACTGGTCTCGAATTTTATGAGGTGTATGATTATCTTGACAATTTCGAGAAAAAAATAGGCATTGAGATTATCCGTGAAGATGTAACCAAAGAAAAACCTCAATATAAATTTGAAAACTGGTTTATGAAGCCGTGGTGTTCGGGTCAGCATGAGGGGGAAATACACGGAGTTCCTAAACAATGCGGGGCGTGTTGGCATCATCGTAATGTAAAGGATGCGATTTATCAAAAATACAACAAAATAAGCGCGCACTCTATGATAGGCTATACACGCAACGAAAAGGCGCGTATTATGATGCCCCCCATTGGGAAACCTAAAAACTTTTATCTGTATCCTCTCATTGAATGGGGATGGAGCGCGGATAATAGCATTTGGTATCTTAAAAATCGCGTTGGTCTGCCGCATCCATTATATGAGGATGAGATAGGGTTTAAGCGCCTTGGGTGCTCAATATGCCCGTATCAATCAGGCGAAGCGCTCGAGATACTTTATTATAAATACCATGAAATCTGGGATTATATGTTAAATCTCGAGGATATCAGCAAACACTCATACTTCAACAACAAATCGCTAAGAGGAAACACTTTTTCGACACTGCACGAAATGAATGATTTCTTGGATCGTGAGAAAACAAAACAGACTAAATTAAAATTGTAATGACAAACATACACGCGCCGGTTATCGGCATAGATTTCGACGGGACTATTATGTCAAACGGAGATGCATGTTTCCCGGAGGCAACGAACGAGCCTATACCCGGAGCTATACGCATTATTAACGGCTGGTATGATGACGGGTTTTATATAGTCATACACTCGTGCCGCTATGGCGTGTCCGAGCAACACATGATAGACTGGCTCGACGCTAACGGGGTACGCCGACATGCGGTCAATGAGAACCTGCCGCACCGTATAGAGGCGTTCGGCGGTGACACGCGAAAGATGTCGATGGATGTCAATATTGACGACAAGAACATTGACCTTCGAGGGAGACCGGTCACGCGGTACACATGGGCGGCGTGGGATAGTATGATCCGCACGCGGTTTCAAAAAAGATAAAACTATTTTTTGCGGTTGAGGTGTCGGATGTATGCCCGGACCGCTCCCGCGCTGCGGGACCCGTTGTTTTCCTCGTAATATTTTGACGCGAGATGATTTGCGATGACCGAGGGGAATGTTGTTTCGTGCATCTCTTCTATGACCCGTTTTTCACGGTCTGTGAGCGGCCATCCTGAGGTCATGATATCAGCCCCCGGCGCTTTACTTCCGCGGTTGTCAACGGGACAACGGCGCACCTACAATTAGGATGGCTGGGGGGCAAGACGGCGGAGTCGTTCGGCGAGTATCCCTGCCCCGGCAGCGCGCCCGATGTGATCCCGTCGGCAAGCACAAACACTATCCCGTTTTTGTTTTTGTCTTGATCGCTTACGCGCTCGTCCGCAGCGGTGAGCCATTCCGCGTATTCAATGCCTGCCTGCTCGTATCGGGTTTTTGCGGCACTGTTCGCGGCGTCCTGCGTCTCAGTGACAACAAGCGTCCGGGCGCGGTTGACGCCTATGTCACTCCACCGGTCAGTCAGACGCGCGGCCATTTTGCTGTATGATTCGCCGAGCTTGTTCCCCTCTGCAAGCTCCCTCATGATTTCCGTGCTCATGGTTTGCGTGATGTTCTTAAGGTTGCTGAGGTCCTTTGCGACGAGGTTTTGGATTACCTTTTGATCGATTGGCGTTGACGTCCCGAGCGTTATAGATATACCTACGCGTTTGAGTTGCCGCTCCGCAAAAATAGACCCCTGCTTGTATGCCATAGTGTCATACTCTTCAACGGTAGCCTCTGCGGGGCGCATGATATCAAGCTGGATATAAGTATCCATCTGTTTATCAAGCGTCCATAAATCAAATTCAGGTTCTAAAAATCGGGGTTGTTCAAGTGCCCGCGAGTACTTGAGCGCGACAAGCGCGTCGTCCCGGAATTTTCTAAAATACGACATGAGCGCGCTCTCATACCGGCGCTGGACGGCGGCTAGTTTTAATGGGGATTTGCGTATGGGTTTGGTTGCCATACGCGATTATACCTCTGTTCCTGTGGTGTCTTTCTGGTATTCGTCCTCATCGATACCGAGCCGGGAGCGCATCTGTTCGGCGGACATGACGCTGAATGCATCCAGCGGGTCAACCCTGCCGAGCGACTCTACATACTGCGCCTCTTTTAAGTTGTCGGTCGGGTCTGGGTCGTTGAACACTATCCATATTTTACCGGGCTGCCCGACTGCTGGGTCGATGATTGCCGTGTTGATAGCCTGCGCGAGGGTCATCTGGAAGGTCTGGATTTTCTTGAAAAAGGCATTGATACGTGATACCGCGGTGGCGTCGCTTGAGCCTTTCCGCTTACCAACAAGCTCTTCGGGGATACCGAGCGCCGCGCATACTCGTTCAAGGGTCACAGCTGAGTATTCCTGCACGCCCGTAAC
>JBAYXX010000277.1:0-2801 GCA_041673345.1 Kiritimatiellia bacterium
GGCGCAGGAGAAAAATAGTAGCCACGATCATAAAGGGCGCGGCTGCCATCCACCCGCCGTAGGCCTTGACAAAATCAACGCTTGTAATCAAATTCCGCGTGATGGTCGGTAAAGGCACATTGCGGGCTGTCAGGAACTTGAGGATCTTGGGTATCACCTTCTCCATCATAAAGTACATCGCGCCGCCTGCCGCCAAAATCACCAGACAGGGATAGCTCATGGCCTGCAGGAGTTCGCTCTTAACCTTGCGGCTGTGCTCCATCAGGCTGGCGGCATATTCAAACATCTCCTCTAAGGTTCCATTGGCCTCTCCCACGGCGATCAGGTTCAACGTGATGTTACTCAGATAGGGCATCTCGCGGCGCATGATCACATTCAATGAGCCACCCCCTGAAAGACGATTGGCAACACAGTAGAGGCTGCGCTTGATAAAGTAAGGCGAAAGATGCGCGGCCAGCTGCAACGCCTTCATAATCGGCACGCCGGCTTTCAGCAGCGAGGCAACCTGCGACAGTGCGCGCTCAGCCGCACCGCCGCGCACCAACACCTTGAGCAGAGTCATCTCCCAGCCCGGGCGCTCCGTGAGCTTGTCAAACTCTTCAACCTCTTCGCCCCTGCACTCCACCAGCCGCGTGGCGCGTATGTGGTTGGTGCGCAGCGCCTGCGCCGCCGCCCGGCTGTTCTCTTGAGAGAGAAAACCGGCGACCCGCTTGCCCCGTTGCACCCCTTCATATCTAAAAATCGCCATAAAAAATCTTTCGTAATGCTCACCGTTCAGAAGCCGCAGAGTACGCAGAGCGAAACTGATAAAACCGTGAAAGACACTGTCTAATTCCTGCCGCGCAAAGTTCTAACTCTGCGACCTCCGCCTCTCTGCGAGGATTCATTTTGAGGTAAAAAATGGGTGGTAAAAAATGTTGCTGCGTTGTTTTTTTAACTACAAATTTTTTACCTAAAACACAGCGGTAACTGATTTAACCTCATCCAACGTGGTGATACCCTGCAGCGCCTTTGCAATCCCATCCTGACGCAGTGTTGAGCGCCCACACTCGCCGAAGGCGTATGCGGCCAGCTCTTCCTCGGTGGCACTCTGCATTAGCAAGGCGCGAAACCGCGAATCAATTGGCACCATCTCGTAAATTGCCACACGCCCGGCGTAACCGGTGCCACCATCGAGCGAAGAGGTGCTGACAATCGGCAGCTGCGGCGGCGCGGCTGGATCACACCCCATATAAAGGCACTCCTCCTCCGTCGCGGGCTGCCATTGAAGGCTATACGGGCTTGGGCGACGCACAAGACGCTGCGCCATGACCAGACGCACCGTGGCCGCCACAAGGTAGTTGGGGAGCCCGAGGTCGAGGAGACGAGTCACCACGCCAACAGCGTCGTTGGTGTGCACAGTGGAGAGCACCAAATGACCGGTCAAGGCGGCGCGCACCGCAATATCAGCGCTCTCTTGGTCGCGGATCTCGCCGATCAGTGCCACATCAGGATCATGACGCAGCAGCGAGCGCAGCGCTTTGCTGAATGTCACGCGCTCGCCTCCTTCGTCGATCTTAACCTGCGTTATCCCTGCCAGCGGCATCTCGACCGGGTCTTCCAGGCTGACGATATGCCGCCCGCCCAGGTCACGCAGGTAACGCAGCGCGGCGTAAAGCGTTGTGGTCTTACCCGAGCCGGTCGGGCCAGAGACCAGGACAATACCATTCGGCACCGCGAGCGCGCTTTTCAGTAGTCGAAGATAATCTTCGCTCAGACAGAGATCTTCCAGATGAACCAGACTTTCAGTGCCGCTGTCGGCCAGAATACGCAGTGTCAGGTGTTCGCCGTTCAGGGTGGGGATGGTTGCCACCCGCATCGAGATGGTCTCGCCCCCCAGATCCATGGAGATTGCCCCATCAAGTGGGGTGCGCCGCTCGGCGATATCGAGATCAGCATGCAGCTTGACAACAGCGGTCAGCTCAGCCATCTCCTGGTCGTCAAGGCGCAGCAGTTCGCGCATTTTGCCATCCACTCGCAGCCGCACTGTCGCCCCCTCCGCATCCGCATCCAGGTGAATATCTGAGGCGCGTTGCACCAGAGCGCTGTTGATTATCCGGTGAAAGAGTGCTTCGCTGCCCATCACCCCGGCGGAGATCTCGGCTTTAGCATAGATGCGCCGGTGCAACTGGTCAAAAAAATCAAGCTCTTCGGCGAAGCAGGGGGTCACAGGTAGATCGACCGCCTGCTCCACGCTGTCAATTGCATCGAGAATGCTCTCCATGCGTTCCTGCTGGCTCTCGCCCTCATAGTTACGAAAGGCCACCAGCAGCGACTCCGCGCCGTCGTTGACCCGTCGCGCGATTGGAAGCACACTCAGCTTACGGGCCAGGGCGGCGCTGATCAACCCGGTTACCTTTGGATCAATGCTCATCTTGCGCAAATCTATCTGCAGTGGTTTCAGCATCTCTACTTCGTCTCCTTTAAATAAAAGATATCCAGACTGAAATTGAAGGTCAGGGTGGCAGTGCCGCCGGCCTCAGGTTGCAGGGCGAGGTCGCGCAGCTGCACGCGCCAGGGTAGCTCCTCGACCAGCATTAGAAAGGCTTGGATTTGACGGAAATTCGCGCGCGTCTCATAGATGTGCGTGAACTTATCCATCGGCCCTTGGTTGACTGGCGGCAATGGCTCTCTGCGCCGCGAGCGCAGCTGGGCTGGCTGCGCGACTGGAGCAACATACAGGCACTCGGAGATCAGGGTTATGCCGCAGCGCCTCATGATCCGCTGTACCTCGGCAACCACTGTCAGGTGAACATCGGGTT
>JBAYXX010000278.1:0-2791 GCA_041673345.1 Kiritimatiellia bacterium
GTTTGAGTTTAAAGAATAATAATATTCTATCCGGTTCAGCCGGAACTGACTGAAAATGAAAGGATAACTTTAATGGTTTACGATTTTAATGCGGATGACGTGTTTGAAATGGCTGTACAGATCGAAAAAAACGGTGCGCATTTTTACCGGAAGGCTGCCGGAGATGTCACTGATGAGGAGTCTCAAAAGCTTCTGCTGGGTCTGGCTGAAATGGAGGACGAGCATGAAAGAATCTTTGTCGATCTGAGAGCGTCTCTGACGGGCCGGGAAAAAGCCGGAACGGTGTTTGATCCGGAAAATCAGGCGGCACAGTACCTCAGGGCGCTTGCCGATACCCGGGTGTTTTTCGAGAAACAGATCGATACCACATCGATGGAAGAAATTTTGAAAGCGGCGATTCTGGCGGAAAAAGACTCTATTTTATTTTATCTCGGCATGAAGGAAATGGTCCCTGACGAGATGGGGAAAAACAAGCTGGACAAGATCATCGGGGAGGAGATGGGACATATCAGTCTTCTCAGCGGGAAGCTGGTCGCCCTTGCGAATTGATTCCCGTTACAGCTCAACGATGATGGGAAATGCGGTCGTTTTTTACGCGGAAGAGATCATGCCAAAAATGAAGACATGACCCCATATCTCTGAAGCACAGATGGCCCTGGTTGGTGATGCCTGAAAACATTTTGTGCCAGGGAAATAAGTAAGTATTTTTACTGGAAAATGGAAAACAGGCTCATCACGGGTTAATCCCGTTTCTGATATGGATGAGACCGCTTTCGATCGGGCAGAAGGAGACATCAAAAATGAAGTTGAGCAGTAAAACCGTTCTCGGGATCTTTTCCCGTATGTGGGCGCGCCGTTGCGGAAGCGAACTGACACACAAGTATGTCACCGATGAACTGCCCCTTCGATCGGAACTGTTCAGTGCCGATCAGATGAAGCAGCATGGCAAGATATTAGCAGGTGTTCACCAGTTGAAGTCCGGACGCCATCGGGACCGCCTTCTGGCGCGGCTGGCCGAGAATGAAAGTCTCCTGCTTGAAGCCCACAAACTGCTGACCGCAGACGTCAAGGCGGAGCGCCGGATTACACCGGCCGGGGAATGGTTGCTTGACAACTTCTATTTAATTGAGGAACAGATTCGAACGGCGAAGCGACACTTGCCGAAGGGTTATAGCCGTGAGCTGCCGTACTTACGGAACGATCCATCGGCTGGGCTTCCGCGGGTGTATGACATCGCTCTTGAGACGATTTCGCACGGCGATGGCCGGGTGGATCCGGAAAACCTCAGCAGTTTCGTAGCCGCCTACCAGTCGGTAACCACCCTGAAACTGGGCGAACTTTGGGCCATCCCCATCATGTTGCGTCTGGCGCTGCTCGAGAATCTTCGGCGGATTGCCGCCCGGATTGCCGCCGTCAGGATCGATCGAAATCTCGCCGAATATTGGGCCGGCCAGATGACGGAGATCGCTGCGAAGGACCCGAAGAGCCTGATTCTGGTGATAGCTGATATGGTCCGGTCGAACCCTCCCATGGTGAGTTCGTTTGTTGCGGAGTTCACGCGTCTCTTGCAGGGCCAGGGGCCTGCGCTGGCACTGCCGCTCACCTGGATTGAACATCGATTGTCCGAGGCCGGCCTGACCATTGAACAGTTGGTGCGTTCGGAGAACCAACAACAGGCTGCCAATCAGGTATCAATGAGCAACAGCATCGGCAGTCTCCGTTTTCTGGGCGAGATGGACTGGCGCGAGTTCGTCGAGACGTTGAGCATTGTCGAGCAGACCCTGGGTGAGGATACTGGGGGTGTCTACGGCAAGATGGATTTTGCTACCCGTGATCGCTACCGCCACGTCGTGGAGAAGGTCGCGAAGCGCAGTCCGCACTCCGAGAGCGAGGTGGCGCGTAAAGCAATCCAGCTGGCGCATGAAGGAGCGGGTCGGAAAGGCAGCGACGACCGAGCGGCGCACGTCGGCTTTTACCTGATCGACGAGGGATTGGCGAAGCTCGAACGAATGTCGGAGGCGCGCTTTTCATTTGCTGAGGTTCTGCGCAGAGTCAGCAGCCTGTTCCCATTGCTTCTGTATGCAGGCACCATTCTGCTGATGACGGCGATTTATGCCGGGTGCTTAGCGGCAAAGGCATATGCCGACGGGGTGCAGGGTTGGGCACTCGTGCTGGTCGGACTGCTCTCGCTTCTGTGCGCCAGTCATCTGGCGGTAGCCCTGGTGAACTGGCTGGCAACGTTGCTGGCGTCGCCGCATCCGTTGCCGCGTATGGATTTTTCAAAAGGGATCCCGGAGGAATTGCGTACTCTGGTTGTGGTTCCGACAATGCTCACGAGCAGTCAAAACATCGAGGACCTGATCGAGGCGCTTGAAGTCCGTTTCCTTGCAAATCAGGATGACCACCTTCACTTCGGTCTGCTTACTGATTTTCGTGACGCCATCGAAGAAACGCTGCCGGAGGACGAACCGCTGTTGCGGCTGGCCCGGCAGAGGATTGAAGAGCTTAACGGAAAGTACCGGGGCTCAAAAGGCGATACTTTTTTTCTGTTTCATCGCCCGCGCCGATGGAATCCAAGAGACCGGATCTGGATGGGTTACGAGCGCAAGCGCGGCAAGCTTGCGGATTTGAATGGGCTCCTTCGCGACAAAACACATGGTATCACTGGTGATCGCTTCGCGCTCGTCGTCGGTGAAACCGCGGTTTTATCGAACGTGAAGTACGTGATCACATTGGATACCGATACGCAACTGGCACGCGATTCGGCCCGGCAGTTTGTGGGCGCCATGGC
>JBAYXX010000279.1:0-2765 GCA_041673345.1 Kiritimatiellia bacterium
ACCGCCTGCCACCCAAACGCCTTTGCGCAGAGCTTTTAGCAATTCACCCTGTGTGGCCGTTTCGCTAGAGCGGACAAAGAATGTACCGATAATGCTGGCTACAACGCCGATAGCCGCCATAATCATAGGCGTAGTAACGCCGTTCAAGGATAACCCGGCTGATGCAGCCAATGCTGCGGTAGCCACAATAGAACCTACATATGATTCATAGAGGTCGGCGCCCATACCGGCTACGTCGCCTACATTATCACCCACGTTGTCAGCAATAACTGCCGGGTTGCGGGGATCGTCTTCAGGAATGCCAGCTTCAACTTTACCAACCAAGTCGGCGCCAACATCGGCAGCCTTGGTGAAAATGCCGCCGCCCACACGAGCAAATAGTGCCATGGAACTGGCGCCCATGCCAAAGTTGAGCATGGTGCTGGTAATAATGATAATACGTGCGGAAACTTCGGTGTCGCGATATACATACTGAAGCAGGTAGTACCAGAATGACAGGTCCAGCAGGCCCAGGCCGACAACCACAAGGCCCATTACTGCACCTGCGGAAAAGGCGATACGCAGACCGCCGTTTAGACTTCTTTTGGCGGCATTGGCCGTGCGCGCACCAGAAGCTGTAGACATGGTCATACCGATGAATCCGGCCAAGCCAGAGAAGAAACCACCGGTAAGGAATGCGAACGGCACAAACACATTTAGGTAATCCATTCTAACCATGACAAGCATAATAACCAGTACTGCCGCAAAGAAATACGCCACCCCTGTGTACTGGCGCTTAAGATAAGCCCTGGCGCCGATGCGGACTGCTTCCGCAATAGCCACCATATCAGGAGTGCCTTCGCTCTCGGAACGCACCTTGGCTGCTAGGAAGCCGGCAAAAGCCAGCGCCAGCAGGGAGCCAAGGGGCGCCAATAGCATTAAACTTGCTTGCATTGTCACCCTCCGTCCAACACAAATAATGGATATCCTTGCGCGCCAATGTCACGGCCTGCAAGGTCATCCATCATTATTCCACAGGTCCCTATATTAGGCAGGGGTCGTATGTCCCTGGGTTTTGGGGTAAAATGTCCCGGCGGGCTAATTATTAGCCCGCATACTGCGACGTATCTTCATACATGCTGGACTTGCTACGGTTGTGCTTGCCACAATATCCGCAGCCGCTGCACGCTGGCAGAATCCACCGCTACTGTCACTTCGTCTATCCAGTCTACATCCGACTTAACCTGCTGTGCTACAGCGGCAGTTACAGAATCATCAGCCGTTGCCGTCTTCTCAATGCCGATGGTTACATCATTGCCGCTCAGCACCGGCCAGGCGCTTTTCACACCAGGCGCCTTTTCGGCTGCTGTTTTTACCTCAATCGCGGTGCCCGTGTGCAAATTAGCGATGCCGTCATCCCCGCTATCACGGCCATTCGCATCTGTCTTGAATTCCGTTTGTTGCCCCAGCGGTTGTTCCGAAGTATCAGGGACAACCGTAGCTAAAGCCAATATTAATAAAACGCCTAACAACACTGTGGATCCAATGAACACCAAGCGGCGCATGGTATCCCTCCTACTCGAATAGAACGGCCGGTAAGGGATATTTCCCCCACCGGCCAAAGAGTCAGGCGCCGTATAATGGAGCGCAGTGTTGTGCGAAAAGGCTTGCAGCCTCCGCCAAGTGACCACATCGCCTGACACCCGTATTATGCGCGTCACAGCAATCCGCTCACACCTGGAATTTTATGGGTAATTTACGTCACGAGCTAAATGACCTGACGACCTGCTATCCATACTTTGGTGGCTACACTCTGCATATCGAACGGATGTCCCGACCACAACACAAGGTCTGCATCTTTCCCCGCCTCGATGCTGCCCAATTTGTCTCCCAAGCCCAAGATGCGCGCCGGGTTAATAGTCAGCGCCCTGAGCGCTGCCGCTTCCGACATACCCGCTTTTACGGCCAAAGCTCCCACCAAAGGCAGATGCTCCAGTGGAATCACAGGGTGGTCTGTCATCAGCGCCACTGTAACGCCTGCGCTATCCAGAAAGCCCGGTGTGGCAAATGTCCTCTCCCGCAACTCCACTTTTGAGCGCGAGCTAAACGACGGACCAACAATTGCCGGAATCTGCTCTTCGGCGAGGAAATCTGCAATTAGATGACCTTCTGTGCAGTGCTCTATCACAATCTTCACGCCACATTCCTGCGCAATGCGTACTGCGGTGGCAATATCATCAGCCCTATGGGCATGGGCGCGCATAGGGATATTTCCTGCTACCACTGGCAGCAGAGCCTCCAGTTTCAGGTCAATCTCGAATACATCGCCCTTTTCCACTGCCCGCTGTTTCTTATCGGCGTAACACTTCGCTTTAGTCAACCATTCACGCAGCAAAGCAGCGGTTGCCATCCTGGTGCTGGGCGCCTTATCTTTACCTTTGTACACCCTCTTGGGATTTTCACCGAATGCCACTTTCATGCCCACATTTTCACGCAGGACCATTTCCCCGATCATACGGCCATATGTGTGGATGACCACACCAGCGCCGCCTATGACGTTTGCGCTGCCCGGAAGGACACAAGCTGCCGTTATACCAGATTTAAGCGCATCATTAATGGCAACATCAGTTGGGTATATGCCGTCGATCGCCCTAAGATCAGGAGTAACAGAGTTCGAAGTCTCGTTGTAGTCCGCGCCCTCCACTCCGACGGATTCTTCATGTATCCCCAGGTGGGTATGCGCATCGATTATCCCGGGCATTAGAATACCGCCACCGCCATCAATT
>JBAYXX010000280.1:0-2756 GCA_041673345.1 Kiritimatiellia bacterium
AGTTTGGCTCGGTTTACGAGGGCCTGCTGGAATACGATGCGCAGGTCACTCAGTCGAACAACAAGTTTGTCTTTAAGCTCGTCAAGGGCGACGAGCGTGCTGCCTCCGGCTCACACTACACACCGGATGAGTTGGTAACACCGTTGATTCGTAACTCGCTGGACCATGTTATTAACCGCAAGATTGAAGAGGCCAAAAAGAACGCCAAAAAGATAAAGAACGCGAACATCAAAGCCGAGCTGGAAAAGGCACTGCTCTCAATCACTGTCTGTGATGTGGCCTGCGGATCAGGTCACATCCTGCTGAGTGCCGCCCGGCGGATAGCGACTGAACTGGCTGTCGCACGTACCGGTGAAGACCAGCCCTCACCCAAGGCGCAGCGTGAAGCCGTGCGCGATGTTATCCGCCACTGCATCTACGGCGTTGACCTGAACCCCATGGCTGTCGAGCTTTGTAAAGTCGCGCTCTGGCTGGAATCGCATAACCCCAATGCGCCCCTCGGGTTTTTGGATCACCATATCAAATGTGGTAACGCGATTGTCGGTCTGGCCAAAGTGGATGAACTTGAGCGCGGCATTCCGGACGAAGCATTCAAGACTCTTGCCAATGATGATAAAGGTGTGTGTGCGCTTCTGCGCAAGAACAACAAAGTACAGCGCAAAGACCGCGAAGCTGGCCAGCAGATTAACTATGGCGAGCAAGTGGGGCTTGACCTGCGCAAAGTCTTGGATGCGCTGGTCCAAGTTGATGCCATGCCGGAGCGTACACCCGAAGAGGTCGAGGCAAAGCAGGCCGCCCATGATAAATGGAAGACAAGCACTGATCGCCGCAATCTTAGAATTGTCGCCGACCTGCAGGTCGCCCAGTTTTTTATCTCCAAAACTCCTGAAACAGAGGCATATCTCATTACCGATGAAACATACTTCCGTTATCTCAAGGGCGAACTGCAGCTCGCCGGACCAGCCGTGGCGGAAGCCATGGCAGTGGCAAATCAGCCCGGCAATAAATTCTTTCATTGGTTTCTGGAGTTTCCTGAAGTTTTTTCAGCGGGCGGCTTTGACTGCATTTTAGGGAACCCACCATATTTGGGAGGCCAGGCATTATCCGGGACTTATGGTTATGAATTCTGTGAATGGGTACGATATCAATATGCGCCTACTGGGTTAAACGATCTGGTTGTGTTTTTTCTGCGGCGCAACTATGAGTTAATTGCATCTGAAAAATTTGTTTCAATTCTTACAACGAACTCGATCAAAGATGGCGATGTGCGGAAGGACGGGCTTGAGGTTATTTTAGAGCAGGGGGGGAGCATTAACTTTGCTGTTGGTGCAATTAAATGGCCTGGACGCGCGAATCTTTATGTCTCTTTATTGTCTATCTATCGCGGAGCTTGGTCGGCAACCTGCAACTTGAACAACCACCCAGTTGATTACATTAGCGCTTTTCTGGAAGATTATAAAGAACTTGGTGATCCGTTACCTTTGGCAGTAAATGCTGAACGGATGTTTCAAGGCACTATTTTTCTTGGAGATGGATTCCTGCTTAATGATGCCGAAGCAGACAAAATGATTTACATGGATACACGAAATTCAGATGTTATTTTTCCAACCATGAATGGTCAGGAACTTAACAACGATCCTCACCAGTTGCCAGGAAGAAAAATTATCAATTTTTTCGATTGGACAGAATCTCGGGCAAGGGAATATACGCTTCCATTTGATCGTGTACAGCAGCTTGTTCTTCCCTCGCGTCAGAAGCAGAAGGATGAAACGGGTAGAGTTTATTGGTGGAGGCATCTAAGACCAAGATTAGAGCTTTATTCCTTGATTAGCAATATCCCATACTGTTTTGTGGCCGCTGCTACTACAAAGTATCTGAACTTCTCTGCTTGTCCAACGGAGTGGATTTTTCTAAACACGATTTATGTCTTTTGCTCCGACTCTTTTGCCGAGTATGCGGTGCTACAGTCAACACTGCATGACGCTTGGGCGCGTAAATACAGCGGTTGTCTGAAACGCGATCTTCGCTATTCACCGAGTGATTGTTTCAGTAACTTCCCATTTCCTGCAACGTCAGGAATTGAACATCTCGCGCTGATTGGGGAGAGGTATCACGAGGAGCGAAAGCAGCTGATGCTCCAGCTTCAACTTGGCCTGACCAAAACCTACAATCTTTTCCATACCCGCGATCTGGCATTAGACGCTGTAGTAAAGGCGAGCAAGGTCGTCGCCCTTGACGCCGGGGCCGCCCAGGCCGCCATTCTGGCACTGCGTCAGCGACATATAGAGATGGACAAAGCTGTTTTAAAGGCCTACGGCTGGGATCAGGAGGTTGATTTAGCCCACGACTTTTACGAGGTTGACTACCTCCCCGAAAACGACAACCTGCGCTTCACCATCAGCCCCGACGCCCGCCGCGAAATCCTCCAGCGCCTCCTGAAACTCAACCACGAACGCTACGCCGAAGAGGCCGCCGCCGGGCTGCATGACAAGAAGCAAAAGGCAAGTGCCAGGCGAGCTAAGAAAAAGAAGCTAGCGGATGAGGTCAACGAATCGAAAGCGCCTTACGTGACACAGGAGTTGCCGTTATGAGCTGGGATGATAAACGGCAGATAGATTTGTTTCAGGATATGGCAATCAATGTTGTTAAGCCACTGGTGCCGTCTGATGCAGAGGAGCGGGTCCAAAACACTTTTCGGCAAATGAATCACACCGTGCGTGAGTGTATTCGCTCGGAGACCGGGCTGAAGCTGGCGG
>JBAYXX010000281.1:0-2755 GCA_041673345.1 Kiritimatiellia bacterium
GAGCCATAACGCTAGGTGCGTATTCTGATTAATTCGGCCACCCGTTCCGGAATAATTCGGCCGGTTTTTTGACTGAAGCAACGACAACGGAGTAATTTTACCATAGTGGCCGAATTATGTTCCAGAGATGTTTTTAGAGATTTTTGATATTTTTTTTCTCATTGTGCCTCCCTCCAGATTGATGATGTGAGCGTTATGAGCGACCCTGTCAAGGATAGCGTCTGCGTGTGTGGCCTCTCCAATTAGCGAGTGCCAGTTCTCGAATGGGATCTGGCTGGTAATGACAAGAGATTTGCGATTGTGGCGGTCTTCGAATATTTCAAGCACATCGCCGCGTTGATCCTTGTTCAGTATTTCAAGACCCCAGTCGTCAAGAATTATGAGGTCAACTCGCGCCAGGCTTTTAAGCAGTCGCAGGTAGCGGCCGTCTGCTCTTGAAACCGCCAACTCACTGAACAGCCTGCTGGTGCGGTGATATTGCACAGTGAAGCCCTCCCTGCATGCTTTATGCGCAAGCGCGCAAGCCAGAAAGCTTTTTCCCACACCGGTTGGACCAATGATCAGGACATTCTGATGCTCGCGCAACCAGTCGCATGTGGAGAGCTCGAGTATCAGGCTCTTATCCAGTCCCCGGGCTGTTCTGAAATCGACATCTTCTATGGCGGCAGTCTGTCTGAGCTTGGCCTGTCTAAGCCTGAGATCGAGGCGTCTGTTTTCCTGTTCATTAAGTTCTTTGTCAACGAGCATGCCGAAGCGGTCTTCGAATGACATTTCCTTGAACTGTCGATTCTGCTGCTGCTCTTTAAGCGCGTTGATCATGCCGGTCAGTTTCAGCTTGTGAAGTGATTCTATCGTTTGCTGGTATAGCATTATTTGTTACCTCAGTTTACATTCTTGTAGAATTCAGAGCCGCGTATGTTGCGGTGCTCGGGAATCGTCTTTTCTTCTGCGTCATCAGGTAATGGCAGTCGATCCTGGTTGTTCAGCAAAATGCTCACTATAGTTTTGCAGCGCAAGGAGCCGAAATGTATGGCTCTCTTGCATGCGGCATCAAGCCTTTCTTTGCCTACTTTTGATGACTGGGTCAGAATGCCGAGGCAGCTTCTGAAAGATTGCTCAGGGTAAGCCTTGCTTCTGAGAAGGTGCTTTATTACCTGAGCGACATTAGAACCGCATTTATCGGCCCAGTCGATTAGTCGTTGCGGGTTCCATTTGCAGAACTGGTGGTGCTGTGGCATATGCTCTGGATCTGTCGAATGCTTGCCCTGAGCCGTGCTTTTCATGTGCGAAGCAACTCGGCTGCCGCGATGATATACTTCTACAGTATGCGTAGTAGCCCTTAATTCAACTTTTTGTCGGACAAGACCGTATGGAACGCTGTAATAGTGCTGTTTGAACTCGACATGATAATCAAAGCCTACGGTCGCCTTTTTCCAGAAAGCGAATTCGTGTGGCTGCTCCGGAAGAGCCTGTAGCGCTGGCTTCTCAAGACTGTCGAAAAGGCTCTGTCTGCTTCCCTCAAGCTTCTTGAATGGCCTGTTGTTGAGTTTTACAAGCAGGGTGCGAATTGCGCCATTAAGCTCTGTCAGAGAAAAAAAGCGACGATTGCGCAGACAAGCAAGAATCCAGCGCTGAACGATCAGAACTCCACCTTCAACTTTGGCCTTATAGCGTGGTTTTCTCGCCTTGGTCGGCAACACTGCAACCTTGTAGTGTCGAGCCATTTCTGCGTAGGTGGGGTTGATGTCGGGATCATAAAACCATGCCCTGGTTACTGCGCTTTTCAGATTATCAGGAACAAGCACCGCAGGAACGCCGCCAAAGAACTCGAAAGTTCGAACATGAGACCCTACCCAGTCCTCAAGTGACTGCGTCCAGGTAGCTTCGGCATACGTATAGTTGCTTGCACCAAGAACAGCAACGAAAATCTCGGCATTACGAACTTCACCAGTTTCACGATCAATCACTTCAATAGTCTTTCCGCTGTAGTCGGTAAAGACCTTGTCGCCAGCCTTATGGACCTGTCGCATTGTAATATCGGTGGTTCTGGCAAATTGCCTGTAGAGATGACAGAACTGGCTGTAGCTGTAGCCGTCTGGATGCTTTTCAACGTATTCTTCCCAGAGCAACTGCAAAGTCACGCCTGGCTTTCTCAGTTCGCTGCTGATAAGAGGGTAATCTGGAACAGGGATTACAGAATTGCTTTGCGGCCTTAAAGGAAAAAGCTTTTGATCAAGCTCCTCTTCCGGCATTGAATTGATCTGATCAATAGATAAACCGGCGGCTTGAGCCCGGCCGGAGTATTCTTGAACGGTTGCTCTTGCAACGTTGCAGCTTGCTGCTACCTTGCGGTCAGATAGGCCGCACTCAAGCTTTAATCGTAGTATTTCTTTGATTTTTCTCATGCTGATTGGCTTTCTGGACATGTATATTCTCCTTGAAGGCTTTATGATACATGTCCGGTCAATTTGTTGTTAGGCGCTTCAGCAAGGCGTTCCGGCCATTTCGGCCACCCATTCTGGCAATTCGGCCACTGATTCTGGAAAGTGCTAAAAAGTGGCCGAATTAAATCAGAATAGGTGGCCGGTTTCGACCAGAACAGGTGGCCGGATTAAATCAGAATGACTGGCCGGATTTCGCCAGAATACGCAGGGTACAAGAAAAAAAAAACTAATTTGCATTTTGGCATCACTTTTGCGATAATATAAATCGGCAGGAGCCAAAAAATTTCAGGAGGATAACTATGGAACTCATT
>JBAYXX010000282.1:0-2717 GCA_041673345.1 Kiritimatiellia bacterium
TTGTAGAGCGGATGGGGGAGCGCGGTATTCCAGCCGTAACGCCTCCGGGCGGGCTGGCAGGGCATGTAGACGCTATGAAGTTCTGCAGTCACATTCCGCAATTGCAGTATCCGGCAGGCGCACTCACCACAGCGTTGTACATTGTCTCCGGCGCCCGCGGCATGGAGCGGGGCAGTATTTCTATGGAACGCGATGAAAACGGCAACGAAGTTCCATCTGATGTGGAGCTTTGTCGTTTGGCCGTGCCGCGGCGGGTTTTTTCCATGGCGCATATTGAGTATGTGGTAGATAGGTTAGCTTGGTTGTACCAGCATCGGCGCCTTATTGGCGGATTGCGTTTTAAGGACGAGCCGCCGGTACTCCGCTTCTTCATCGGGCGACTGGAGCCTATCGATGATTGGGGCAGCAAGCTCGCCGCAGCGTATCAGGCGGAGTTCGGCGAAGTATAGAATGTAGTAACGTGGCTTGTGTATAACGATCTGGTTGAGAAGGAGTTGTACGATTGAGCCTGCGTGTTGAGCATGTCCGCCTAGCCTTTGGCGCAGTACAAGCCGTGAGCGATGTCTGGTTTGAGACTCCCAAAGGTGCAGTAATGGGAGTAATTGGTCCCAATGGCGCCGGCAAGACCACCACCATGCGCTTAATTCTGCATATACTCGATCCCAATGGCGGTCACATCACCTGGAATGGCCGTCCGGTAGCGCAATGGCCGGTGGGCAGTTTCGGCTACTTGCCTGAGGAGCGCGGGTTGTATCCGCAAATGACTGGGCGCGATGAACTTCGTTTCTTTGCCCAACTGCACGGTATGAACGCCCGCGCTGCGGAAGCCGAAATCGCCTACTGGTGCGAGCAACTGCAGTTGGCTGATGTTCTCAACAAAAAGGTGGATGAACTCTCCAAAGGCAATGCCCAGAAACTGCAGTTTCTGGCGGCGGTGTTGCACCGCCCGCAACTGGTGATTCTCGACGAACCGTTCAGTGGGTTGGACCCGGTGAATGCCCGCCTCTTTAAGGGGGCGATAAAGCAGTTGTCCCAAATGGGCTCAACCATCCTCTTCTCCAGCCACCAGATGGAAAATGTGGAGGAACTGTGCGACTATGTATGTTTAATTGCTGGCGGCCGCACTTTGGAGCTTGGTTCTGTTGCCGAAGTGCGCCGCCTGAATGGCATTCAAGTGTTAACACTAAAAACTGATGAGCACACCATATCACAGGCACATCCCTTACCGGGCGTAGCTGGTGTAGCGGGCGTTTCCCTAATGGATGGCGGGTCGGGAGAATGGCGGTACCAACTCCAGGTAGGCGCCGATGTAGATAGCCTCCTGCGCTTGTTGGCGCAACGAGGAGGTATCCGCCACTTCTCTGTGGACTATCCCAGCCTGGAGGATGTATATATCGCCCGAGTCTCGCAGTTTGCCGATCAGCAGGAAGAAGCGCTTATGGCGAGGAGCAAAAGTATATGAACGCGGTGCAGACCATCGCCACACGCGAATTTAAGCAGGTGTTGCGGACTAAGGTTTTCATGGTGACCACGCTCCTCGGCTTATTGGGATTGGTGTCACTCTCGTTCTTACCTACTATTATTAGTTGGGCAGATAAAAAATCCGCCTCTGTAGTGGTAGTGGCCGATCAGGTGGGCGGCATGTACACCGAGTTGTCTGCTACATTAGAAGCGATACCTAAGGACAATAGGCCATATATTACTCTTAAGCCTTTGCCGGACGATGTCGCACCCCAACAAGATGCATTAAATGCCCAGGTAGAAGCAGGTATCATTTCAGCGTACGTGTTAATAACGCCACCAACTAATGGGCGCGCCGAGCCGGTATTTACGCTGGCGGCTAAAAATTTGGGTGGCAATCTTATGCGTGGGGTAGAGCAAGTTGTCCGCCCCAGTGCTATAACACGGCGGCAGGCGGATTTACAAATAACGCCGCAGCAAGCGTTGGCGTTACAGACTCCCGTGTTATCTCAGATAATAAATTTGGATAACCGCTACCAAAACACCAGTCAAATGGTTACATCGCAAACACTGGCGTATTTGCTTTTGTTTATGCTGTATCTTACTATGATCAGTTATGGCAGCATTCTCACTAGCGGGGTGGCTGCCGAAAAGGGTTCCCGCGTGATGGAGATGATGTTGGTCTCTGTTCGCCCCACTCAGTTGCTGGCCGGGAAAATCGTCGGGTTAGGAGCTGCTTCGCTGCTACAATACCTAGTGTGGGTAGCGGTGGGATTGGTGGTATCGTGGGGAAGTGGTATGTTTTCAGATCTAAACGTTGCAGGCGTGCCACTGCAACTCTCGGCAGTAGCGCCGTCTAATATTCTATATTTCCTGCTCTATTATGTGCTGGGTTATTTGGCTTACTCAGCATTGTTTGCGGCAGCCGGTTGTATGGTGAACAGGCAGGAAGAGGCTACCCAGACGATGATGCCGGTGATGATGCTGATGATGATCGCCTACTTTCTGGCCTTTGCAGCATTAAGCAATCCGTCTGGCACAATTGCGCGCATCGCTTCCCTGACGCCCTTTTTTACACCGATGGTGATGTTTACCCGCATCATCATGAGCCGCGTTCCGATTATAGAAATTGTATTATCGGTGCTCCTTACTATAGTTTTTATCTGGTTGGCCGTGAAAGTCGGCGGGCGTATATACAGGTACAGCGTACTGCGCACCCGTAAAACCGGCTGGTTTGAGAGTTTACGCGGGGCTAG
>JBAYXX010000283.1:0-2713 GCA_041673345.1 Kiritimatiellia bacterium
GCTTTTGGTGCGGCCTTGATAGGTAACATCGAAGGCATCGGCCATGTGCTTCTGCAGCCACTGGGTCAGAGTTTTCAAGAAGCTGCTGGCTTTTGTCTCGTAGGTGTCCTTGGCAACGCCCGAAGAGGAGGTTGCAAGACACTGCGCTGCCGCAAAGCGTTTCAGCGAAGTCTGAAACTCCTCATCTGCAGCCTTCAGGCGGAAAAAGACCTCATCCGCTTTTTTCTCGTCCTTGAAGTGAGGGGGTTCATTGGGCTGAATGAAGTACAAATAGAAATCGCGTGGTGGTGCCGCAGTGGAACGATCATTTGGGGCGCCGAAAAAGAGGTAGCCGGAGCGTGCGGCATTGCGTTCCTGCCAGATCAGTTCGTGTTGCCATATCTTGTAGCCGGTGATATGGGTGGTATCTTGGCATTCCATTGCCCGCTTGAGTGCCTCGTAGTAGAAGCGGTCAAGTTGGTCTGGGGCCAGATTGTCAGCCCGAGTGTCGATCAGGGCATCGTAGTTGACATTCTTTTTAAGGTCGAGGTAGTACTGGTGGTTTTCGGTATTAAAAGTGATGAACTGGCCGCTGACCGTTTTGAGGATTTCTTTCAAGACCGTTTCCACATGTCCCAGGAGATCCTTGTCGGGTTCATCGCTGCCCATCTCGGCAACCAGCGGATCAAACAAACAGAGACGATCCCGTAGTTCCTCGGCGGAGGCACCCAAGTGTGCGTAGATATCACCGGTAGTGAGGCGTTGAACGGACAACGCGTAGATCAGGCGCAACGCCATGGGCTTGTATTGCTTGCGGGTGATGGCGTTTTCGATGCGAGACTCCAATACTTGGCTGCAGTTGATGACCTTCTGCACATCGGGTATGGTGCGGAACGAGGTGTCTTGTTTGAGGGCCTGCCAATAGCTGTCAAAGGCGATTAGCCCGGGTTCGTCCTGCGGCACGTCCTTGCCCATGATGCCTTTCATACTCAGGGAGAGGGTCTTGAGCACCTCGCGTTTTTCCACTACCGTAATGCTCTCGAAGGTGTCAATGTAATCGGGATGCACCGGAAAGAGCCGGACAAACTCATCCATGCGCTGGTTGAGATTGCCGTAGTATTTGGCGAAAGGCATCAGATAGTCACGGATCTTCGTCTGCTGCTCAGCAGTCTTCTTGAGCAGGCGCTCGGCGACGACAAATTTCACGTCGCTGCGGGCGATGAAGACTTGCTCAAAACGAGCCTTCACCCGGCGAATGCTGTCGGCGACAAAAGAGAAATGCGGACTGTCAAAAATGGCTTCTTGGACACCGGCCATAAAGCGGAAGCGCAGGTCCTTGCAGACCTCGCCGACCTCGCGGAGGAAACTAAGATCAAGGATCAGCTCCTGGTCCTTGCGGGAGCGCAGGTAGTCAAGCAGCTCATCAACCACTAGCAGCAAACCCTGCTCGGGGTATACTTCGCCGAACTTGGCCATCATGTCTTCGAATGCCCGTTTGTGGCCGGTAACGGTGTTGGCTGCGGGAAAGGCGTAGTCCACGCCAAGCTTGTCGAGATGCTCTTCCAGTACAGCCACCAGAATGTCGCGCAGGGACATAGTGGAGGAGCCTATCTCGGAACGAATGACCTGGAAACGACCGGCAATTGCTTCGGCTGCATCGCGAACGCCAGCGTGGGTCACCAGAGGTAGCAGGGACGCATCGGCGGCGATACATGAGAGTACCGACATCAGGTGCGATTTACCCGTACCATAGTTGCCAACTACGAGCAGCCCCTTGTTGTCGACTGGCTTGTCAAACTGTATCTGCGGAATGACAAGCTGCGTGAGGCGTTCAGCCATTTCCTCGGAAATCACGTAGGAGCTCACGAGATTGCGTGCGGCGCTGGTTTTGTCCGCATCACGCAACTGAATGACCGACTCAATAGGGTCGAATTGAATTAGCTCGCCGTACTTCATTGTTCTCTTGCCCCTCCGGTGTCTTGAGCTGATATGATTGTAGCCGTGTGGTCCATGCCCACGATCAGCGCATCAGCAGAATCATAACTGCGGTATTCGGGATGGCCGAATTCAGCATACAGCAACTTTCCTGCAGTCGTAACCCCGTTCCATGATGCCGCGATGGTCCGGTTCCTTGAGAGCCCCTGCAACACTCCCAGCGGGTCCTGTTTGAGGTCTTTGTCGAAAAGAATCTCAAGATTGTCCAAAAGCACAGGGGACTGGTACCTGCTGACAAGATCGCCGAGAATTCGTGGCATGCGAAGCGACCGTTGTACTGGCGTCAGCTCAAGGAGTTCTCTGGATAGCTCCAGATTGACATTGATCAGCTCAGTTCCATAGTGACGGGCAAGGTTCTGCAGTACCGCCGTTTTACCAGTGCCGGTTTTGCCTACCAGCAGGACAAGGCGGTAATAGCGACTTTCTGCAGCCTTGATGCTCTGCAATAGCATTTCATGTATTGCGTCGGCCATAATCACCCCATGTCGCTATGTAAGCGCAAGCAACCGAGCTCGCCATCCTGCCCCATGCCCCATCTGCTTCCCAAGCTCCCAACAAGTCGTGGGGTTCAGGTCGTATCCACGCAGCGCAATCACCGCCCCGCCAACCTGCGCAAAGCATAAAGTTACCGCCACAGCACCCTTATGTCCACCATAAGCGGACAAAACAGCGCATTCCGCATGCTTCTAACACCCTGAAGGCATGTTAAGCCCCGAACCGACAATGCACAGACCCCACT
>JBAYXX010000284.1:0-2691 GCA_041673345.1 Kiritimatiellia bacterium
ACGCATCGTCTGGTGAAAAAGTGATGGGCGAACGCAATAAAGCGGCGACATCTTCACGGAATGCCACATCCTGCATTTTCAGCTCCAGATTGGCGACATATTCTTTGTAGGAGGGCGCATGTCCCACCACAAAGGCCATATAACGTCGATAGCAGGATATCACCTCATCGGCGCAGACCTTGGCGTTTGTCAGCGCGTAAAAAAGATCAAATAGATCGCGTCCCTTCTTGCGCTGGTACAGAGCACGCAGTTTTGTGCCCAGCAGTTCTTCCAGGCGGTAGGTTGTCAAGTCGCATTGCCCCTTGAACCAGCTATTGTTTACCGCGAAGGGGATTTTTTCCAAGCCCAGAACGGTGAAATGTTCGCAGCAGTTGATTTCGATTTTCAGCCGTATTTGCTCAACCGGCGGTATTTCTGAGTCAACCCGAAACAGCAGAGTGTTGTTATGCCGTTTTTGCCTGGTCACTTTGTCGGGCATGAAGGCGAGCACTTCGCCAAGACGCTGAAGCACTGGCTTGATTGGACCGGGCTGAATTTGGACTAGATCAATGTCTTCACTATAGCGGGGTTGCGGTTTGAGATAGAGTTTATGGAGGGCTGTTCCCCCACGAAAAGCCAACTGCAAGGCGAGGAATTCGTCGCTGTAGATAGCGACCAAACAACGGCAGATTAGCAGATCCTGTTCGACTTGAACGTTCTCATTCCAGGGAACAAGCGTGCGCCATTGAGTAATCGCCGCGCGGTTAATCATATCTCATCGGCCTCTATGTCAGTATTGATAAGCAGCCGCCATCTGGTATGCTTGGGACAAGGTGTGGACAAAGCATGTCGCCGCGATAGTGGCACCCAACGAAGGTTCATGTTTAATTTCTTTAGGCGGCAGTATAGCTCATCGGCCTGCTTTGAGCCACCCAGTATTTCTTCCATGATATACCCAAGGCGCTGGAAAGCCGCCAAAGATGCCGTTTTGAACAGGCAGAGTGGCGCCTTCAGATAATCCACCTTGTCCAATAACTCAGAAATGACTGTGGCGGCGATGGGCAAACCGCCGACAAATTGTTCGTACTGCACCAGATCAACCGCCGTCAGTTCGACGCCCGAATACAGTACGTGGCCGGTTTCGCTGTTTTGTCTTAACAACAGCTCGGGAAAAATGTCGCGCCGATAGTTCCAAACGATGTGTGGATTCTTTCTGGAAGAGGTGCTGGAGGCTGGGAAGGTGGTGAAGACGAAAAATTTTTGTGGTCGCTGGTGGGCGGCGCCGAGCAGTTGGCCAGCGCTCAGCAAACTGATGTAATAAGGCTTCCCGAGGTGATGCATCAGCTGATCAATATAAAAAACTGGGGGGACCTCGCCACGCGCAGCATAGTGAACCGGGACCTTCACATAAAAACCGTTATGAACCGAGGTAATGATCTTCTTGCGCGCCAGGCGACTCAGTTCATTCAACATAATCTGACTCGTCATCGACGGAAAGGCACGCTGGATATCCTGCAGCGAAAAGCAGGAATGACCCATCATTTCTTCTTGTTGTATCCAGCGTAGTATTGACATATTTACTGCAATAATAATGTTAATATGGTTATTTATGCCATAAAAATGTACTTTACCCGTGCGCATCGCAATGTCAATAGCCCCGCTTATTTTTGTTTCTGTAAATTGACGGAATACGGCCATTGCAGCGGTGGTTTAGCGGATTACTTTCACGTTGCGTGACAAATGAGTGCAAATGGCGCAAGGCTGGGAGTAACGGATGCGGATACAGGACATAGCGGCTTTAGCGGGGGTATCGACGGCGACGGTATCGCGGGTTTTCAGCAATCACCCTAATATTCGTCGTGATGTGCGCGATCATGTGTTGGCGGTAGCGAAGGAGCACGGTTATCATCCGCGCTTGTCGGTACGACGGCGGAATGTGGTGGTGATCACGCCGTCGCGGGTGTTGGTGCCGGCGGAGAATTACAGCGGGATGGTGCTGACGGAATTGGCCCGGGAGTTGGCGGAACGCGATTTCCGCATTGAGATCTTGCCGGCGGACAATATTGATCGTTTGGACAGCATACAGTTTTGCGGCGTGGTCACGGTGGGCATTGACGAGACCTTTGCGAAGGGCTGGGACAATCGTTTTGCGGCGCCGCTGGTGGTGGTTGACCGCGAAGTGCCCTCTTTTCGCAATGTCTATGCGGTGCATTCGGACGAGGGGCAGGGCATGGCGCTGGCGCTGGCGCATTTGCTGGCTACGGGGCATCGCCGCATTGGCTGTTTGATTTATCATTGGCCGGGGCACAGCAATTCGCTGCTGCGTCAGGAGGCGATCAAAGCGACTTTGCAGGAGCACGGCCTGCCCTGCGAGGACGCGTTGATTCGGCTGGTGGGGCCGAATGATTACATTGAGGAAGTGGGCAAGCTGTTGCGGGCAGGCGTGGACGCCTTGTTTTGCCCCGGCGGCAATGGCGGCATTGTGACGGCCTACGCCCTGTCGTTGTATGGCAAGAGCATTGGCACGGATGTCTCGTTGCTCAGTTCTGAGCGCATGATGGTCTCGCGCTACTGCGTGCCGGCGCAGACCACGATTACTCAGGATTATCCGGCGCTGGCGGCGGCGGTGGTCGATGTGATACACACCCGCATGGAAGGGCGACCCAGCCCGCAGAATATCCTGTTTCCGTATAAATTGATTGAACGCGACAG
>JBAYXX010000285.1:0-2671 GCA_041673345.1 Kiritimatiellia bacterium
TACTAGGCATACTAGCGGGCGCACCGGCAGCGGCGCTTAACTACTGGCTGACAAAACGCAGTGCCAATCTAGCTGCCAAGCAAAGCGGTATGGCAAGCATCTATGTGGCGATGAAGTGGTCGCTGGCTCGGTTGGGTATATCGGCGGCGGCTCTGATGCTGGCATTGCCCTTCGGCCAATACGTGGTAATAGGCGTTTTTATAACTCTGGCAGTAGAAATGATTATCTATATAGGCCGTTTGTGGATTGCGGTAAAAAATCCTGTGAGGTGAGTAAGTGTGGGCCAGGCTTTCCAGGCTATCTTGGAAGAAAAAATTCAAGAGATAGCCAATGTTATGGATCACCTTATGCGACATGAAGTCTGGCGCTTCGGTCCGGTGGAAATATCTTCGACCGTCCGGAATACCTGGGTTATTATGGCGTTGCTCTTTCTATTGGTGTACTTAGCCACCCGCCGTATCAGCGAAAGACCGCGGGGCGCACAGACACTCCTTGAAATAATTCTGGAGTTCTACTATAGCTTAATCGATGGCGGCCTCGGGAAAAAAGGTCGGGTGTATCTCCCTATTGTCGGCACCCTGTTCACCTTTATTATCTTTATGAATTTATCGTGGTTCATTCCGGGTATGATCCCGCCTACCACCGATATCATGACGACCGCCGCGCTGGCCATAACCACCATTTTTCTGGTGCAAGTGGTAGCGGTGATGCAAAAAGGCTTTATAGGGTATTTACATCACTTTGGAGAACCGATAATACTTTTGCTCCCCATGAACATTATTGAAGAGCTAGTTAAGCCCTTTTCGCTCACTATCCGTCTTTTTTGTAATATGTTTGCCGAAAAAATGGCCACTAGCATCCTGTTTATATTAGTGCCACTGCTACTTCCAGTGCCGATTATGGCCTTGGGAGTGTTAATGGGTTCCATTCAGGCGTTTATATTTAGCATGCTCGCCGTGACCTACCTGGCCACAGCTACACATGGACATTAGCCGGGGAAGGCCCCGAGCATAAGGAGGAAGTTTACATGAACGTAGGATTTATCGCAGTAGCAGTGGCCATTGCCCTGCCCGCCATCGCCTCGGCCATCAGCCAAGGCTGGGCCACAAGCTCGGCGGTGAACGCCATGGCACGGCAACCGGAAGCAGCCAGCGAAATTCGCAGCGGGCTGCTCATCGCTCTGGCATTTATGGAAGCATTGACACTGTTCTCTTGGCTGATCGCTTTACTGCTCACGTTCCGGCTGTAGCGGCGCCGCTTGGTATTGCGGCCATTGGCGCATGGAGCGCCTCTCCGCTTCGCTATAACGCGGGTGGGGGGCGCTTTGTTTAGGGGGGTAGGTTATGTTAGTGTCGGCGGTAGTGGCTTCAGCAGCAACAGCAGCCACGCAGACGCAGGCTAATCCGATATCGTTTGATTTTTGGACCTTCTTCTTCCAGGCTGTAAATGTACTGGTTGTTTTGGGCGTCCTTACCAAACTGCTTTTTAAGCCGCTGGGAGAGATGATGGCCAAACGGGAGAAGCGCATAGCCGATTCCCTTGCGGAAGCTGCCGCTGCCCGCAGCGAAGCGGATAGGCTGCTGGCGGAGTATACGCAGAAAATACAATCTACCCAAAGCGAAGTAACTGCAATAATGAGTAAAGCAGCGCGGGCTAGCGACGATTACCAAAAGCAGCGTATGCAAGAGGCTGACGCCGCCTATGAGCGTATGATCAGCCGTGCTAAGGAAGAGATAGCTACCGAGCAAAGTAAGGCAGTAGTGGCAGTGCGTCAGGAGATCGCCGGCATGGTGATTCTGGCTACTAGTAAAGTAATAGGGAAATCGTTGCAAGAAGCGGATCAGCACCGGTTAGTAGATGAGATAGTGGCGAAAGTGGGCGAAAAAAATTGAACGCGGCCAACTTGCTCGCGCGCCGTTATGCGTTGGCTTTACAAGAGCTAGCGGCAGAGCAGGGCAAACTTGAGGTCGTATTTGCAGAGCTACAGGAGCTGCAGCGCTTGGTGGCACAGTCGCCGGCGCTGTATGCCGCATTGCGCAACCCGCATATTCCTGCCCAAAAGCGCGGAGATGCCTTACAGAAAGCCTTTGCCGACCGCTTCTGTGATTTGACATTGCACTTTCTGCAATTGCTGGTGCGCAAGCGCCGCACCGCCTACCTAGACCAGATTATCTCCGCCTACCGGGAGTACGCCGATGCCGCGGAAGGGATCATCTCCGCCCAAGTGCGCACTGCGGCGCCACTTTCGGCTGAAGAGACCGAAAAACTGCGCCTGCAGCTTTCTAAGTTGGCGGGCAAGCAGGTGCGAATGGAACTTTCTATAGACCCCGTGGTTATTGGCGGGGTGGCAGCCCGCATGGGCGGGATTTTGGTCGACGGCAGCGTGGCCGGTAATCTGAGCCGTCTACAAGATGCATTAATGAAAAATAATGTCCGGTCGCAGGAGTGAAGTGCGTGGCAATTCGACCTGATGAAATAACGGCAATTCTCAAGCAGCAGATTGAGCAGTTTGAAACTGGAGTAAGTGTAGAGGAAGTCGGTTCGGTGTTGATGATGGGGGACGGCATCTCCCGCGTTTACGGCCTGACCGACACTATGGCCGGTGAGCTGTTGGAATTCCCTGGCGGCACGTTCGGCATGGCGCTAAACTTGGAAGAGGACAACATCGGCT
>JBAYXX010000286.1:0-2669 GCA_041673345.1 Kiritimatiellia bacterium
ACAGTGACCATCAGCATGAGCGAGTTGTAATGACGACATGGACGCCAGGACACGATTTCATCTCGTTGGAATTGCGACATTGAAAAACCAACAAAGGACAGGCCGATGAGCGACAAGAAGATCAAGATTCTCTTTCTTTGTACGGGCAACAGCTGCCGGAGTCAGATGGCAGAAGGGTGGGCGCGCGCGTTGAAGCGTGCGACTATCGAGCCCTATTCAGCCGGGATTGAAAAGCACGGCATGAATCCCTACGCCATGAAAGTGATGGGCGAGGCCGGGGTGGACATCTCTGGTCAGCATTCCAAGTTGCTGGCTGAGCTGGCTGGAGTGGTTTTTGACGTCGTGGTGACGGTCTGCGGCCATGCCAATGAGCAGTGCCCATGGTTTCCGGGCAAGACCAAGGTGGTGCATGTCGGGTTTGAAGATCCGCCGGCCCTGGCCAAGGCGTGCCGGACCGAAGAGGAAAAGCTCGCAGTGTACCGCCGGGTGCGGGATGAGATCAGGGCTTTTGTGGAAAGCCTGCCCGAGGCCCTGGCGGAACTTTGAGTGCGGGACACTGGGCGGCGCAGTACGGTGCGGCAGCGACGACAGCGGCGTAAGGCCGTGGCAGGCTGATGAATGACGGCGGCGATGTGACGACTTACAGACACAACAATAGAAAGACGACATTGCGTATGAGCAAAAGTAACGCGGGCATAAGTTTTTTTGAGAAGTATTTGACGGTGTGGGTGGCGCTGTGCATGCTTGCGGGCGTCTTGATCGGGCAGTTTTTGCCGGGCATACCGGCGTTTCTCGGTCGTTTTGAGTATTACCAGGTGTCGGTGCCGGTTGCGGTGTTGATATGGTTGATGATCTACCCCATGATGATGAAGGTGGATTTTGTGAGTGTGCGCAACGTCGGCAAGAATCCCAAAGGGCTGTTTGTGACTTGGGTGGTGAATTGGCTGATCAAGCCCTTTAGCATGTATGGGATTGCGGCGCTGTTTTTTTACGTGATTTTCAAGCGCTGGATAGCGACAGACTTGGCGCGGGACTACCTGGCCGGCGCGGTACTGCTGGGTGCGGCGCCCTGCACGGCGATGGTTTTCGTCTGGAGTCACCTGACCAAGGGCAATCCGGCCTACACGGTGGTGCAGGTGGCCACCAACGACCTGATCATCTTGGTCGCGTTCATTCCGATCGTCAAATTTTTGCTAGGCCTGTCGGACGTGTCGGTGCCATGGAGCACGCTGGTACTGTCCGTGCTGCTGTTCGTGGTCATACCGCTGGCTGGTGGTGTGCTGACGCGGGTGGGGATCGTCCGGAAAAAAGGCCTGGATTATTTTCAGAACACGTTTTTGCCGAAGTTTAACCACATCACTATAGGCGGCTTACTGTTGACGCTGGTGATCATCTTCTCGTTTCAGGGTCAGGTAATCATCAACAACCCGCTGCACATTGTGTTGATTGCCGTGCCGCTGATTTTGCAGACCTTTCTGATTTTCTTTATCGCCTATGGTTCATGCAGCTGCTTGAAACTGTCCCATGACATTGCCGCGCCGGCGGGCATGATTGGCGCGTCGAACTTTTTTGAGTTGTCGGTAGCGGTGGCGATAGCGGTTTTCGGCACGGCTTCGCCGGTGGCGCTGGCGACCATCGTGGGCGTCTTGGTGGAAGTGCCGGTGATGCTGATCCTGGTGCGCATCTCCAACCGGACCACGGGGTGGTTTCCACGCAAGCCGTGAGGGAGACTGGTCGCTACGCAGGCAGGTGCCGTGTGTCGGTGGGCGGTACCCGACTTGGGCGGCAGCTTTGTCCAAGTGAAGATAAAATCATGGGTAATGTGCGAAATCTTGTGATAAAAAGAGAGACTTGACACAGTAGTTCTGAAGCCTTTCTCAGCGCCTACGGGGCAAATTCATGCATAAACACCTGATAAGGAGTTTATTGTAAAGAAGCCTTTTGGTAGCATTGGCGCAAATACAAGTGTTCATCACAAGATTTCGCACATTAACAATTATTGAACGACTCCTTAGGCACTATTTCATCCTCAATATGTCTATATGGCATTCGCTGGTGGGCGGTGGGGTATATTGTTGGGGTGGAATGGATAAACTTGCCCGAGTCGCCAGCGATGATAGAGCACGCTGGCGATTACATCATTTACGCACAACAGCGGGACTATACATGAGCATGACGAGACGTCGAATGACAGTGCCTTTTTGGGGAGTAGTCTTTTTGTATCTAGCAGCCGTGATGTGCGCAACGGGCGCTGACGAACCGCCTATTGGCATGAGCTTGTCGGAGGCTATTGAGCTGGCGCTGAAGCACAACCCCGAGTTGTCGGCGCAAGGCCATGATCTTGGCGTGGCCGAAGCGCGTTACGACGCGGCGTTGGGGCGGCGCCTGCCGGGGGTGGATGTCGTTGGCACGGCCATGTACTACCAGTATGACCAGCGTTTACTGCCGGCGACAGCGAACGGCGAGGCAGGGGCCTTTAGCGACAAGATGCTGTCCAGCGACATTGTTTTTTCGCTCCCCATTTACACGGGTGGGCGGTTGCAGCGGGAGCAGTCAGCCGCCCGCTTGCTGCGGGCATCGGCGGAACGGCAGTTGGCGCGTAGTCGCAGTGAGTTGATCTACAACGTCAGCAGCGTGTATTACGGCATCTTAGCCCAGCGGCGGGTGAT
>JBAYXX010000287.1:0-2634 GCA_041673345.1 Kiritimatiellia bacterium
GCTCAGGAGGCCAAAGTCACCCTGATTGACGCGCTGGGTAAACGAGGCAACCCGCTGGCCTCGGCGGCTCTGCTCCTGCAATCCTCCAGCACCGACCCGGCCACGCTCAAGAGCTCTTACCTGGCGCTGATTCGCACCGCTACGGCTGCGGACCTCCCGCGTCTGACCACCACACTGCTGGCAATCGGCGATGACACGCTGCGCAGAAGCTGCGCCGTTTATCTGGCCCAATTCATCCAGAGGATGGAAGATCAGAATTCCGCCGTCGGAGTTCTTTCCGAGACGCTCCTCAAAGGAAACCTGACCCCGGCACAAAAAGCGACCCTGGTCACGCTTCTTTCGGCATGCCCGACTCCTGAATCGCTGGATCGGATTGTCGGTCTGCAAAATGAATCGCTCCCGGCCCTCAAGGATGCCGTCGTTTCGGCTCTGGCCTCCTGGCCCGACAGCACCGTCTGGAAACCGCTCCTGAATGTCTTTGAAGCGAGTGATAACACGACTCACCGCTCCCAGGCCCTGCGCGCACTCCTGGAAATCCAGATGGAAGAGAACCCGAAAGCCACAGCCGATCTGGCCCTTCGTTACGCGGCCCTCTTGAAGGCCGCCAACAGTAATGAAGAGAAAAAGATGATCCTGGCGGCTCTGGCCCAGGCGGCTCATCCCGATACACTGGCATTAGCCCTGAGCCAACTCGATAACCCGGCGATTGCAGCCGATGCCCGCGGCGCGGCCGAGCGCATTGCCGCCTCGCTCAAAACCACTCACCCTGAGGAAGCCAACAAAGCGTTGGAGATATTGAAAGCCCCAAGCGCCAAATAATGCCTGATAAATCCAGGCGCCGATGAAGCGCCTGAAATTCGAAAATCCGCAGAGACTCATTTGATTCTCTGCGGATTTTTAAATTCTGCTTTTCTCTCTTTTGGAGATTAAGACGGGGAGCCGTTCTTTTTCTCCGGCTGCGAAACCACGACCGTCTCCACCGGTTGAACGATATGCTGTTTGCCGGCCTCGATCAATTCCCAGAAATGCGGATTATCCTCCAGTATTTTATCTTCGCCCATATTGATATTGATGCTGGAGCGGAAGAAGAAATCCTTGAGCGTATTGCGGCTCAGAATCCGGTGAATCAAAACACCCAAATCATGTTTCTCGAAATAAACCCTGTAATCTCCCAAACGGAAGCGGTAAAGGGCACGGCCCTCACGCTCCAGGCGCCCGAAGCTCTCATCTGCCTGATAAACCTGCTGAGGCAAGCCGCGGAATTCACCCAGAATATTCAACTGGAGATCCCTGGGCATCTTGGAAAGCTCAGAGGCAGCCACAGGAGTGAATATGATTTGAAATGGTCTCATTTGACAACTAAAAGGGCGCACAGTCATTATATACCGTGCGCCTTCAGAGTGTAGCTGAGCTTCCGAGCTCCTGCAAGCGCTAAGCGCTCGTTTTCAAGGAGCTCAAAAACTGCTCTCTTTTCTGGATTACGGGTTCCTCAAAGCTGAGGTCCTGTCCACAATCCACTTGGCATCCTTACTATCAGCGTGAGTCTCCTGAACGATACCATTCTCATTGCCCTTTTTGGCCATCGCAATGGTACGCGAATCCTGCCACTTCTTGATCTCGGAGTGACCATCAGCAAATGCAAAACCGCAAGCGTTACCATGCTCGACAGAGGGGATATCCACCCATCTCAAGGTCGCAGTATCGCCAGATTCACGGTAGGCAGCAACCATGGTTTCTACGCCGAAATTGGCATCGTTGATCGAGTACTGATCTTCATCCACGTACACCCATGTCTTGCTGGGGCCCGGACGGGTCATGCTGCCCATCTTTCCATAGGTCAGGAAGACGCCTCCGCTGTTGCCGTTTCCTCCGAGCCAATCGCTGTGAACCGGGCTAAAATCACCGCTGCCCTCTGCTCCGGTTTCGTAAGAACCCACTGCCTGATTCATCGCGAAAGTACGAACACGCGGTCCACGAATCGTTCTGCTTTTATCGGCAGGGCATTTGAAGATTTTCGGGCTTTTTCCGATGTAATTTGCTAATTGGCAGGTCTTCGGGTCCATCAACATCATGACGTTGGTGTTATCGGTATTGCCCACGACAAAGTTCATCGTTCCGCGCACCCACTCGGTCGCAGTGGCTCCTGCATCGGTGCCGGTCGGGTTACAGGGGAGCCAGTCGTTATTATCGTTGGCGAACATCGTCGTGCCCAGCATCATCTGTTTACCATTATTCATGCAGGCAGTTCCCTGCGTCTTGCTTTTAGCCTTGCTCAGAGCGGGTAAAATCATACCTGCCAAAATGGCAATAATCGCGATCACAACCAAGAGCTCGATCAGAGTAAAAGCACTCTTTACTTCATTGGATTTACTGTTTGTTATTCTCATAAATTTTACTAAATCATTTCCGCTCAGGGCGGTGATTTTTTTACAAGGACCCGGGGTTCCAAGAACCCCAGGTCCCTTTGCATTATTCGTCTAATCCGTCATTTTTTCAACACGGATTTCCTTTGGCTGGCTCTACTGAGCCACCACCAATCTGAAGTAGGACGCCTCAGCGCTCATCGGCACTTCATAGTAGTAGGTTCCTGCATCAAGCAACGGTTCACCAGCAAGAGTCCAAGTTCCACCCGAT
>JBAYXX010000288.1:0-2628 GCA_041673345.1 Kiritimatiellia bacterium
AAAAGATAGTTATCTATGCATCAAGCCCTGTAAGTAAGGTTGTAGGTGAATTTGAGATTGATGATATTTTGTCTTTTGATATTGATAAGTTATGGCATTTAACAATGGATTATGCTGGGATAGATAAGGAGTATTATGATAGTTATTTTTCTGGCAAAGAAGTTGGTCATGCAATTAAGGTAAAAAAGATAAAAAAATATCCTAACCATAAGGAGCTAAGTGAGTTTAATGTTAAACGTGCACCACAGTCATTTGCATACATATAAAATCGCTAACAAACGCATACACTCGGACAAAATAAAGTTACACCGCTTCGCTTTGCATCTTTATTTCGCCGGTGATGCGAAGCGTTAAATGTTTAAAAAAATATAAGGAGAATCTATACAATGTGGAATGCCTTAGGTTTCAAACAAAACCCCTACGAAGCATCTCCGCTTAAAACAAGAGCAGAAGATGTAGAACTTCTCATAGGACGTGACCATGAAGCCATTGAGTACAGGAAAATTTAAACGGGTTTTGAACGTGGTTCTATGGCACAGCAATCAGCCGCACAATACTTGAGTCTCCCTTTTGACGAAGCGCGGGATTTCTTCCGGCAGAAGGTCAACATGCCGACAGAGGCGTGGGATGATCTCTGGCAGGGGATGCACAGCCGGGCTTTCGTTGTCGCGGGAGCGATGAAGGATGGCCTGCTGACAGATCTGCGCGGCGCGGTGGACAAGGCCATCTCAGAGGGCACGACGCTTGCCGAGTTCCGCAAGGATTTTGACGGGCTGGTGGAAAAGAACGGCTGGTCATATAATGGCAGCAGGAAGTGGCGTACAGAGACCATCTACGATACCAACCTCTCTGTGGCCTATGCTACCGGGCACTATAAACAGCGCAACAATCCGGCAATCCTCAAGGTCCGACCGTATCTGAGATATCTGCCGAGCAGCTCAGCGCATCCACGGGCGTCACACCGGCAGTGGTACAACATCATATTACGACATGATGACCCCTTCTGGAGCTCGCACACTCCGCCGAATGGCTGGGGCTGTAAATGCGGGGTGCAGACGGCATCGGCGCGGGATGTGGCCCGGCTGGAAGCGGAAAATGAGGAGAGTCTCTACCCGGTGCAGAAGACGGCACCGCCGGAAAACTTAACAGAGTATGTCAACAAAAAGACCGGCAGAGTGCTGCAGGTCCCGGCGGGCATTGATCCTGGCTGGGACTACAACCCGGGGCGGGCAGCGTGGGGAGAGAAGCAGTCGCAGCAGGCGGTTGAATCATGGGCGGCCAGCGGTGACAAGAAGTGGAAGAACATGAGCTCCGGCAACTGGCAGACGCATAAGCTGGCGGAGATGCTGAAGCCGCAGCCGACAAAGGCAGCTCTCGGCGAGGCCTATACTGAGACAGCGCATGCGGTGCCGGGTGTAGAGAAGATCCTGGGCGGTGAGGAGCAGATATTCAGCTTTGCAGCGCAGGGCATTCGCTCCGATGTGCTGGTCAATGCAAAGAGCCTGGTGGAAAGTATCGACGATCTCCCGGGTGTCTCTCCGTATCTGCCTCTATTGCGCGAAGTGCTCGAAGATCCTCAGGAGATATGGGTCAGTTTTGCAGAGCATCTGGAGAGCGGCAAAGTCTCTCTGCGGCAGCGGTTGGTTAAGAGTGTGCAGGTGGCCGACGATGATGTGGTGGAGATGGTTGTGCAGGCAGAGGGCGGATTGCTGCAGTCCCTGACTGTTACCCTTGCACAGGGATCTGTAAAGGCTCGGATGGGCAGGCTGCTCTACAGCAAAGCGGAGATATAATGTCAGGATCAGGGGTAACACTCACATACGATGATGCAGAGGTCTTGAGGATGCTCGATGACGTCGCTGCGAGATGTGGAGACATGAGCGACGGGCTGCAGATTGTCGGTGAGGTTGTGCAGACATCAGTGCAGCGAAACTTTGAAGCTGGCGGCAGGCCGGGGCGGTGGAAGCCCCTCTCTGCCAAAACCCTGAAGTACAAAAAAAACGGCAAGATCCTTGTCGATAAAGGCATGGCTGGCGGTCTCCTTGGCTCAATCCATTATACAGTGGGGCGGAACTCGGTGATTATTGGCACAGATAAAATTTATGCAGCGGCGCACCAGTTCGGGTATTCGCCACGCAACCTCTCAGCCCGGCCATTTTTGATGGTGCAGGATGAGGACACGGTGGAGATCATTGCCGAACTTGCAGACTATATTGAGGATGGAAGATGAAAAAAGCGTATGTGAGTATTGCCGAACTGGGGCCTGATACGGATGGCAAACTGCCGGAGTGGTATTTGATCTTCGCAGCCGGGACGTGTGAGCTGGAGGGTGAAGGGCAGTCTGTTGTTGATGCCATCGCAGCAGCGCAGACGCTGAAGAACCTTTCCCGCCGGGGTATCGACATTGTCGTTGACTACGAGCACCAGAGCATCGGCAATGCCAAGGCCCCGGCAGCGGGATGGGTAAAAGAGTGGAAGTGGGTAGACGGGCAGGGCCTGCTTGCCCGCATTGACTGGACAGACGAGGCTGCGGGATATCTCAAGGCGAAGGAATATCGGTATTTCTCCCCCGTTTTTTACACGAAGAAGGAGGATCGAAGGCTTGTCGGGGTGCATTCGATCGCGCTG
>JBAYXX010000289.1:0-2627 GCA_041673345.1 Kiritimatiellia bacterium
GCCGCAGACGTTATCAACTGGATCGTATTCTAAAAAACGGCTGAACGGGGTGGGCGGGTGACTCCCGCGAAAAGAATTCACTCTCTCACCCCGAGCCCAATGGAGCGAAATTATGGCGGCAAGAGCAACGATGACGGGCTTGATCATGCTGGTACGCGGATTGATTAACGATCCGCAAAGCGCGACAGCCCAATTTACGGACGAAGCGATTCAAGAACAATTAGACAATGACCGCGAGTATGTCCTGCTTACTGAGCTCACGCCATATGCCGAGCCGGACGGTACGACACAGCTGAAATTTCAATCTCAGTATAAGTACTGGGAAACCGACGTAGCGCTGACAAACTCTGCTGGCACTGTACTTACACCAACGACTTCAGACCTTAAGAGCGGCTATTTTACGTTCACGACATCGCAGGACGCGGTTTACGCGACCGGATTCGTTTACGACGTGTATGCCGCAAGCGCGGTGTTGCTGACGCTTTGGGCAGGCAGAATTGAGCAGGACGTCACCAAGTTCAGCGCAGATGGCTCTTCGTATGAGTTTGAGGGATTGAGAAACAGCAAGTTGAAACTGGCAGCTCAGTACAAGGCAAAATCGACTCGCTATGGGGCGATTCAGACCGTGAGGATGGTAAGAGATGACTACAACACTGATTAACGCGGAAAATCTGGCAAAAATGAGGGCTACACAGGAATCCAACCTGCCAGAGACGGCGTATGTACAGCGACAGACAATCACGAATGGCGCGGATGGCTGGAGCGAAGCCTGGACGACTGTTTCGACAGTCAATGCAAGGTTGGGAGAGCCGAAGGGCGAGCTGGAGAAGGCGGTCGCATCGACCATTACCGTTGGCAAGGTGAATGTGATCACACTGCCAGTTGGCACGGACGTGCTGGACACGGACCAGATCCAGATCAACTCGGTGAACTATAAGGTTCACTGGACTAATAAAGATAAATCACACGTCACCGCGCTGCGCGTGATTGTGACGGCTGTGTGAGGATGAGAAAGAAGGAATGAAATGGAATTTGATCAAGTTGTTAATGGTATCCCGCTGATCCTGGTTGTGATGGGGTTGGTGGAGCTGAGCAAGGCTTTTGGAGCAAAAGGAAAAGTTCTGACACTGATCAGTTTCGTGATTGGTGCAGCTCTGGGAGTTTTGTATCAGATCAGCCTGGGAATGCCGGTTGGCTTTGCCGGATGGTTCGGGTCCGCAATCTTCGGGCTGGCACTCGGACTGGTGGCAAGCAAGGTATACGACGCGATTCGCAGCGCGACAAAGGGTAATGGAGCTGCCGGATGACGGGCGGCGAGTTACTCCCTGCGACCGCGTGGGAACAAGCCGCGATCATCGGGATATTCATCGTTTTCTTTGTCTACGTTCTGGCGTGGATGGCAAAGCGCAATGCCAGTGATCAGCAATTCCAGGCGTCAGAGTCGGATAAATGGCAGAAGTTTATCGGTGAGATCGATGACAAATGGCGCGCGTTCAACAAAGAGCAGCGGATTGAAAACAACGACTCGCTCAAGTGTGTGGAAAACAGCCTGAAGGATCTGACTACGGTGACACAGGGACTGGTAAGCGAGGTGAAGGAAATGCGGTCGGATACGAGCGTGTTTTTTGAAAACTTCGCCTCACATGACAAGCAAGCCCGCGAGATCCTGAACGAAGTCAAAAAGCCGGTAAGGCAGCGAGTGAGCAAGGAAGCAAGCGCAAAATGAACATCAAAGTGCGCACGACGATCCACGACAACCGCATTCCTGGGATCATTGCAAGATTCCCGGGTGCGGTCAGCGCGGTGGTGAAGAAGACGGCGTTTGAGATCGAGAATGAGGCAAAGGCACTGTGCCCGGTTGACACAGGCGCTTTGAAGCGCAGCATTATGGCAGATGTGCAGGAATTCAGCGCGACGATCGCCCCGCATACAGATTATGACGCGTATGTGGAGTTTGGGACCTGGAAGATGGCAGGTCAGCCTTACATGCGGCCAGCCGCTGACAAGGTGGAGCCGCAGTTTGTTGAAGCGATCGACCAGATTGTGAAGGCGATGTAATGGCAGACGGATCCGCTTGGATACGCTCGACATTGACAGGCGATACGGCGCTGGCTGCGCTGGTGAGCACGCGCATTTACCGCGATGAAGCGCCAGAAGGAACGGCGTTTCCTTACGTGATCATGCAGCAGATCGACGCGGTGCCGGTGCAGAACGCGTTCAAAGACCGCTTGATGGACGGCGAACGCTGGCAGATCAAGGCGGTCAACAAGGCGAACAGCTACACAACGGTGAACAGCATTGCCGCCCGGATCGAAGCGCTGCTGCATAAAGCCAGGGGTTCGAACGTGGTGAGCAGCGTGTTGGAGTTCAAATTGCCGATGTCTGAAAAGGACAATGGCAATACATACAAATCAATGATTTTAGATTTTCGGGTACATACCCAGTAAAGGATTAGACAATGAGTTTACCAGCAGCAGTATTTCAGGGAATTCAAGTAGGAGTTGAAAGTACCGCCGGAACTCCCGTAGCTGCCAATAAGAAACTATTGGCAGTCAGCATGACCCCGTCCCCCCAGGCGGAGACAAAGCCATTCAAGGCGATGGGCAACAAGTACGCGTCATTCGCGA
>JBAYXX010000290.1:0-2625 GCA_041673345.1 Kiritimatiellia bacterium
ATCGGCGATAAGTTCATTGCTCTGCTCGGCGCGGGCGTGCTGCTGGTTTTCAGCGGCTGCACATTTCTGCACAGCTGGCTCTACCGCATCAGGCCGGATGCCGGCAGACTGACACTTTTTTATCTGGGTATCGCCGCTGGCGGCGCGATCGGAGGCAGCTGCGCTTCGCTCCTGGCGCCGATGGTTTTTAACGACATCCTTGAATATCCCATTATCATGGCCCTCTGCGCCGCGCTGGGTATTTTTCTGATAAAGAGCTGGAATCACAGGGAGCTGGGTGCGATCAACACGGTAATCATGCTCTTTTTCGGCGCCACTATTCTCTTCAGCGGATTCCAGCTAATCAAACGTGAAACTAAAACAGTACTGCGCATGCGGAATTTTTACGGGTCGTTGAATGTGGAAAAAAACGAGGCGCCTATCCGGGAGAATGGTGGCCGACCCGCTGTTTACTATGAGTTTAAACATGGCGAGACGACCCATGGTCTTCAGTTTAAAGATCCGGAGCTGAGTAAGGAACAAACCTGTTACTATCACGACCTTGCCGGCGGTATGCCGATTCTAGTGCACAGCTCTTATACCAATAACACCTCCATGAAGGTTGGGTTGGTCGGTCTTGGCATCGGCGTGCTGGCCAACTACGGACGCAAAGGCGACATTTACCGGATGTATGATATCAACCCGCAGGTGGTGGAAATTGCCTGCAACACCAATTACTTCACCTACATTTCCAACTGTAAAGCCAAGGTTGAGATTGTAACTTGTGATGCCAAAAAAGCCCTTGAAGCGGAGAGAGCCAATCAGGAGCCCAAATTTGATGTGCTCATTGTGGATGTTTACAGCGGCGACTCCTTGCCGGCGCACATCTCGACCAAAGAGGCCTATCAGCTCTTTAAAGAGCGGTTAAAACCTGACGGCACGCTTGCGATTCATATGACCAACTGGCACTTTGATATATCGCCGCTCTGCAAGGTCATGGCCAGCGAGCTGAATATGAATCTGCGGGCCATCATCGCGCCGGCGATCAATGAGTATACCGAGCTCTCCTATTGGGCCTTCATGCGCAATGACGAGGTTGAACTGCTGCCCTCGCCTGCACGAGAGTATGATTTCAGCAAGGTGCGCGATATTTCACCGCCGAGTGATGAGAAAGGCAGCATCCTGTCCTTGATTGATTATCACTTTGACCCACCGCTGCTGTAGCATGCGCGGAGTGGGAGTGGTAGGCGGGGCGGTTGTAGTAGTCGCTCTATGAGCGACAAGGCAGCTTGTGTAGTAGTCGCTCTGCGAGCGACAGGTAGCTCGTGTAGTAGTCGCTCTGCGAGCGACAGGCAGCTCGTGTAGTAGTCGCTCTATGAGCGACAAGGCAGCTTGTGTAGTAGTCGCTCTATGAGCGACACATGCAAGCACAGCGCAATGCCGCTCATAGAGCGGCTGCTACACCGATCGGCAAATTTGCAACGCTTGCATTTCAAAGTGCAAAGCGTGTAGTAGTCGCTCTATGAGCGACACATGCAATCACAGCGCAATGCCGCTCATAGAGCGGCTACTACACCGATCGACAAACTTGCAACTAGCTTGCAGCGAAAAGCGTGACGCCGACCTGCACACCCTTACATTACAACTCACGAAACAAAACATTTTCTTTCCGCGCTGTTCGTAATTTTCGTGGTTTAAGCAACGACCCGCAATCTGCTACAATAGCGCCATGAAAGGGAACTACGCACCATGCCTGTCCAATTAACCCTCCTAGCTATCTTCTTCGGCTCTTTTCTCCTGTTCGGTGTTCAGCCGATGCTCGGCCGTACCTTACTGCCCTCATTCGGCGGCACAGCCGCGGTGTGGACCGTCTGTCTGGCCGCCTACCAAATCCTGCTGCTGGCTGGTTATGGCTATGCCCACTTTATCTCGACAAAAAGCGCGAAAACCCAACGCGGAATGCACATCATCCTGCTGGCGGTCTCCGCGATATGGACAACAATTTTTGCAGCCACAAGGATCCTTTTCAAACACAGGCTGGGCAATCTGGGACACCCTTCACTGGAAGTTCTACTCTGCGTGATGTTTTTCGCAGGGCTGCCCTACGTATTACTCTCCGCTAACAGCACCTTGATCCAGAGCTGGCTCTCAAAAAGCGGCTCCCACTCTTTTAAGGGACGCTCCATCTATAAACTCTATGCCGTCTCGAATGCCGGCTCTCTGCTGGGATTGCTGATCTATCCATTTCTGATTGAACCTTTCCTCTCGCTCTCAGCTCAGTGGTATGGTTTTACCGCCTGCCTGCTTGCTTACACCCTCTTTATGGGGCTGCTGGCCAAAGCCACCCTGCCGAAGCATGACACACATGAGGCGGCGGAGCAAGCGCCCCCCGTGCATCACGAGGCGAAACTGCCCGCTGTTCTGACAAAACCCTGGCTCTGGTTTGTTCTGCCCGGCATCAGCACCTTCCTGCTGAATGCGGTCACAACTCATTTAACCAATGACATCACCCCGGTGCCCCTGCTCTGGGTTCTGCTGCTGGCCGCTTTTCTGCTCAGCTATGTGGCGGGTTTCTCGAATATCGGTGAAAAGGGACTGATCGGATGGACGATCCTGGCTGCTCTTGTTCTGACTGCCTCGGCATTT
>JBAYXX010000291.1:0-2612 GCA_041673345.1 Kiritimatiellia bacterium
ACGCAACGGTCGTGACAGCCAATCAAAGCGTCTAGGCGTAAAAGAGGGAGACGGCGGCATGGTTAGTGCCGGCAGCATTCTCGTTCGTCAGCGGGGCACGCGTATTAACCCCGGCCTCAATGTTGGCCTTGGTAAAGACGATACTCTTTTTGCCAAAGTCGATGGTATAGTCCGTTTTGAGCGGGTTGGTAAGGATAAAAAGCGGGTCAGTGTCCTGCCAGCGGAGGCAGTAGCTACTGTATAAAGCTACCCATACATTTTAGCTAACTAGGTTATTTTAATGAGGCTGTCCCGACTATGGGGCAGCCACATTTCCATACACGGAGGGATAAATTTGAGCGGCGGATTCTATGACCGAGTGCGTATATTCTTGCAAGCTGGCAATGGCGGGAACGGCGTTGTTAGCTTCCGGCGTGAGAAGTACGTGCCAGCAGGCGGTCCCGATGGCGGTGATGGCGGCACCGGCGGTAGCATTATTTTAGAAGTGGATGATAACCTAAGCACGCTTATTGATCTTTCTTACCGCAGTCACTACCGGGCAGGGCGCGGGCAGCATGGTCAAGGGTCCATTAAACACGGGAAAAACGGTGCTGACATTGTACTAAAGGTTCCTCCCGGTACCCAGGTGCGCAGTTTGCCGGAGGGTGAGTTATTAGCCGATTTAGTTAATGCAGGTGAGCGGTTCGTAGCCGCTCGGGGCGGTCAAGGTGGGCGTGGCAATGTGCATTTCAAGAGTGCCACCAGGCAAGCACCCCGTTTTTCGGAACTCGGCGAGGGCGGTGAAGAAAAAGAGCTCTTGTTGGAGTTAAAACTGTTGGCCGATGTGTGTTTGGTAGGGTATCCAAACGTCGGTAAATCCACTTTTATTGCTGCTGCTTCGGCTGCTCGTCCTAAAATAGCCGATTATCCTTTCACCACTTTGATACCCAATTTAGGTGTGGTCTCTCTTGAGCCGGGCGAGAGCTTTGTGTTAGCTGATATTCCTGGGTTAATAGAGGGTGCGCACGCTGGTGCTGGTTTGGGGCACGACTTTTTAAGACATATAGAGCGGACCCGGGTCATTATGCACATTATTGACGCCGCCGCGCTCGAGGGGCGTTCGCCCGTTGCGGATTACGAGGTAATCAACCGCGAGCTTCAACTATACAATGCAGATTTAGCGCAGCGACCTCAAATTGTATTAGCCAATAAAATGGATCTTCCACAAGCACAAGAGCATATAAAAAGCTTAGAAGAGCGTGTTAAAGCCGATGGGTGGCTGTTTTTAACCATTAGTGCTGCTACAGGCGAAGGGGTGCGCCAAGCTTGCTACGCTGCTTACCAGGCTTTGCGAGAGGTTAAACAAGCGGAGGTAGCACAACCACAAGAAGAGACTGTGGTAATTTACGATGAACAATCGGGTCGTCGTCGGCGGCCGCGCATAAACTTGAAGGATTATAAGATTTATAAAGAGGACGACATTTATGTGGTTAAGGGGGAGGGTTTAACCCAATTCTTTAGCCGGTTGGACCTTTCTAACCCAGCGACCATGCGCTATGTGCAGCGTCTATTCGGGCATATTGGCTTGCACGAGGCCTTGCGCAAGGCCGGGGTGCATGATGGCGATACGGTGCGTGTGGAAGATATGGAATTTGAGTTCTTAGAATAACCTCCTTGCCACGGCAGGGTTGGTGCATACCAGCTCGAATTTATATGAGCACGGGCTTTTTAACCCGCTTGCTACCTAAGTTGTTGGGAGGGAGTTCCCGTAAAATGATGACGAGAAGCGACTGCCTTCCGTGAGGCAAAAAGGATTGTTATTAAAATTGGTACTAGCACAATTACTTACCCTAATGGCAAGCTGAACTTAACTCAGCTAGGCCGCATTGTACGTTACATAGTTGATGTAACCAATGAGGGCCGTGAAGTGATATTAGTTACTTCAGGAGCCATGGGTGCTGGTTGTAACCGCTTGGGTTTACACGAGCGGCCGCGCACTATTCCCGAGAAGCAGGCTGTATGCGCCGTTGGTCAAGGGTTGTTGATGGAGACCTACTCTAAGTTGTTTTCCGAGTACAACCACGTGGTGGCGCAGATATTGCTTACGAGAGAAGACATTACAGAAAGGCGACGTCATTTAAACGCCCGCCATACGCTGACGCAATTATTAAAACTGGGCGTCACCCCAATTGTGAACGAAAACGATACTGTAGCTGTGGACGAAATAAAATTCGGCCAAAACGACACATTATCTAGTTTGGTGGCGGGGTTGGTCGGTGCCGATTTACTGTTGATCCTCACCGATGTTAACGGCGTGCACTCTTCTGATCCGCGGCTGTCGAACGATAGCACTCGTATACCTATTATCCACGAAATCACGCCGGAAATTGAGGCGATGGCCGGTGGACCAGGTAGTCGGTTGGCTAGTGGTGGTATGGTTTCCAAAATTCAAGCAGCTCGTATCGCTACATTGTCGGGTACTGCGGTGGTTATTGCTCATGGACAAACAGAGAATGTTCTAAGGCGAGTTATTGATGGAGAGGATATTGGTACGCTCTTTTTGCCTTCTCCACATGTGTTGGGTAGCCGAAAGCGCTGGATCGCTTTTTACCAACAACCCCGCGGCGATCTTA
>JBAYXX010000292.1:0-2607 GCA_041673345.1 Kiritimatiellia bacterium
TGTATGTGTTGGGAATCGCGACGAGGCGGGTGACGGAGGTTTTGGAGACCATGTTGGCTGCGCGGTCTCTGCAGAACAGGTTTCAAAGGCGGCGGCGCTGCTGGACGATGATCTGGAGAAGTGGCGAAACCGCCCGATCGGCTGCGTCAGGGCGCTTGTCCTGGACGCCTTCTACGATAAGGTGCGCCGCGACGGCTCGGTGGTCAACTGCGCCGTGCTGGTCGCCAGCGGCATATTCGGGGACGGCCGCAGGGCCGTCCTGGGCGTGAGCGTGTCAATAAGCGAGCACGAGATCCACTGGCGGACCTTTCTCCAGAGCCTCAAGGACAGGGGCATGCACGGCGTGTCGTTCGTTGTCAGCGACGACCACGAGGGCCTGAAAAAGGGCATGGCCGCAGCCCTCCCCGGCGTCGCCTGGCAGCGCTGCCAGTGCCACCTCCAGCGCAACGCGCAGTCCTGCGTCACGAAACACGACCTGAAGCCGCAGGTGGCGGCCGACATCCGCGCCATCTTCAACGCGCCGTCGCTCGAAGAGGCGAAGAGGCTTCTCGCGGCTGCCTTCGAGAAGTACGCGAAAACTCAATCCAAGCTGGCCGCGTGGATGGAGGACAACATCCCGGAGGGCTTCGCCGTGTTCAGCCTGCCCGAACCGATGCGCCGCAGGCTGCGGACAAGCAACATGGCAGAGAACCTGAACCGGCAGGTGCGGCGCAGGACACGTGTCGCGGGGCTCTTCCCCAACGAATCCTCGCTGCTCAGGCTGGTGTCAGCCGTGCTGTCGGAGATCAGCGAGGAATGGGAGACCGGAAAAATCTATCTCAGCACGGAGGGTATGCCGGCATGACCCGCCTGACGAATTTACAGACAAAACACTTGCATTGCCCTCCGCTTGGCCAAGGATCAAGGCCGATTGTACCATTAGATGATTTCAGAATTGCCCAGACATGTGCGGGTTCTCCGATGCCATCGCATACGTTATTTGTTGGTTGGAGTGACTTCTCCGGTCGGGGTCAGATACTTGACCGGCAGTCCGTTAACAAGGTTGGTAGTTAGATCGAAAAAGCTGTTATCATAAACTTCTCGATAGGTGAAATTCTCTTGTGGCGAACGACCTTTCCATAATTCTATGACTTGGCCATTTCGGCGAATCAGATAAATACGCTTACGAAGCACACGCATCTGGGGGTTCTTCGCTATCTCAATTCGCTTATCCATGTCTTCTTCCGCAAGGCGCGTACGTAATGAAGCTGGACTCACATTGGCCGATGCCATTACGATGAAATTGTCAGGCGCATCTTCCGGAAGGTTTTTAACGATAATCCAAGGCATGTTCTTTTCAGAAAAAAAAGGTCTTCCGTAGAGTTGCGAGACGAGTTCTTCTCTCAAATGGCGCAGACAATTATTGTCATACTCACCACCTGATGCCAGGACATCGGTTATCAGCCAATTAAAATAATTGACGCTTGATCGGTGGTTTGGCAGGGTTAACGCATCCTGTGGCCACAAACAAATACCAGTCGAGCACATCTCGTTAAGGCAGTGCACAACGGCACTACTTCGGGCTTTTAACGCTACAGAAGTTACCGACATGCCATGCCTTAAACTGATAAAGAAAAACAACACAATTAGTGTTAAACTTGGCAATGCAATAACAAGTAAAATTTGTCTGACCTTTTGGTTCACTGCGCTAATACTCCCATCCACCACTTGGCCATGGGTCAAGTGAAACGGATTCATCTTTACATTTTACATACAATATCGCCCAAATATGGCCATCCATCTTCCGTAGACGCATAAACCAGTTACGTGACGTCTCTGCTCCCACATTCCAACAATCGGAGTTTTCGGTTGGCAGTCCGAGCACAACTTGAGCCATATCATACCATCCTCCACAAACCAAACCTGGAAATAAATCCTCTGGATAGTTTTCCCCTGTCCAGTCAGTTTTGTAAAACCACAGGAAAAAATTACCGAGACTACCACCAAAGCCAAGTTCTCGTTGCATCCATGCGTTTTCCAGTGCCGCGACATATATGTCCGCTAGCGCTTCGGCATCCGCCTTACATGCCGATGGTTCACAACAATACCGACTGTTTTTCGCCTTTATTGGTTTGTCAGGACATAATCCAATTAGTTCCTGAGTCAATCTAACTTTCAACTGTACGAAGTGAGTCGCAACTTCAAAGGTGGGGTTTAAGGACAATATAGCAGGTGCATTATTTGGTGGCGCCTGTCGAACAATAGAGCACGTCTCATCATAGGTATAGGAATAGAAGTTTGTTATGTCTCCCCCATCGACCGAGTAAACAGGGTAGTCGCCAATATACGCAGTGGTTTCTATGGTGTCGAGCGAGAGGTTCTGTCGGGTGACTGTCCTTATGGCTGGCACTGAAGTCGCCGACACCGTTACGACGACGGTCTCGTTGTTGGTGTCTGTGATGGTGACCCTCTGCTGAATAGGCCAAGCAAGTCCGGTCAACTGTCGGACAGCGGTGAAGAGCGTGTTGGTAATCCCGTTTGAAACCACGGTTCCGATACAGGTGCGGTACCAGATGTTGGAGATCTGCTGATAGGAAACGTATGATTCGGGAAAGGCGGCAGGCTCTG
>JBAYXX010000293.1:0-2606 GCA_041673345.1 Kiritimatiellia bacterium
GTTCCTCTGTGCCATGACCGGCACCGATATGCCGGTGGCCGAGAACCAGGCGGCCTATATCGCCGGGTGGCTCCGGCATATCCGCGACGGGTCGGCGGCCGACGTGATCCGGGCCGCGGCGGATGCCCAGCGGGCCGCGGACTTCCTCACCGGGGGCGGTGAGGAGGGCTCTTCTTTTTGGGGATGATATGTACTAAGATTCTTGACCCTTCATTTGCTCATATCACGAGGGCCACTACTATCCAGATACTCCCTAGTGATGCTTCTGTATCCTTTGCGAACCTTTGAAAAGCGATATCCCTACTTCTTTTCGCATCTATCATTCCAGCCCAGTCAAGATCTTTCCTTTATTGATAAGAGCTTTTGCGACCACTCTGCGCAACATTGACTCGGGGGCAGCGCCAAACCTCGTGACCACCTCGTTAAAATCATCTATGGCCATTTCTGAGTGACCAAGTCGGCCTAGGATTATTCCTTTGTTGAAGAGCGCCTTCGCTACTTGCTCACGCAGTTCCAGTTGGGTAACATCACCAAATCCGATTGCGACTTCATCAAATGTGATCATGGCCTCTTCTAGTCGTTCAAGTTGTTTCAGGGCGAGTGCTTTGTTATAAAGTGATTTGGCAACAATTTCACGCAATTTTGGTTCGGTTACGCTGCCGAAACAGGTGACAACTTCGCCATATACGTCCACGGATTCTTCCCATCGGCCGAGTTCATCTAATGCGTATCCTTTTTTGAAGAGCGCGTTTGCAACCGTTTTACGCAGTCTTGGTTCAGTTGCCCCGCCAAACTTGGTGACAACTTCGTCATATACGCCCAGGGATTCTTCCCACCGACCGAGCTGGTCTAAAGCGTATCCTTTTTCGAAGAGAACGCTTGCAATAAGTTCACGTGGTCTCGGTTTGGTCGCATCGCCAAGCTTGGTGACAACTTCGTCGTATACGCCCACGGATTCTTCCCATCGAGTAAGAATACCTAAAGCACATCCTTTTTTGTAGAGAGCATTCGCAACCATCTCACGCAGTCCTGGTTCGGTTGCGCTGCTAAACATGGTGATAACTTCGTCATATATACCCAAAGTTTCTTCAAATTTGCCGAGCTGATCTAAAGCATACCCTTTGTTAAAGAGAGCGTTTGCAACCGTTTCACGCAATCCTGGCTCGGTTGCGCTGCCAAACGTGGTGACAACTTCGTCATATACGTCCACAGCTTCTTCTGAACGGCCGAGCTGATATAAAGCGTATCCTTTATTGTGAAGAGCGCTTGCAACCAACTCGCGCAGGGCTAGCTCGGTTGCACCGCTAAAGATGGTGATAACTTCTTCATATATGTCCACAGCTTCTTCCCATCGGCCGAGTTTATCTAATGCGTATCCTTTTTTGAAGAGAGCACTTGCAACCGTTTCACGCAGTTCTGACTCGGTGGCACTGCCAAACTTTGTAATAATTTCTTCAAATAATATTATGGCCTCTTTCTGTCTGCCAAGTTTACCTAGAGCGGTTCCTTTGCTGAGGAGAGTTTGTGCGGCTAGGCCATGCAGTGCTGGCTCAGTAACACTGTCCAATATAGCGAGTGTCTCATCGTATACGTTTATGGCTTCTTCAAATTGATCAAGATCAGCTAAAATTGTTCCTTTGCTAGAAAGAGTTAATGCAACCAAACTGCGCATGGATGGCTCAATATCACTACCCGACTTAGTAATTAACTCGTTGTATACACCGATAGCCTCTTTAAGCCGGTCAAGTCGCCATAGAGTTAATCCTTTAGCGTAAAGAGCCACGGAGACTGCCTCACAAAGTTCTGGTTCGGTGGCGCTAGCAAATCTGATGAAAACTTCATCATAGGCAGCCATGGCTTCCTGCAGTCGGCCGAGACTTCTTAGAGCCTCCCCTTTACTGAAGAGAGCTGCTGCGACTTGGTGGCGTGATTCAGGATTAATGTCTCCGTCAAATCGGATAATCGCCTCGTCGCACGTATCTATGCATTCTTCCCATTGATTGAGTTCAGCATCATTCACTTAGAATGCTCCCCTTAGTTCAACCTAAAACGTCAGTTGTTATCAGAAAGAATATACCTTCCGCTTTACTAATACGGCTAATTCTGGGAGTTTCGGAAATTTTGAAAAAGGCCATTTAGTATGAGAGTCTGTTTGAAGGTTGCGGCCCAAATGGCATCAAAATACTCCAAATTGTGACATCTCTTTGTGGGAGAGAGGTAAAGAACCTCTCTCACGCCAGAGCGGGCACGGCGTCCGCCCAGGTCTCGACCGCGGTCCGGATGGCGTCGTCCTGGTAGGACGAGATCCGGACGGTCTTCCGGGTGAAGGTGACGTAGTAGTCGTCACCGGACGGGTCGTGGCACTTGAGCTGGCAGTAGTAGGTCTCGCCAGCGAAGTTGCGCTCGGCGTCCCCGCCCATCGCGGCCGCGAGGGCCGCGTTGGCAAGAGCCTCCGCCGCGTTCGCATTGAACGCGGTGATCGAGGGGGACTGGAGCGAGACGTTCCCGACCCTCTTCCCCTCACCGTCGATGAAGTCCACCTTCGCGGTGTAGTGCTCGCGGTTCCGGACAACGGCGGCGACAGGCTGGCCGTCCGCGCCGGTCTA
>JBAYXX010000294.1:0-2599 GCA_041673345.1 Kiritimatiellia bacterium
ATATCCCCATAGCTAAAGCAAGGGGTATTACGGCGTTTCTCGATAAAAAACCCCCGGATTTCTCCGGGGGTATATTATTTCACGTGAAATATTATTATTTCGTTTCACCTAGCGGTTCATTCGCCGGCTTAAAATACTGTACAATCTTATCCTTGAGGGCCTCATACCCGAAAGCGCCGGTTATAATCGTTGACAGCGCATAAAATACCGGCTTATACCCTTCGTCGGCCAGCGTCAAAAGAGCCAATATAAACAAAGTGCCAATGTACGGCAGCAGACTTGTCTTAATGAATTTCAGGATCAGGCTGCCCTGGAACTCTCCTTTAGATATAGCCAGAATCCAGGCAATTGCCGCATCCCCTACAATTGCAAAGAACGCTATTTTCAGCGCGACCAGCACCAGGGGATCAAACAGGGCCAATAATACCATCAGCGATATTTGGAAATCCAACATATAAGATCATCTCCTAAATAATTTTTGTATCAATCGTTCCCACCACGTCAACCGCATAAACGGCGTCAAGTCTCGCCGGCGCGTCCTGTTCTTCGGGGGCGTTTCATCAGGATCACCCCTTTCGCCACTTAATTAATCCCCACACGGCCAGGGCCACATATACCGCAAATAAAAAAGCCTGGGCATACATCCCGGCCATGAAGTCAACTGTCATCCAAATTCCGTTTGTCACCAACCAGATCAGAAAACACCACTGCTTCTTGTAGATGTTGGCAACCGTGCCTATAATAGAGGCGGCAGTTACCGCCCATGTCCAGTCCATTACAGCCCTCCTGCCAGCACGCCCTGCGCCTGCTTGATAATCTGCCGAAGCCTGGTATTCTCGGCAAACAGTGTCCCTCGCTCGATTATGAGCTCGTTTACCCTGGCACAGTTAAGACAGGGGTCTACGGCCTTCAGCTTCAAGTCCAGCGCCCGGACACAGCCCCAGGCTATTTCATTTGCCAAGCCCGCCCGGAAAGCCGGGTCCCTCAGTTTAGCTGCGTCCCAAGTGTTGTCGATAAACAGGTTTTCCAGCAGGACGGCCGGCATGTTGGTCAGCCTCAACTCATCAAAGTTTCTTGCCTTCATGCCGCGGTTCGCCACTCCCAGCGGTGCCAGGTATCCCATGATCGCGCCGTGGATAATCGCCTGGTATTCGTCAGCCATGGTGCTGTCCAGGTGGTCAAACGACCAGATGTAGCTTTCAAAACCGGTACCGCCGCCTGCATTAACATGTATAGACAAGTACAGGTCAGCGCCCATCTTGTTGGCGTAGGCGGCTCTCTCGGCCAGGCTGTCATAACGCGGCACATGGAGGACGGTTGCCTCATATGCCGCCAGCTTGCTCGCGACCATCCCGCAGATATCGCCGGTCAGATCGGATTCGCGCAGGCCGTGTCCGCAGGCACCGGGGTCGGTTTCGTTGTGGCCTGCTGATAGGCAGATTGTTTTCATGGTATCCTCCTAGTTCGGCTTGGTCAGGTATATCTTGCCGTTCTTCCAGTTTACCAGGTAGCCGATGTTGCCGGTAATCGCCCGGATCGGTATCACAGCCCGGTTGCTCACGGTGATAAATGCAGGCTGGTCAAGCGCAACCTCCACGCCGTCAACAACCATGGTATCGGCGTCCGGGGTGATAATAATTTCGTTTGCCGATCTCGGCACAACCAGGTCAACGGCTGTCCACGCCTCGAAAACGTACTGGAAGGTGTCGCTTTTCCGTGTCAGCCACTCATACGGCAGGTAGGCGTAGCCGTCAATACCCCACTCCCTGCCCCATGTGTTGCGAAGGATCAGACATCCTATGTCCGGCAGGTCGCCCACGATTCCTACAGCGTGGCCACCTAAAACAGTACCCCCGGGCAGGGGCAGCCGCCCGTTTGCGTCCGGGGTGAAGTTGGTACACACAAGCAGGGCCATAACAAAAGGCCCCTCTCTTGCCAGGGCCTGGCGTATTGTGTCTAGCAGTCCGCTCCTGTCGGTATCGGTTGTGGACGCTATCTGCGCGTAGGCAGATATTTTGTACTGTCCCGCCTGTGCTTCAGCTATGCCCGATATGCCCGGCACTTTCGGGGACTCCAGGCTTGTTAGCGTGGAGTACGGCATGGCCGCCTCTGGACATACGCCGTATTTTTGCAGAACATGCATGGCAACCCGCAGATATGTACCTTCACTTTTGGGGATGCCGTCAAGCTGCTTGCACCGGCTGTAAAGGTATGCCGCGGATAGCCCCTTTGCCGGGAAATCACCTTCGTTGATCTCCGCAAACGCCTTCGGCGTCCAGGCCGTAGCGCAGGCGACACAGCTGCCGCGGTCGCCCTGGTCAAACACAGGCGGCAGGTTTGGCCGGTAGTCAATCGCGCCGGTAGGTGTCTCGTTGTAGCCGACGGCCTGTAGCAGTTTCGGGTATTTGTAGTCCCTGGGGTCGAACGGTGACTCCAGGCAGGTCAGCGGCCTTCCGGTTTCGGTTTTGCCGATAAACATAATTTCACCCTCTCTTATTTCATCACCAGTGACAAAACAAAAGACGCTATGCCGATAGCGCCTACTATGTAGCCCCAGACATTTTTCCCGCCTGCTTCCTTGCCGTGTCCCTCAAATAGC
>JBAYXX010000295.1:0-2597 GCA_041673345.1 Kiritimatiellia bacterium
TATTGCCAGGGTTTCCCCGGCAGGGATCAGTGTTATGCCAAACCAAGCACCCGAACGACCGGGCGGCTGATGGCATAACCGGAAATAACGCAAGCAATAATGACCAGAGCCATGATCGGCCTCCTAATAAAGAAGGAGGCACCCTCCCCGAAGGGATGAGTACCCCTTGGGTTGGTTGGTAGTTAGGCTTCTTCGTCATAGCCGTCACAAGACGGCCATGGCGCAGTGATTTCAATTTCAACAACTTCGAGTTCAACGATTTCCACGGTACATCTCCTAATAAAAAAGAGAGGCACCACCCCGAAGGGATGAGCACCCCTCGGGTTGAGAAATTCTTTGTGATTAGCAGAGAGTCCCCCCATCCAGAACGAATCTGGAAGTTCGCGTTTTGTCATGGACGCGACGTGGTTAAACCACCGAGGGGACTTTTCGGGGCGTGTGCAATGAGGACAAGTCATTACCCCCAGGCCGCGCCGAAGCGCACCTGGCCCGCTAATGGGCGTCTTGATACCTTTTACGCAGGATCACGGGGCGGATGCCTCAAACAGCTTACGCAAAAGCGCAAGTGCGAGGTCTTACAAACACCCAAACCGGAGCCAAGTATCACCTTTGGCAGAGGCTGGGCGCTGCGGCCCTTAGTGTCAGTCATGATTAAACAGACCGACAAATTGAATGCTGCTTTGTTGAGATCACCAGCTACGATCAGTCATCGAGGCATTACGCACTACGGATGAATGTGCTCATTGTATGCAACCCCCAGCTTTTTGCAACCTTTTTAACGCGCATGACATCGGCACGCGCTCGCCTGTCTTTGTGCTGGCTGGCGCAACCCTTGAAACACATCCCGATTGGCGCTCTTTTCAAGGGATTTTTTTTTACTGTGTTTCGTATCATGGGTTTGCGCAGTTTGGCACTCAATCAACTCACGAACAGGATTCAGCACATGGCAACCGACACCCCTGTAATCGATACCCCTGTCGTGCGGGACGCTAAAAGCCACCCGTACTTCACTCAAAAACTCAACCTGCATTCGCTGCACGCACAGCAGGTATTTGATCGCGGATTCGAGATTTATTCAAACGCGGTTTTCAGCTTATCCGTTGTGCTTCGCATCGTAGGTTCCGACGAACAAGCGTCCGAAGTTGAAAAGATTGTGGATGAGCGTCTGAGCAACGCCGTGGCCGACATCCAGACCGAATCAACCCGGCTTGATAAGCTCGCCGAATCAAACGGGGTTTCGTTTGAAGGGGTCAGCTATTCCAACCCGAAACATGTCGAAGCAAAAATTTCCTCGCCTCGCTCCGCTCGCTACCTCGGTCTGATCACCGAATTCGACGTAATGATCGCCAAACTCGACGTACTCTGGCTGTCCGGTCAAATCAATGACAGTCACTACTCCCGCGCCATTTACGAATGGAAACGTCGGTTGCTGCGACTGGCGGGAGGCATTCGCACCCTTTCCGTTCGCGCCATGATTGCGGCCCGCAAGAAAGCACAGGAAGCACAGGAAGCCGCACAGAAAAAAGGGGCTGGCGAGAAAGTAACCGAAGTGGTGGATGATGAACTCGAAAGCGACGAAGCTCCGCTCACCGAGGAAGAGTTGCTGGCCGCAAGCGAAGCGAGCGCGGTCAGTGATGCAGTTGACGAAGCAGCAGCCGTCTAAAAATCCCTGCGTTCTGGTCGGCTTAAAAGGCTGCACCAGAACGCAGGAGCGAACAACAAGCAAGCATGCATTTTGCGCTGAACCCGTTCCAGGAACGTGCCGTTGAATCAGACGGGCACTGCACAATCCTAGCCTGCCCTGGCTCTGGAAAAACGAGAGTGCTCTCTACTCGCGCTTCTCGGTTGCTGGAAAAAAATCGGATTGGTCGGCTTTGTGCTGTCACATTCACCCGTGACGCTGCCGAAGAACTGCGCAACAGGATTCTGGAATCCTCTGGCGATCAGCATACCAAACGGCTGGTCGTCGGAACCTTCCACTCGCTCGCGCTGGCGCAACTTAAGCGCCATTACGGCAGAAAGCTGCCGCGCCTGCTATCCGAAGGCGAACGGCTCTCTGTGCTTCGGCGCTGCTGGAAGCACCATGCCGCCCATATGGAATTTGAAGAAATCGTTAAGGCAATCGACGCAGCCAAGGCCAAGGTTTCTCCGCATCCCTTCTCAGATCCTGCTATTGAGTTGTCCGCGAAAGAATACGAATCCCTGCTGGCATCCGAAGGGGGGATGGACTTTTCTGATCTACTGCTTTTCGCTATCAAGAAAATGCAGGCTGGCGAAATGCAGCCTTTGCCGATCAAGTGGCTCTTGGTCGACGAATCGCAGGACATGGATGAAGTGCAGATGGAGTGGATCTTGCTCCATGGTCGGGCTGGGGCAGAAATCACACTGGTTGGGGACGACGACCAAAGTCTTTACGCCTTTCGACACGCGATGGGCTATGCCGGTCTGCAAGAAATCACCTTTGCCCTGGCTTCGATGGAGGTGACTCTCCCGGTCAATTACCGATGCGCACAGAACATCCTGGAGCATGCTGCCCGCCTGATCGCACACAACAAGAACAGGGCAGAGAAGAAAATTGTCGCACACCGTACCGACCA
>JBAYXX010000296.1:0-2582 GCA_041673345.1 Kiritimatiellia bacterium
AATGTTTTTGAGTGAATATGTCGGCCGCATTTTACACCCGGCGGCGGCAGTGTTTTACAGTTGCGGCGGAGAAATTTGACACCTGCGGCGGCGGGATTTGACAGGGTTGCCGCCGCAGGCGTCAAGCGACGTCAGTCGTTCTCGGAAATGCCTTTCCGTTTTCGCATGGAATCTTCGCCGCCGATGACGATGCGGTAGGAGTCGTGAACGATGCGGTCGCAGATGGCGTCGGCAAGGGTCGCCTCTCCGATCTTCTGGTGCCATCCGCCTACGTCGAATTGTGAGCAGAATATAGTCGAGGCTTTTTTGTAGCGAGCCTCCGTCAGCTCAAGCAAATCTCTGGCCTCACTGTCCTTGAGTGGGTAGAGCAACCATTCATCCAGAATCAAAAGTCTGGCCTGCCGGTATCCCTTCATGACCTTGCGGTAGTTGCCCTCAGCCCTCGCTATGGACAGCTCGGCGAGCAGATCCGGCAGCCGTACATAGCGGACGGGGTAGAAGTTACGCCCGGCGGTCACGCCCAAGGCGTTGGCGATGTAGGTTTTACCGCTGCCGGTGGCTCCGAGGATGATGACATTGTGGTTCTCGTCGATGTAATTGCAGGAGCCGAGCCGGGTGATGAAAGCTTTATCCAGCTTTCTGTCGGCGTGGTACTCAATGTCTTCGAGACAGGCTCCAGGCTCTGAGAAACCGGCTTTTTTGAGCAGGCGTGTGAGCCGGTTGTTTCGCCGTGAAGTCCACTCCGCATCCACGAGCAAGCCGAAACGCTCCTCAAAGGAGAGTTCGCTGAAACCGTCCGTTTCACTCTGATGCCGAAAAGCCGTGGCCATTGCGCTCAGCTTCATTTCGTGCAGCTTGGTGGTCGTAGTATTGTTCAGCATCAGTCTTGCCCTCCCTTGTAGTAATCGGCGCCGCGAGTAAAGCCGTATTGGGAGGAAATCTGAGGATGTTCATCCGTTTTCTTGTCCTGACCGGACTTCAGTATGGTTTGAATGGATTTGTAGCTGGGACGCGGCGTGTAGAAAAGAGCCTTGGCACAGGCTGCTTCCAGCCGTTCCTTCGTGTACTGCTCGGAAAGCTTTAGCAACGCCATACAGGCTCGGTAGCCCTGCTGCTCCACTTTGTAGCCTGTAAGAATTGCGTCCACCACTGTGGCGGTATTGGAACCGATCTGAGAAGCCCATTTCCGGAAGCGTTCGCCGTTCCACTGTATATACTGCTGATGCTGAGGCGGCATATGTTCTTCCACCGTGCTGTATTGACCGCGACGGCCATGCAGACGGACGTGAGAACATATCCTGCTGCCGTCGTAGAACACCTCAACTGTATTTCGGGTCACGCGGACATCGACCTTACGCTTGATGTATTCATATGGAACGGAATAGTATTGCTCATCTACGGCGATGTGGTAGTTGAAAGACACCGTTGCCGTTTTCCAGACTGACAGCTCGTAGGAGTTGCGCGGTAAGGGAAGCAAAAAGGAACGTTCCTCAGCAAACCATGTCGCCCGGCTACCGTCCTTCTTCTGAAACGGCTTATGGTTGAAGGCGTGTAGCTTCTCGCGGATTACATTGTTCAGCTCTTTCAGACTGAAGAAGGTCTGGTTTCGAATAGATGCCAGAATGAACGATGAGATGTTGCCAACTGTGCCTTCTACCGTCGCCTTGTCCTTCGGGGACCTTACACGGGCTGGAATAATCGCTGTGCCATAATGCTCGGCCAGCTCCTGGTAGCTTTTGTTCAGGACAAGCTCTGAACGAGTATTCTTGATGACGCCGGTTTTCAGGTTGTCCGGCGTGAGGATGCGGGTAACACCGCCAAAGAAGCTGTAAGCGTTGGCGTGAGCAGTGATCCACGCCTCCTGCTCCTGGTTCATGAAGGCCTCAGTATAAGCGTAGCCGCTGTACGGCAACGCTGCGACAAAGATGTAAGCGTCGAGCAGTTCGCCTGTGTCGGCATCGACCAAATGCGCAGTCTGCCCCGCCCAGTCTACCTCCATCAGTTCTCCGGGCTTGCGCTGGATGTGCATCGTGGCTTTGGTTTTTGCTACGTACTCGCGGTAATGAGTCTTGAACTGGGTAAGTTGGTACGGGATCTCGCCTGATGCGCGGCATTGGTCGCAGTACTCAAACCACAGCAACTGCTGTGTCATGCCGGGCTTGGCCAATTCGCGATGGATATACTCGTAGTCCGGGAGCTTGTAGCTGGGCTTACCTCCAACGGCTGGATTAAGCCTCTGAGCCAAATCTATATCCGATAGAGACTCTGCTGTCTGCCAGTTTAGCTCCTGAGCCTGAGCTCGCTGTAGTGCTGCAATTACTGTTGGACGGGAAATTCCCATACTCTCTGCTATCCTGCTGTGGTTGAGGCCCAGACTCCTCAACCGCAGGATCTCTCTGTAGTTGGTCATTTCTATGACCCTCCTTTGGCGTATTCGCATCTGCGATGCGTTAGCCAAATTCTACTACAGCGGTATCTACTGTAAAATATGGCCGCCCGGAGGTGTAAATCTGGCCCGCCCAGAGGTGTAAAATCTCGCCGCCTCCGCTGTCAATTCCAAGCCGCCGTATTCAGAAAATCGG
>JBAYXX010000297.1:0-2581 GCA_041673345.1 Kiritimatiellia bacterium
GATCGAGCACCTCGCGCAGCAAGAATGCACGTAAGCGCCCTTAAATCAGCATCTTTTAACCCGTCCTATCTAGCTTCACACTAATACCTGTCTTTTTGAAAGAGGTATTGGTGATGACTTCACAGGAACGCCAGCAGTTTTGGCAGCGGCATATTGGAGCTTGGCAAGCGACGGATTTGTCAGGTGCGGCTTTTTGCAAGCAGCATGATTTGAATTACGCGCAGTTTAACTATTGGCGTAAGAAACTTCTTGCTTCTGCGTCTGATTCCAAGCCTGCGGGTTTTGCGCGCGTTACGCAGCTGGCAACTGGCTCAGTGCAGGACGGGCTTGCGCTGCATTTGCCCAGTGGCATGCGTCTATCAGGTATTACCGTCGCTAACTTGGATGTCGCTGTGGCGATATTGAGACAGTTGTAATGCGGGTACGCTATTTACGGCCAGCTAAGCAGATGCCGGAAATTTATCTGTACCGTGCACCGGTGGATTTTAGGAAGCAAGCCAATGGTTTGGCGCTGCTGGTTGAGCAAGAGCTCGGACATAATCCATTCAGCGGTGCACTGTATGCCTTCACCAATCGTCAGCGCAACAAAATCAAATGCGTGATGTGGGAGGACAACGGTTTTGTCATGTACTACAAAGCGCTGGCCGAGGAAAAATTTAAGTGGCCCAAACCAGCAGATGAGTTGCTGGCTTTGAATGGCGAGCAAATAAACTGGTTGCTAGACGGTTATGATATCAGCCTGTTTAAGGGGCATAAAAAACTACAGTACGACAGCCTTGGATAGCTTGAAAACACTGGGTTTTAGCTGCTTTTTAAGGTGCTTTTCAGGGTGGGTTTTGCTATAATTTGGGCATGAAAAAGCAGCCCAAACCGACCATTAAAACCCCTGATTTAAGCAGCCTGAGTGCTGCTGAATTACGTTTGATGGTGGCTCAATTTCAAGCTGTTGTGGAAGAACAAAACACCAGCTTGTTAGAGCAAAATGCTCGCTTAGAAAATCAAAAAAGCGAGCTCAAAGCAGCCTATCGTCGTATCGAACTACTGGAAGAAATGAACCGCCTGCTGAAAACACAGAAGTTCAGTGCCAGCAGCGAAAAGTCCAAGTTCCAGCTAAACCTCTTTGATGAAACAGAGCTTGAGGCTCAGTTGGATGAGCTGTTCGATACCTTGCCTGAGGCGTCTGATGAAAACGCAGAGCTGACTCAAGCGCGTAAAGCCCGCCAAACACGGCAGCGCGGTTTTTCGGCAAATCTGGTGCGCGAACGTATCGAACACAGGCTGACCGAGTTGGAAAAAGCCGGCGCTGATAGAACTTTCTTCACCAAAGTAAAAGAAGAGCTGCACTACATTCCAGCCCAACTCAAAGTGTTGGAGCACTGGCAAGAAAAAGCCGTGTTTTCCTCTAAAGACAACGCATCAGAAGAGCAGATGATTGCGGCGCAGCGCCCAGTACATCCTTTTGGCAAATGCTCAGTCACTACCTCACTGATTGCCCACGTGATTACCGACAAATATCTGTATGGCATGCCGCTGTATCGCCAGGAAAGTAAATTCAAAGGCCTAGGTCAGCCGATTTACCGCAATAACATGGCGCAATGGTGCATACGTTGTGCAGATGCAGCCAAACCCATACTGCAGCTAGTACGTGAGGTGCAAAACAGCGGTAATTATCTGCAAGCCGATGAAACCCGTCTGCAAGTGCTGAAAGAAGATGGTAAAACAGCGCAGTCGGATAAATGGATGTGGGTAATCCGCGGCGGGCCGCCTGGCCAGCTTAGCGTCCTTTTTGAATATGATCCTTCACGTGCAGGCAGCGTGCCTGTGCGCCTGCTCGATGGTTTTAAAGGCGTACTGCAAGCCGATGGTTTTTCTGGCTATAGCAAAGTGTGCCCAGAAAATGACCTCACCCGTATTGGCTGCTGGGATCACGCACGGCGTAAATTTGTTGAAGCCGAAAAAAGCGCTAATCCTAAGGCCAAAACCAAGAAAGGCGCCGTAAGTAAAGCCGATGTCGCGCTGAGCTATATCCGCAAACTCTATCGCGTAGAAAGCAACATCGCCGATAAAACCGACGAAGAGCGTTTAAAGGCGCGACAAGAAATCAGCGTGCCGGTGCTGAATGAATTTAAGGAATGGCTAGAGCATAACGCTAGGAAGATTATGAAAGGCGGCGCACTGAGAACAGCCATCGACTACACCTTAAATCAATGGCAGTACCTTGTTGGCTACTGCGAACGCGGCGACTTGATGATCAGCAACGCCATGGCCGAAAACGCCATCCGCCCCTTCGCCATTGGCCGCAAAAATTGGTTATTTGCCGACACCCGCAAAGGCGCAGAAGCCAGCGCCGCGTGTTACTCACTAATCGAAACCGCCAAAGCCAATAACCTAGATCCGCAAGCCTACATCAAACATATTCTTGACCACATCGCGACTGCCGACACCCTCGAAAAGCTCGAAGCACTACTGCCGTGGAACGTGGAACTGGGTTAAGCTGAGTAATCGTTTTGCAAGGGTGCTGATTTAAGGGCGCTTACAGAAAGAAAACCAACGTCTTCGCCGTCAGGTGGAAATCAAAGAC
>JBAYXX010000298.1:0-2567 GCA_041673345.1 Kiritimatiellia bacterium
GGGGTGAAGTCTATCTGCTGACCTTGCCTTTGGAACGTTACCTGGCCGGCCGGGCGGGCGCCTTCCATCGTCCGGGTGAAGCGCCGTGGTTTGAGCTCTACCAGACCTTTGCAGGGCGCGTGCTGGCGCAGCGCGCAGTCCAGTCGAACCATCCGCTGGTCACCTTGACCGAACATCCTGACGGCGATCAGCATCTCTGGGTCGTCGCCGTCAATAATCACACGGAAGAAGTAGCGCCGGCGCTGAGCATCGCCCCCGGCTGGACACTCGCCGGCGCCATGCCCGAACGCATTGCCGCGCACAGCGCCATCCTGCTGGAACTCAAGGCCAACCGCTGACGCGGGGCGCAGGCGCCCTTCACAGCGCGCCTGCGCCCGCCTGGTATGCCTTGCGCCTTCTGCGCTTTTGCCCTTTGCGGCGATGAAATGCACGCGATCGGCTTGTGCGGTCTGATTGATCGTCTTTTGTCGCCGACGGATCGTCGACTTGATCGGTCTGATCGACTGTCTTCGTCGTGGACGGATCGGTCTGATCGTTCTGCTGCTCTTCACTAAATGTACCGGCAATGGCTGGCAAGGTGTGGCATAACGACAACGACGGGGGAGAGCTTTGCCTGGGTTCCATTGCCTCTTTGGTCCCAGCCAGCTTCGTCGACTGGGGCCAAGGAGGCCGAGGAACACGAACGTGAATGGCGCCTTCCCCAGGGCGGCGCGCCGCCTGCGGCGTCGCTTGCCGTGGGCTGGTATGCTTTCGCGCTTTCAGCGCTTCAGCCGCTTCGCGACAAATGAAATACCACCTGAATGGAGCTATATATCTTGCGGGATGCGGAAGCCAAAAACTATCTGCAGGCGAAAATAAAAAGTATCGGTCTGATCGCTCTGAGCGGTATGAAAATCGTTGTTCGAAAGGTTTTATAGTCACGAGACCAGATCGCCGATGGAATGCACAATCAGAAACCAGACCGAATGTAAAATGCAAATCATACCGAATGTAAAACGAAAATCACACCGAATATAAAATGCAAATCATACCGAATGTAAAACGAAAATCACACCGAATGTAAAACGCAAATGTCACCGATTTAGTTTGCATGAGAAGATTCTTCGCACTATGTTGTTTTGCTATTTGATAATAAGTTGCGAGGTTCCACCATGAGGAATAAAATCTATCTCCCTCGATTGCTCGACGACACAGTTGCCGACTATCTGACTGCGTTTGGCGCAGTGGTGATCGAAGGGCCTAAGTGGTGTGGCAAGACTTGGACGTCACGCCAGCACAGTCAGAGCGAATTATTGCTTGGCAGTCCCGAAGGTAATTTTCAGAACAAACGGCTTGCAGAACTATCGCCTGCTTTGGTTCTGGATGGAGCGGTACCTCGCTTGCTTGATGAATGGCAGGAGGTTCCGTTGTTATGGGATGCAGTCCGAGCCGAAGTCGATAGCCGCAACGCCAAAGGCCAGTTCATATTGACTGGGTCGGCCACTCCCAATCAGAAAGGGATTTTGCATAGCGGTGCCGGCCGTATCGGCCGGCTTAGGATGCGCCCGATGAGTCTTTTTGAAGCAGGTCTTTCCTCAGGAGCAGTATCATTGGCGGAATTATGTCGAGGCAAGATTTCCCCTGCCTTGACTGGCGCGGTTGAATTGCGATTGTTGGCAGAGCACATCGTTCGAGGCGGTTGGCCGGGTAATTTGACGGTTCCTGTTGAGAATGCCGGGCTTTTGGCAAAAGAGTATATCGCGGCAATTCTGGAAAATGACCTTGCCCGACTGGACGGCAGCAAGAGAAATGTGCGCAAAATGACCTTGTTGCTCAAGTCATTGGCGCGGAACGAAAGCACGACGGCCACGAACAGGGTATTGAAGAGTGACATCAAGGCAATAGATGAGGAAGATATTGATGATGATACTGTTGCATCATATCTGGATACTTTTCGCAGAATGTTCCTGATGGATAACCAAATGCCCTTTTCGCCAGCTACTCGGTCGGCCATTCGTATCAAGCAGGCAGAAAAGCGCCATTTGGCCGATCCGTCATTGGCCTGTGCCCTGTTGAAACTTACCACTGAAGGCCTAATCAATGATCTGGAAACCTTTGGTTTCCTGTTTGAGGCGCTGGTCGAGCGTGATCTGAGGGTGTACGCAAATTCATTTGGCGGAGAGCTCTATCATTATCAGGATTACAAAAACAACGAAATCGACGCTGTTATTGAGTTGCCCGATAAAAGCTGGTGCGCTTTTGAGATCAAACTGGGTGCAAACCAAATTGACCGCGCCGCTGGTCAGTTGTTGTCGGTCAATGCGAGTATAGACAAATCAGGTGGTATGCCTGCCTCGGTATTGGCTGTGGTCTGTGGCTTGGCCAATGCGGCCTATCAGAGGCCGGATGGCGTATTTGTCGTTCCTTTGACGGCATTGAAGAAATAAACTGCGACGCTGATTTTTTGTGTGGCATTTGTGGCAATGAGATAATCAAACAACCTACGAGAGGGTACAGCAGTGGGAGTTCCTAGTCGAAAGTGTCTTGGTGAAGAGCTGGCCTGGCAGTATGCAAACCTGGCCCGGGCG
>JBAYXX010000299.1:0-2559 GCA_041673345.1 Kiritimatiellia bacterium
CACACTATACGATTCCAGCTCTGCAAGCGGCGAACACCGTCAACATCTTAACCGCTCCGAACCGCAGCTTAAGTCGTCTGACCTCGGTCTCCGGTGACTTTGCGATCTTGCTGCACAATGGCACCGACAATCCAGTGAATTACGGAATGTCACCGCAAGCAATCGTTAAAATCTGGCGCGAGGTAGCGCCGGTAGGCGGACGCACCATCGTCTCCACTCTGGTGGTCAGCCCCACCGGCATGGCACGTCACCGGTTTGCATATGTCGAGGGACGCGAGGCTTTACAGACCGGTGAACTGGTCGAATCATCGGAAGAAGACCTGCGCGACATCCCTGAATTGAACCTACTTTCAGACAAAAAAGATGAAGAGCCGAAAAAAGAGAGCGACACTGAACTGTAACAAAACAATTTGAAGTACTTTAAAAAACCGGCGGCGTGCGCAAGCCTCCGGTTTTCTTGTTGAACTGCATTGCGCATAAAACAACCATCAGGCAGAGTAAAACCGTGTTTATCTATCACTTTAACCGTATGATCCGTAACCGCATCCTGTGGGGTGCTTTCGCAATAATAATCGCGCTGGCATTTGTGGGAACCGACTCCTGTCTGCGTGAACCACAAGAGGGCCAGAGCGCAGGCAAAATAGACGGCAAATCCATTACCTACAACGATTTCCATCTAGCCACGCAGGCAATCAGAGGGTTCGGCTCCAACCGCGACACCGAAACATCCTCCGCGGTTGTCGACCGCAGAGCATGGGAACAGATTGCCGCCCGCCAGGTTGCGGCTGCTAACGGTCTTAAAACGCATCCACGCGAGATCAGAGAAGCGTTGCTGGAAGCACCCGGTTTTCAAGGACCCAACGGTTTTGACAAAAACCGGTACCGCATAATTCTCCAGCAACAGGGTCTCACCCCGGAACTCTACGAAAATCTGGTTTCAGAGCAGATCGCGCTTATGAAGAACGCCGCACTGGCGCAGAGTGCCAATTGGATATCTCCGATGGAACTGGAAAATGAGATCGCGGCCATGACCGATCAATTCACTGTGCGGACACTCTCTATCAGCAACAAATTCGCTACAGCGGAAATGAACCTGACCCAAGATGATTATCGTAAATTCTACGAGGATAACAAAGAGAGCTTTGCTTTGCCGGACAGAGTTTCCGTACGCTATATTGAAGTGCCTGCCAGCAATTACATCGGAGCTGTCAGTTTGACCCTGGAAGACATGCAGCAATTCTACGACGACAACATCGAAAACTATCAGCGCACCACCACCAACGACACAAGCGAGACAATCCCCTTTGAGGATGTTAAAGCTGAAATCGAAAAAACTTTGCAGCTTGAAAGCGCACTTTACTGCGCCGAAACCAATCTCAAGTTCACAATCTACGGGGCACTCGCAGGTTCTGAGCAGATCAATTTGGAAAAATTCGCAGCGCAGAAAAACCTTCCGATCAAATCATCACCGCTCTTCAGTGCGACTGACCGCTTAGTCTGGGCGCAAAACCATGAGGATTTCATTGCGACCGCTTTTGAATTAGATCCATCACGTGAAGATACTAAATACGGTATTGTCGCCGGCACCGATAAAGTTTATGTTCTGGAACAGCTTGAACAATCAGCGGCTCATACACCGGAATTTGAAGATGTGCTGGAGCAGATCAAACCCAGGGCGCTGGCAAAAGCGCGATCTGATGCTTTTAAAGATTATTATGAAGGTTTAAGCAAAGAGATCAGCGACCTGATGGAAGATGGCAAGTCGTTTGCCGAGGCTGCCAGCGCCAAGGCAATGAATGTCTCAACCTCGATCACATACAGCGTCAACAGCATTCAGGATCAGCAGTTTAAAAACAGCTTTTCAATCGCTTATGGAGCGATGAAACTGAAAAAGGGTGAAATATCCGAAGCGATTCCGACCAGCATGGCGGAGTCGGTGCTGGTTTATGTTGAAGACCGTAAGCAGGGTGACGCGCTGGCGGCGGAGATGATTCGTCCGCAAGTACGGGCTAATATTGAACGACGCAGCGCGACCGACACCTTTGCGCAGTGGCTCTCCTGGAATCTAAAACAACGCGATTTTAAACCTACCGCTCCTCTGGCTGAAGAGGGCACCGAAGATGATGAGTCATTCAGTTTGACCGAAGCGGATGACGACGAAAGTTGAGTTAACCTATTTCCGGCATTTGAAATTCAAACCGCAAGGGGTTGCCAATTTTTTGGGTTAATGGCGACTAACAAGGCATGCGCCGTCGGAGGGAGTAATCACATTCACCTCGCACGCTCTTCCATAGTGTGATTCAAAGACATTTTCAAGCGCTCTACCAACGATTTCGGCATCACGCGGATGCACAAGAACCACTGCTGAGCCTCCAAAACCGCCTCCTGAAAGTCGTGCGCCCAGAACACCCGGTATCTTTTTTGCCTCCGCCACCACAAAATCCAGCTCTTCACAAGAGTTGTTAAAAAGCACACGAGAACTTTCGTGCGAATCAAACATCAAGGATCCAAAACCTGTTGCGTCGCCGCGTTCAAGCAGTTGCGCACCAAGCAGTACAC
>JBAYXX010000300.1:0-2555 GCA_041673345.1 Kiritimatiellia bacterium
CAGATCACTGGACATGGGGGCCAAAACGGTTGCACTTTGTTTTTAGTTTCACCCCTCCGTTCTAGCGTTCAGTTTCAAAGCGTATGATGCGGCTGGACCCTGGGAAGCACGCCTTATAGTCGTTGAGTTGGCGACAGACGGCATCGACTGCGCGGGTACGGACTGGAGACGATTGCGGGTTGAGCCGCACGACCAAAGCCCCGGGCTCCAGCCGCAAACTGCCTGATGTTGTCAAAGCTGCGGCGATAAGGCGGCGTTTCTCATTTTCTGCATTTTGATAGTGAGATACAATCATCTCTGCCAGAGCCCCCTCCACCTCACAGGCTACGGTCTTGATCACGTTGCAAAGGCGTCTGGATTCAGGTTTCAGCTGTACGAAACCGGATGCGGTAACAGATTGCCGCTCCGGCGTTTGTTCCAGTGTTTCGCGGGTACGATCAATACTTGTTTCTATGGTGTTGAGTTTGACGAGTTTTTTAGGGTCCGTACTGCGAAGCCACTGCGAAATACGCTCATTCATCTGCTCCTCATTTTCAGCTTGCGTTGCATCCGGCAATGCGCTCCAGATGCGGTTCAAAAATTTTTTGCGCTGGTCAACAAGTTTACGCAGTCGAGCTTGCAAACGCGCGTAATCCGGATGGGGGTGATCCACATCCTCATCAATAGGATCGGTTCCATACATCCACAAAGCATCCAGATCGAATTCACGCATCATATACTTGAATTGGTTTTCCTGATCTCCCCAGCGTGCCAGTTGCAGCGAAACGATTTGCTCGGCGGGTAAATCCATGCGGCTGGTCAAGATGGATGTCTGACCGTTATCGGCCCGCAGAATCCGCACCTCCTTCAGTTTCAACACTCGCGCGGTCTTACGGTATTTGACTTTGCTCCCCTTATGGGAAATCTCTTTCTCGTAGACAGGAATCTCAACATCGCGCATAAACGGAATGAACGCATGATCCTTGCCGTTGATTTTAATCGGACCCGGCACAAAGAGCTCCAGTTCCCACGGATCGAATGAGCCTTTGCGATACGACATGACATGATTTCCGCCTTTAATAATCTCTTCCCATAACTCAGTCGACCACCCGCCGCGATCAAACACACAGGTCAATGGATCTCCACCGATAATTGCCCGGCTCTTTGTGATAGCCTCCGGCAGACCTTGGCTTAAACCCTCGTTGAACGAACAACTTAAAATCAATAAAGGAGCGCCTCCTGGAAGATGGATCCAGTTGTCAGTATAACCCTTTACAACCTGATTTTCACGTGTGCTGAAGACCTGGCCGATCTTTCTCTTGCCGGTGTAGATGCCTAGGTGGCCGTCAACCATGATCACATCAGGCGGCTGATCAAGCTGCTCAACGCGGCTGCGGCCAACTGCCTCCATCAGCTCCAAAGCTTTGCCCGCTCTGCAAAGCTTGTGCCACTTACGCCTTAACGTCCTAACTTCCGCAACCCTATCCAGCCCCAACACCCGACCGAGTTTTTGAGGTTCATCACGGCGCACATCTTCGATACGGCAAATTCGCAGCAAAGCCATGGTGACATAGGTCATCATAACCGTGCGCAAACCATAGAATGCCGGGCCAATACCGCCGTAAACTTTCTGCGCTAAGCCGAGAAAGGGTGAGTGGGAAAGGATTACCGCTGCCATCATCACTCCCGCCCATGGCACATTCTCACCGGGCGAGAACAAGGCGGACGCATCATCCAACTTACCCATGCGCGCCATGAAGCGATCCAACCAACGATCATTTGCCATTAAAGCCTCAGCCTCATCTGAAAGCTCACACGTTGACATCTGCCTCTGTAGCTGTGTTGTGCCCTCTTCTTTGATCGCCGACACATCTGCGCCTTCAGGCAAATCAAGAATAGGAGGCGTTTCAGCTACAGGCGACACCGACAGCACATCTTCTGCCAGCGGTGCATCGTCACACTCCTCGATACTCGCTTGCTCAAGATCGGTCAGCTCCATTTGCTGATGCACAGAGTTTTCGAGCTGTTTCGCTAAGATATTATGCACCGCACCAACCGAAATCAGACACTTAGCCGCGATCTCCCGCACAGTGGCTTTTTCTGCACGTAGTCGCAGAATACGTTTCTCGATCATGCCGGTCACTTTGCGTGGTGCTCCACTCTTGGGGCGGTCAACCAACCCGGCCATTCCTTCTTCCCGATAGCGTTTTATCCAATACTGCAACGAGCGCAACCCGATCCCCAGCGCATTGGCCACCTGATAACGCAAGGCAAATCCATTTTCACAAACCTGAACCCATGCCATGCGCATTGCCAGCTTATCGTCAGGATTATACAAAAACATCTCCACACCACATACCACCACAATGTGTAACCCTTCGGACTCCACGAGTTGGCACTTTGCGGATACTGTTCCTTTCGGCAACACTATATCTTCAAATAAACCTAGCTGTTGACTTTCATTCATGGCGCGTATTATATCACGCGCGCGCGTAAAACGCAACTACATTTTGAACAATATTGTGAAAAAAAAGGCCGAAAACGTTAAGGTTTTCGCGCCTATGTCCAGTGGTCTG
>JBAYXX010000301.1:0-2552 GCA_041673345.1 Kiritimatiellia bacterium
GCACTCGAAAGAAGTGTGCCTGTCATACTGATACGGCCAAGCGACATGGGCCACGCCTGTATCTTTCCACAACTGGGGAGGAAGGGCAGCGCCAGGCTTACATCCCCGTAGCATGCGCTGCCGAGGCCTGCCCTTTACCCTTAATTTATAACTGGACAATATCATGTATCCTCCAGCAACGCAAATCCCATACACATAAACTGAAACTCAGTATATCCCTGCCAGAGCACTTGGTGGCCGGGAGGCGGGTCGTTTTCGCGATCAAGATATCCACCAATCTTTGCCACCAGTTTCACTGCTTCACCCAACAACTTCGGGCGCTTAAGGCCTTTTTTTTTAGCGTACGCACGCAAAGTCCGCAATTCTATGTCTGAGAAGAGTATCTCCGCGGGGAGATCCGGGGTTTCTCTTCCCAGAAGTGTCATCAGCATTATTCTCCAGGCTATGACCAGGTTAATGGCTATCGCCCGGCGTAGGCGTTCTGCGGTTTTATGGGCAATTTTTTCAATACGGCATCCAGACTTGAGAACGCGGTGAAAGTCCTCAATGCGCCAGCGCAAACAATACCAGCGCAGGCAGCGTTCAGCATCTTCGACCGAAGTTATATTGACCGTGGTCAGCAGAAACCACTCGATGGCCTTGGTATTCTCCGGTGGATTTTCTTCCTGAGCATGGACAACCCAGATATCTATCGCTTCTTTATCTTTAACATACTCCGGAGGACGGAGCTGAATGCGTTTATAATGCACTGCCAGAGTTGCCATACGTCCGGGTCTCGCGGACCGGGCCTTCTGTCTGCTTTTCTTAGATCTGGCACTTTGGCGGGGGATCTTAACGCGGACCCGGCTTTGAAGAGGTTCCGAGCGAAGTGTTTCGAAAAGTTTGAAAGGTGCTTCGTCCAGGTTGCGGTCATGCTTAGCACGCACTAAAAGTTCAACGCGCGGGTTCTGGCGCTGCTCATCGAACAACTCGAAGAAGTCAGCTTCCCGATCACACACATCAATTAACCGCGTATTGGGCATCTGAGCGGAGAGTTCAACAAGGTCACGGTGATGTTCTATCCATGTGAATGTTTTTTTCTCTTCGATGGGAACCTTGGAGGCCTGCCGGTTATCGCCCGCTGACTTGCCTTTACGGGCGGTGCAGTCGGCCCGTAATATTCCCAGCGGAAGACCGTTAGGAGCTATGGCGAAAGTAGAATGTAAATGCAATCCGCGAGTCATTGCGCCGGTCTGATTGGTTACAATCTCTCCGAGACCTTCGCACTGATCGAGGTTGTTGTAGTTCAGATCACTTCCATCCTGCACACACAATACCGTTTTCTGTCCCTGCATGCGCCGTACAGTACGCAATCGATGAGGTGCAAGTATGTTAGCCATGTTGACTCCAGAATCATCCGGCTGATCAATCATTCTGTAATAAGCCTTAACTGCGGGCCAGTTGCCTGCCGCCACACCGCTGAAGGCGCAGCCAGGATCATTCGCCTTAGCCGCAGCCACACTCACAAGCCTCTTATTCAGTCTGTCATCACCCAGGGATGCGCCGCCGAACTCGTTTTCCGCCCAATTATCCGCGTCTATGCCGTCTGTAGGTCCCAATGCGCCCAAGCCCGCGTCAGGATCCAAACCCATTCGTTTACGAAAATCATTCTCAAGCGGGTATACATAAATTTCCTTAATACTCAGTGACGCTTTTTGAAAACGGTCTTGTCTTCCGCGGCCTTTTGTTTTTCCCACCGGTATCCAGTTCGCCGCCCGGTAACATGTTCCTGAATAACGACTGGTATCCACAAAACTTTCGACCAGCCATGGTCGGTAGTTGTACTGAAGTTCAAAATCATCGGGCATAAGCTCCATGCTCATGCTAAGCGCCTTTGAAGCCAGATTCTTACACTGTACACTTGGTCTTATTAGAAAACGGCTCATCCCCACCACCATTTGCAGATACTCCCGACGCTGCTCCATGTCCCAGCCGATCCACTTATCACGGTCTTCCAGCTTGAGAGCCGCTGCCGCAAATCCCAACCCGCCAAGCCACCCATACTCGGAACCGATCAGATAACGCAGCTGACGACCCATCAGAGGACCGGCTCCCTGCGGATGTTCGTTAATCATCATCTCATTCCATATCCGCATCTGGTCGGTAGTACGCACTACCACCAAAGTCAACTCAGAGATATCTCCGACCTGACCGGGTACACCCTTCAGCGGTTCAAGCGGCTTTGATAAACGTCGCGGTGAACTAAGGCCGGTCTTACTGCGCACCACAGCGGGCAAAACGAAATGTCCAGCAGCTTCAAGATCACGAAGTGCTTTAAGACAGCTGCCCTGTTGTTCACGTCCACGCGTATCATAGAATTCGAAATGTTCGCATATGGCTAAAGCTAATGCAGTACGGTTAAGGAACTGCTTGCCATCAAGCAGCCTTTGAATGTATTCTATGTTTTCGGGTTGCGATAATGTTCGCTTAATCTGGTTTTGTTTTTTCATGCCGCTAGAGTACACGGCGTGACATGTTTTGTCCAGCACTTATTTAAGGGTAAAGGGCAGGGC
>JBAYXX010000302.1:0-2552 GCA_041673345.1 Kiritimatiellia bacterium
GGCGGGGAAGGATAGCGCGTGGCGGTGAGTTCCCGCTTGTGGGGAATCGCACGCGCTGCTAGACTGTCCCCGTCATCTGGACCTACGGCAGGACATGCCGAAAGTAACGCTTGCTGAGAGAACATGAGACCTGGGGGAGTTCCGGGCTGCGGCTCAAACCGCGTAAGACTCCCCACCGCGGGAGTTCTACGTGGCAAAAACCAAGCCTTCTCCCCTGGGCAATCTCGTTGAAGCAAGAACCCGCCGAAGAGCTGTTGCAGATCAACGCAACACTCCGTAGGAATCTCCGGCCTTAAGGCCTGGGAGGATGTCAAATGATGGATTACGAAGACCCACGCTACGAACCCGTTTCATTATGGGATGACTTCAAGGAACTGAAGTGGCCGCTTGCGGCTATCCTGATATTTGGCGGATTCATCGCAAGCGTTTTACTGATTATTCTGAGTATTGCTCTACGGTTTTAACGAACTCCTGAATGTCGGGGTCGTTTCGTGCGCTGTTCGCCAGTGAAGTAATAGCGTTGGCCCTGGCGCTCAATGGCATTTTGATGGTTCGCGACAGCCACTTTACGAACCTTGGATTCGTCATCAGGCGCGCACCTAGATTTGCCAACCCTACACCAGCGCCTATTCCTGCAGCAGTCCCAACATTGCCGGTTACGAACGCCATGATTGCGCCGAAAACGGTATTCTGGAGCGTCAGCGCTTGACTGGTTCCGGATGGATTGGCAAAAACCCTTGAGCCTTCCCGAAGGTTCGCCGCGGCCTTGGCAACGGTGTCCAACGATTTGCGGAACTCCCTGTTATAGCGCGGTACCTTGTCGCTGCCGAACAGAGCTGTTTTTGCCGCCGGAGACAGCTTGTTCCAGTTGGTTAGAAAAGTTTCCGTTGACCATGCTGAACCAAGATCGTCTTGCGCGGACGGAATAGCCGTTCCCATGCGCCTTAAGACATTGGCGGTCACTTCCCCGCGAACCTTTTCCGGCACGCTATTCAACACGGCGTTGAGACGTGTCGCCCCTTCCCGCGTTCCGCTGATTGCGGCGTTAAACACATCTTCCGGAACCTGTTTGTTGGTTACGGTCTCCAGCATGTCTATTCTGTTCAGACCGGCCTTCGTAAACCTGTTCGCGGTTTCCCATGCTTTCGTTGCACGCGGCCCGGCTTGTTTCGCGGCGTCTCCAAGATCTTCGGAAATCGCCGCATAAAGCGCCTTCCATTTGCTGCGCGGAATTTCAGACAATAGCGAATTGTTGTCTATCTCCTGACCGACGAGTGTGCGGAGTTTCTTGATAGCCTCGTATGGCAGTTTACCCTCGCCAAGCAAGGCGTTCATTTCGCTTGCGGAAGTCGCCGCATCTTTAGCGCTCTTTAACTGGCTCGGCGTATAAGTCCTTTCAAGAGCTAAATCGGCCTCCATGGACTTCTTGAGTCCCTCGATTTTCGCGTTCTTGAACCATTGCGATAAATGCGGGGCATGCTCGATATCCTGATTCAGCTTATTGATGATGTCTCGCGTTCTCGAGACATCCACCATGGTTTTCTTGGGCATGACATCGTCGAGTTTTCCATAAAGTTGGTTTTGCTTGGCCTTGAACCAATTGATGAACCCACCCTCTCCGGTAATGGCCTTCTCAATACTCCGCCCCGTAGTAATGGGCGAAGTCTTCGGCGCAAGTTCAGATGCCGCCTTCTCAACAGCTTTTTGTATTGCCTTAGCTTGTTCGTGTCCCTTCTTAATCAAAACGCCAGCACTGCCCGGCATTCTCGCGCCCCCGCTTTCAATGACGCGAGCGGCTCTCGTTTCAGTTGCCTGCCCAACGGACGGCGTTGTTCCCAAGTCCTCGAACGTTTGAATGTTCGATGCGATTCTTTGCGCATCCGTTGTGTCTTTGGCGCCGCCCATAAGCCGATGAGCGCCCACACGAAGCGCGCTAGGCGCGTACGGAACCATGCCGCCGGCAAGCCCTGCCAAACCCTGACCAACCGGTCCCATACCAGCCTCTTGCGCAGCTTGTGCGCTTGCGCCTGACGATAGACCACTGAGCGCTTGCAGGTCTAGCCGCTTAAGCATCTGATCGGCCATACGAGAGGTAGCGCCGCCAGCCGCCTGAACGCTTTTTGCAACGCCAGCCGGCGTTAGCGCGGCAGCCGTACCGCTCGCGGTCGATTCAATCATGCGTTCCTGCGGGTTCCGCGGCTCCGGCAGCCCGACGCGATTCAGTAAGGTATTAAGGGAAGCATCGGCTTGAGGAATATAAGGAATGTCCGTATTGGCAAGCGCATTGATCCCCTTGATGCCATAATTGACCGCCGTGTTGAGTCCTTCGCCGAACATGAGCGGAAGTGATAAAGCGCCTTTGATCGCGCCACGAACGGCCACGCCGCCGCCGCGCAACGCATTTTCTGTTGCGCTCATGCCTTCTGTCGGGTCTGCCGCCGCTGCTTGAGCCTGCTGTAACTTTCCGGGGTCGATACCGCGAGCCTTGAACAAGTCAATGGGTTTCCGACGCTCCGGCTGTTGTACTTCTTCAGCCTGCGCCGTTCCCATGG
>JBAYXX010000303.1:0-2544 GCA_041673345.1 Kiritimatiellia bacterium
GTTTTGCGAGGCAGCGACGTTCAGCAAGGTGCATGTCTTTCCGTACTCCCGCCGGAAAGGTACGTTGGCTGATAAAATGCCAAATCAGGTGGCGGAGCCGGTGCGGCAGGCTAGAGTCCATGAATTGCTGGCGCTAAGCAATCGATTATCGGAGGCGTATCATCGCACCCTAGTAGGAACAAAAGCAGAAGTACTGCTAGAAGGGGTGGCAGAAGATAACGCCGATTATATGCAGGGCCTTACCGGCACATATGTTAGAACTTATGTGCCAAAAAGAGAAGGGCTCGTAGCTGGGAATTTGTTACAAGTGGTGGTGGCTGAAGCAACAGCGGACAGAATTAAGGCGTTTGAAGAAGGAAGGTTTCCGTGTCCGGCGAAATAAAGATAATTGTGCCGCAAAGGCGCGTTTTTTAACTCGTGAAGCGGGGGGTGCGACAATTGGCTACGCAAAGCTGCATCTTCTGCCGAATTGCGGCAAGTGAAATACCATCAGACATTATATATCAAGATGATGATATAACTGCTTTCCGCGATATCCAGCCAGTTGCCCCGGTACACATAGTGGTTATACCAAAGTTGCACATTCCGGCGCTCGCAGCCATCCAACCTGAACATGTTCAGCTACTAGGTAAGTTGCTGCTGACTGTGAAGCAAGTAGCTGCTGAGCAGGGATTGGCAGAAGGATACCGTGTGGTTGTAAACTCTGGTGTTCAGGCTGGGCAATCGGTTCCGCACCTGCATTTTCACATTCTGGGCGGCCGCACATTGGGCTGGCCTCCAGGTTGAGAACAGGTAGCAGGTAGCCCCCAGCATCTATAAGGTTTTGGTTAGGTTGGGCGGACAAATCCGCACCTACCTGCCGCGAAAGGAGGGATTAGCAATGGCAGAGGTTCGTGTGAACAAGAACGAATCCCTCGATCGCGCTCTGCGCCGTTTCAAGCAGGCCTGCCGTAAATCGGGTATTCAGACAGACGCCCGCAAGCATGAGGTATACGATAAACCAAGCATTAAGCGGAAGAAGAAGTCTGAAGCAGCCCGTAAAAGGGCTGCACGCGCCCGCTAGATCTGGCGCGGCACCTTCAGCACCGTAGGTACTTTCAGCGTCATCGGCATCATTGGCACAGTAGGCATAACCAGTAAAGCAGGGGCTCTGGCGAGTTCGCCACCAGCCTCTGTTCTTTTTTGTTGGTTTGGTTCCGGGTGGACTCGCCTGGCTCGGTCATGACCTTTACGCGCCCATTGTCGGCATATGTTCTTGGAGGGGGATGTGCCCGCATATTGTAGGAGAGACCTGCGCGGGGGGAAATAGTGTGTCCGAACCAAGCGCCTGGCGTCGGCTAAAAGAACAATTATCCGGCGCGTTGGAATTGCCGCAGGATGTGGTGATGAATCTGCCCAGGGTAGTCGTCACTGGTGGCCTGCAGCTACAAATAGAGAACCATAAAGGCGTCGTGGAGTACACACCCAGCAAAATCCGGGTGGCCACAGCGCGGGGAGAGGTTGTAGTTACCGGCGCTAAGCTCAGTATTCTCACGATTCATCAACAGGAGTTGGCTGTGAGCGGGCGCATCGATAACGTGCAGCTTCTTCAGTGAGATGGGCGAGAGCCGCCGGGGGTGGTAGGCCTGTTCGGAGGTAGCTTCTGGCATTGGCGGGGCTATGTTATAATCAAAATCAAAGGAGCCCGGCTGGAATCATTCGTGAACAAAGCCGTTGCGGCCGGCGTAACTTTACATGATACCGAACGCCTTTCTGCGCATATAATGGTGGCCAGAGTGAGCGTGTCGGCATTCCGCAAATTGCGGGGGCTTAGCCGCAGCGGTCATTGGCGCTTAAGCGTACTTCGCCGGGTAGGCGCGCCGTTTCTGTTTTTTCGCTTGGCGCGACGCAAGGGTTTGGTGGCCGGAGGCCTGGCCGGGTTATTGCTCTTATATTTACTCTCCTCTATAGTCTGGTTCGTGGAAATAAAAGGCGCCGAGCAAGTGCCGCGCGATCGTATCTTGGCATTGGCGGCCGCAAATGGCCTCAAGCCGGGCGCACTCAAGAGTACGTTTACCGGGGATGTAGTAGAGCGCCAACTGCTGCTCACCCTAGACAGACTTTCGTGGGCATATGTAGAAATACGCGGTACGCTGGTAGTGATTCATGTGGCAGAAAAAGTTGTCCCAGATCGGGAACTGACTGCGCCGGGGGACATAGTGGCCGCCTTCGACGGAGTTATAGAAGATGTTATTGTAATGCGCGGCGTGCCCACGGTGCAGGAAGGCGATATAGTCCGAGCTGGGCAGGTGCTTATTAGCGGGCTCATTCCGCCTACCAGTTCGTTGCATGCCGAGAAACTGGCAAACGGTGAGGCGCCATATATAAAGGCCGAAGGTGTGCTGCGGGCACGGGTGTGGCACGAAGGGTATGCGGAAGCGGCTCTTGTTCACAGGGAAGAAGCGTTTACCGGCAAGCGCACCCGGCAGATTCGCCTGACATGTGGCAATAGGCAGTGGTTGTGGGGGACGGCGTCGGCGTATGCCACCTTTACAAAAAGTGAGC
>JBAYXX010000304.1:0-2544 GCA_041673345.1 Kiritimatiellia bacterium
GCTACCAAGGAAATCGCCAAGCGGTACGGCGGCCTGTCCAATCTCGGCGACAAGCTCATGAAGTCTGAAAACTTCGAGATGGCACTCGATGAGGTTGTTTGGCTGATTGCGCTACTTGCCAATCAGTCGGTGCTGGTACACAATCTGCAAAATCCGCAGGACAAGCGTGAACCTCTGACCGAGGAGGCTGTGGAGCTGCTGACCTCGCCGTTGGAGCTTGCCACCTACAAGGAATCCATTATGGAAGCCATGTTCAAGGGAGCCAAGCGCAATGTGGAAAGTGAGGATGACTCAAAAAACGTGGTGGTCGGGTAAGCGACGAGGAGTTGTTTGCCCGACTGATCTTTTATGGCGTTTCACTCCTACATCGGTCGGAGCCGGAGATCTGGCTTATGCCGCTGGGCCACCTGCTTGACCAGTGGGAGTGCTATAAGCAATACCACGGGCTGGCAAAAGCCAAGCGGGAATACTTCATAGATGAATTGATACCTATAGGGATATGAACACTTTGTAAGAATGGAAAGTAAACTGACATCATATGCGTGAAGTGCTATACTGTGCTTATGGAAAGTTTGCTTTCCAATTTTGGGGGTGTTGATTTGAAAAATCGATTAGAGGAACTCCGAAAGGAGCGAGGCATCAAACAGGAAGAACTGGCAATAGCGCTTGCAGTTTCAAGGCAAACAATAGGTTCCCTTGAGAATGGTAGGTATAATCCGTCCGTCATCTTGGCGTTCAAGATTGCCCGATATTTCTCAATGAGCATCGAAGAGATATTTATCTATGAAGGAGACGAAGCAAAATGAAAAAAGTTGGATTATCCTATTTTATTACCGCATTGGGCGTTGCCTTGTTAGCCGGAGGTCTTATTATCCTGAAAACTGTAGGAGAACCGCAGGGAATCATGCAAGCTCTGCCCTATGTGATGATTGGGCTGGGATGCGGTATTTTTGGGCATGGTATGGGCGACATCATCAACCGGGCTTCAATGAAAAATCACCCAGAGCTTGCGCAGCAGGACGAAATAAACAAGACGGACGAGCGCAATGTTGCCATAGCAAACCGTGCAAAGGCAAAAGCGTATGACGCGATGCTGTTTATCTTCGGAGCACTGATGGTAGCTTTGGCTTTAATGAATGTCGACTTGATAGTAGTGTTACTGCTCGTGTTTGCATATCTCTTTGTCGCGGGTATCGGTATCTATTATCGATGCAAGTATGACAAGGAAATGTAAAGCAAATAAGGCAATCAATAATTGATTTGGGAGCAACCTTTCAGGGCTGCTCCTTTTTCATGTTATGTTTGCGGAAGGAGGTGAAAATATATGGCAGATAATTTCGGCCTAAAGATCGGCGTCGAGGGCGAAAAAGAGTTCAAAAAGGCGCTTGCCGACATCAATTCACAGTTCAAGGTGCTCGGCTCAGAGATGAAGCTCGCTACCTCACAGTTTGATAAAAACGAAAGTAGCGTAGAGTCCCTCACCTCTAAAAACGAGGTACTCGCAAAGCAGATCGACGCGCAGAAAGAGAAAATAGAAACGCTGCGCAAGGCACTGCAGAATGCCTCCGACTCCTTCGGTGAGAATGACCGCCGCACACAGCAATGGGTCGTTGCTCTGAACAATGCCGAAGCCGAGCTCAACGGCATGGCGCGCGAGCTTTCACAAAATGAAAAGGCCATCGATGGAATGGGCGATGAAGCGTCCGATGCCGCCAAGCAGACAGACAAGCTGGGCGATGAAATTGAGGGCACAGCAAAGGAAGCGGATTCTGCTGGGGGTAAGTTTGAGAAGCTTGGCTCTGTGGTCAAGGGCATTGGTGTCGCTATGGGCGCGGCTCTTGCCGCAATCGGCACCGCCGCAATCGCCGCTGGGAAAGCTCTCGTGGACATGACCGTGGAAGCCGCCGCCTACGCCGATGAGATGCTTACACAGTCCACCGTCACCGGCATGAGCGTGGAGAGCCTGCAGGCGTACAGCTATGCCGCCGATCTGGTAGATGTATCTCTCGACACGCTCACAGGCTCCATGGCAAAAAACGTCAAGTCCATGGCGAGCGCGGCAGACGGCTCCGCGAAATATGCCGATGCCTACGCGCAGCTCGGCGTGTCTGTCACAGACGCAAACGGCAATCTGCGTGACAGCGAAGAGGTCTATTGGGAGGTCATTGATGCCCTCGGCAATGTTCAAAACGAAACCGAACGGGATGCACTTGCCATGCAGCTCTTTGGCAAAAGCGCGCAGGACTTGAATCCCCTCATTGCGCAAGGCTCGGAGGGAATTGCCGCGCTTACTGATGAGGCTCACCGAATGGGCGCTGTGCTTTCCGAGGAGAGCATTGCCAAGCTGGGTGCATTCGACGATTCCGTCCAGCGACTCAAGCAAGGCTCCGAGGCGGCAAAGCGCGTCATGGGTACGGTACTGCTCCCGCAGCTTCAAGACCTTGCGGATGATGGCGTTTCTCTGCTGGGTGAGTTCACCTCCGGGCTTGTGGAAGCCGGTGATGACTTCGATAAAACCAGTGAGGTTATCGGCAACACCGTCGG
>JBAYXX010000305.1:0-2537 GCA_041673345.1 Kiritimatiellia bacterium
AACAGCCACCCTACAATCTGGATCCAGCACACCGATCAGCTCCGCCAGCGTGTAGCAATGCTCGACTCTGCCGGTGATGACAAGTGTGGAATGGCCCCGGTAGCAATCCACAATGGCCTGCGCTATCATGGCATTGCGATCGGGATGTTCTAATAGCTCACTGATGATCTTGGTGACGTTCGGAATAGGTCTACGAAGTTTGGAGGTGTCACGACCGGCAGCGGTTGCCTGGGCAACACGGTCCTCATAAGCAGCCTGCAACTTGAGATGGTGCTCCCAAGCGGGCACAGTGTAGGAGGTGGAAATGGTACGTAATGTAGGTGTGATGGTGCCGCCGTCCTCGCGCCGGATGGTATGCAGCGTCGGACCTAGATAGAGGTGAGCAATGGATTCCAGTTTGTCTTGACGCTGCATACTACCCGATAGGCCGTAACGGTTTAGCGCCGGGAAGGCGTGCACAACAGATTTGAAAATTTCGGCAGGGCAATGGTGGCAATTATGAACAACTATCCCGTTTGCGAGGTAGGTGTGGTATGGTTCAACCTCAAGATTGTAGACATAACCGTCTGGACACAAGCATCCAGGTTCTCCAGGACTTCCTGATTGGAGAATCTCAACACGGTCCACCCTAAGCGATTCAAGAAGGCCGTTTTCTTGGCATCCTTGGCTTTGATTGCACTGGCTCCATGGGTGTATCCGTCCACCTCGATCGCTAGTCTGTGCTGCCGGCTGCCGATGTCCAGTTTGTAATGAGTCGGGTAACCGCTGTCTCGCGACATATGCGTCCGGACGATCACTTCCATCGGCCAATTCAAAGCAGCCGCTAAGTTGGCTTGCGGCACAGTCGGCCCCCTGCCGTTGCCGCCTTGAATCTGGGGTTTCCATCCCATTTCGCGAAGTGTGGCTGTCGCTTTGGCTCGGATTTCCGGATTGGCCATCGGATTGTGTTCCTTCATGCGCCTGGATGCATACCGCCGATTTGTTTTGCTCATGGTTATTGAGCTGATTTGACCCCTGTATGCGTCCCGGCATGCCGTCGAGCAATAAGCCGTCCCTGACACTCGGTAGTTCTCCTTCTGTTGCCCGGTCGATACAATCACTGGCTTGCCGCATTCGCTGCAGGTCGCCGTAAACTCCCGCGCCTTCCGGAGTTGTCGGTAGTAACATTTCCGACATGGACCGTTGGTCTTGTTGACCAGTCGAACCGTCCCACATGTCGGGCAAGGCATCAACTCTGCCATATATGACATCTCCCTCGAATACATAAATCGCTGGTTTCCAGCCGCGTCGGGTAAGTATCAGATGACGAAAAGTACAGATAATGGATTGATTGCCTGCCGTAATCCTGATCAGCGTGCTGGGTGCCGGTTGGCGCATAACCTGGGTTATTTGCGCCGGTAGCAACTGCTGGCTTGTTTCGTCCCAGGCGGTGATGGTGTCGCCGGGTTTCAATATTTCGATGGACTGTCCATCAACGAGCGTGCCTGCTGGGAAGCATTCATCAAGTATGACCGTACCAAATAAATGCGCCCACGGTGACAGGTCGCGCTTGGCCAGCGTCTGCACGATGCCAATGGTGAACAGCTTGCCTATTCGCTCTTTGCCGGCGCCAATGAGACCGATCTCCGATTGCGGGATACCTAACACCTGTTCGGCTCGTTCGGCGGTCTGATTGGCTAGATCATGGGTATGCGTCAGCCAGAGCGTGCGTTGTTTTTGGCGTGCAGCCAAATGCAAACCTATGACAGTCTTGCCGCTGCCGGGAGGTGCTTCGAGGATTCCTTGGGTCTTTGTGGCCATTTCAACCAGCGCGGGCCTCTGGTAATCCCGCAGCGGTACCAACGGCTCGGGCATGTCCACCTCGCAGGTAACCCATCCTGGTGTAACATTGGCTTCGATGCCATTGGCGGTGAATAGCTCACCCAGCCGCCCCATGTAACCACGCGGCAGCGCCAACATCTGCGTAGCCGGGTCCCACTCGAAGCAGTTGATCCAGGGCGCAATACCAAATGCCCGTCTGCCCAGCCGCAACGCTTCCAGCCGCTCGGGATTGGGTATCTTGGTGTCGGCGGCCAGCTGGCGTACCACAGCCGGGAATTGCCGCTGAAACTCGTTGTCGAAGTGGAACCGTACGGCGTTGTCGATGGTTACATCGAGTTGGTATGACATGGTTAAGCCGCCTTTCTGAACACGATAACGCTCTCGTGGCCTACACGGGCATTGCCATTGGCGCCATAGCGCAGCCGGGGTGTTGCTACTTTTCGATGCTCTTGCAGGGTGAAGCCCAACCCTTGCAGGCATGCGATATGCCAATCAGTAACCGGTACTATTTGACCTTTGCGTATGTGATCACTGATGCTGAGAATGAGTAACCCGTCTGGTTTAAGTACTCGACAGCACTCTGCCCAAATTGACAGATGCATGCCACAATAGTGGTCTCCCCATTGCATTGCGCCTGTGTTCGCTGGATGCAAGTTTCTACCCAGCGTATGCTTGTAGGTGTTGCGTTTGCTGCCGTCCTTCGCTTCATGATGATC
>JBAYXX010000306.1:0-2536 GCA_041673345.1 Kiritimatiellia bacterium
GCGCGCAAAACCGAGCTGTTAATTCATTTGGTGGCGGATAATCAATGGCAGCAGGTTTTGGCGTTTAGCAAAACTAAACATGGCGCGAACCGCATTTGCGAAAAACTTAATCAGGCGGGTATTAGCGCTGCGGCGTTGCATGGTAATAAAAGCCAAGGCGCGCGCACCAAGGCGTTAAGTGATTTTAAAGCGAATCGTATTCGGGTGTTGGTTGCGACGGACATTGCCGCGCGAGGTTTGGATATTGATTTGTTGCCGCACGTGATTAATATCGATTTGCCGAATGTCGCCGAGGATTATGTGCATCGTATTGGCCGCACGGGGCGTGCGGGTTCGAGCGGCGAGGCGTTATCGCTGGTCAGTGCGGATGAGGTCGAATTATTGGACGGGATTGAAAAACTGATTGGGCGGGTGTTGAACCGTCGCGAGGAAGCCGGCTTTGAGGTGAAGCATCAGTTGCCGATGACCCCTTTGGCGCGTAAGCCTCGCACGCACGCCGCCAACTCGGCCAAACCAGCGAACAAACCAGCGAACAAACCTAAAGCGCCTAACACGCGTTGGCCAAGCCGCGATAAGTTGAAACCTTCGTCGGTTTCAAGACGTCCTAAAGCGCCTAAGGCGTAATAAGGTTTTTAAGCAGGTAGGCTTTTAAGCAGGCCTGCTGATTTAATGATTGCCGCTTTTTTCAGGACGTTTGAAGAGCGGAACAACGCCGTTATTGCCATGTCGGTTCGCGCAAGCTGCCTTGCATCTGCAACGCGATAGGCGCGGCTTGTGGCGCGCTGGCTGGGCGTATTTGTAGGCGCATTTGGGCCTGCGCTTGCGCAAGGTTTATTTGACCGAATGCTTGCGCACTCAGTTGCGCGGCATCCAGCTGCGCTTGCTGTAGGTGAAACACGCCATTCAATGCTTCGCCTCGCACAGTCATCTGCGCAAAATCAAGCGGCGTGGCGATATCGGGGGATAAAGCCGCACCAAAATACCGCCCTTCGCGCAGTTCGGCGCTAAATTGGCCATTAAGATGACTTTTTATGGCTGCGCTATTGGTTCCTTGGCTGCGTAAATCAAACCAGGCCATCAAGCGTCCACTCAGATCGCGATAGTCGAGGCTATCGGCCAGCCAGGGTTGTAAATCCAATCCGATTAGACGCCCTTTAAACGCAAAGTTCGGCACATCTTGATTAACGTTTAGGCGTAACGATGAGCGCAACTGTCCTTGATATAAATCGGCATCCAGCGGGGCAAGATCAAGCTGACCATACGCGCTGTTGACGCCGAGCTGCAGGTTTTGGTAGTGCGTTTGCCATAGCGTGAGGTGATCAACGACAAGCTGCCCTTGCAACGCCGATTCTCGTAGGGTTCGAATCGGGATCGCAATCGGCAAATAGGTTTCGTTGGCATCCGTGTTGGCATCGGTAGTGGTTTGTTTTTTAGCGGCGTAGTTATCTACATTAAGTTGACCTAAATGCAGATCGAAGCTGTAGTCTTGCTGTCGTTGCGCAACAAAGCCACTGACTTGGGTGTTATCCACATTTAACAACACGTTATGCACACGCCATCCCAACGCCGTCAACGCCCAGTCAAACTGACCATTAATGCGCGTTAGGGCATCGGCTTTAACAAAATCGGGATGGCTGATTTGCCAGTGTTGCAACCAAGCGCGCGCATTGAATTCGCTTAACGCGGCGCGTCCTGTTAAATCCAATTCTTGCCCATAGTGACCACTTAGCTCTAAGTTTATGCGCGAGCCAAGCAAGGCGATTTCGGCAAAGCTTATGGCTAGGTTTTGCGCCGTGGGCTGCCAGTCGAGATGTTGCAGGTCAAGTTGAAGCCGATAGGTGGGAATGTGCTCGCGGCTATCGCGTACTTGTAAATTCAACCGCGCATCGTGTAGTTCAATGCGCCGCAGATCAGGCGCAAGCGTAACGTGGCTGGGGAGTTGGAATGTATACTGCACGCCTTGGCGATGCCATTCGCCGTCAAGCTGCCATTTCATGCGCTGGCCAAGCTGTACATCAAACGCAATCAACTCGAACGGGCTGAGCGTCCAGCGTTGTTCGCCGCGTTGCCAGTGTATTTCGCCTTGGTGAATCGATAGTGCATCGAGCTTGACCTGACGCAATAACGCTAACCAGTTCGACGCGGGGGGGGTGGGCGCGTCACTCACCTTTTGCCAAGGTGCGTTTTGGCCAGTATACGCAACCCCATCCAACCAGTTTTGCTTAGCGCCCTGCTCTATCAAATGTAGCTTGGGCGCTAACACTTCGGCACCAAGCAGGTGCAGCTCGCCCGACCAAATCAGACGACTTAAGGATAGGCGCAAGTTAAGTTGCTCGAAGGATAAAAATGCGTTGGTGTTATCAAACCCCGGCGGCTGGGCCAATCGACTTTCGCCAATGGTTAATTCAAGCGGCCAAGGGCGCGCCTTAATTTCGCCTTCAATGGTTAAATGGCGCCCTGTTTTGGCGAAAACTTCTTCCTCAATCAGTGGCTTATATTGATTAAAGTCTAGCCATAAAATCGCCCCACTAAAGCC
>JBAYXX010000307.1:0-2535 GCA_041673345.1 Kiritimatiellia bacterium
ATGGCCAGTGAACCAGCTGCCCCGGCTTTGCCACCAGACCCGGAAACACTGCCCGATATACCCAGGGCTCCGTATTTACCCCGGTAAACACCGTCCATATTTTGGGTAAGTTCTGTATCGGCGACTATATCTCCGTTAGTTGCTGTAACTTCGCCGTCAATAACAACCCGGGCTGCATTCTTGTTCACGGAGACAGCCACCCCAACACCGATGGAGTTGCTGTTCTGCATCCGGGTCGCAGCAACACCAGTGCCTACTGTACTGAAGTTTCCATTGTTGCCGGTCAGAGCCGCTATATTCCGGGCAGAAAGACTGCCGCTGATGCTGGTCAGCGCATCATGCGAGGTAACATTAACGCCGACTGCTGCTGCGACGTGAACTTTCTGGCTGTTTTGTGCGGAAGCATCCGTGTTGCTGCCCGTAAGGGCACTGCCCACCGTGCTGCCGGTAGTAGCGCCGCCAGTATTGCTGCTGCCACTGGCAGTTTCATTTATAATACTGTTCAAATCGTCATTATTAGCCGATGACGAGGCTTCGTTGGTGGAAGTGGTAGACGCGTTCTGCGCATGCAGCGCATTGGTCGACACCGGCAGGGTAGAACTAACTTCTGAGCCGTTTCCGCTTCCGGTGCTGCTGAGTCTGTCGCTGATCAGCGAAGAAGTATTGTTGCCGCCGGTACTGGTGGTAGTTCCGTTGGCTTTATTCTTCTTAAGGTTCTGGGCTGCACGGAATTTAGAAAGATAGCGGTCCAGATCCGCCCCCATGGCTACAGCCAGGGCATTGGCGTCATCTTCATTATAGGTGGTGGCTGCCAATTTGGCTTTGCCGTTTATCATACCTTTTCCTGCAAAACTGGAGATAACTGAGGAGAGAGCAATATTAACTGCAACTGCCGCGCCCACAGAGGTCGCATTGCCTACCGCAAATCCGCTGGCATTGGTTAAAGTACTGCCGCTCTGTTTGGCATAGAGGAAGAAGTTAACTTTTTCACCGGCTTGATCGGTCTCTATGGTATCTTCGGTTGCGGTAGTGGTGACTATAGAACCCTGGCCTACATAAGCTTTGACGTCGTTCTGGATCAGGCTTACAGATACCGAAGCATCAACGGAAATATCCTTGGCTGTGGTAGTGCCGGTTGTCGGAGTCGAGCCGGAACTGCCCGGGGCTATTGTATTACTACGCGCAATCGGGTCTGAGCCGGAGACGCTGACGGTATCAAGATCATTTTGGGCGATAGCGGTAATCTTTATGCCCGCGGCCTCCACCCGGCGATTGGTCCCGATCCCCGCATGGACGGTAAGATCGGCGATACCGATAGCAAAGGCTGCACCTACCCCCACTGATTTACCTGAAGAGGTCCCGCCGGGGGTGGTTCCGGTGTCCGTAGTCCCGTTATTACTGGTGGTGCTGCCGGCGGTGGCGGCTTTGTTCTTGTCCGCTCTTCCTTTGGCATCAGCAGAGGAACTGGCGGTGGTATATACTTTCTGCGCTCCGTCGGCAGTAATGATTATGTCACCGCTAATATTTATATCTTTACCGTCTCTGAGTTCAGTCCGGTCTGCAATCACGGCTTTAGTCAGGCCATTTACCACGGAGATGGCTGCTGAACCTGCTACTCCCACATTAGACGCTCCCACACCGGAAACAGTCTGGGTGGAAATCTTATGCCCGATGCCTTCCAGCTCGTCGTTGCTGCCCAGCATGGCCGCTATTGTTTTAACTGCTAATGCGATAATTTCATTGCGCTGCTCTTTATCTTTAATTTTATGTAGGATCGCTTTCAGCTGATCAGAATCATTTTTGACCAGATTTACGATAACTTTCGCGTTGCTGAGGCTATCCGCGATATAAGATACAGTCTCGGTAACAACTTCCTGGAAGTCCTCATTCACGCTGTCCGAAACATCGGTGCCGTTCAGCGAGGCCTGTAAGCGGGCTGCAATAACCCCGGCCAGGGTACTGGTCATTTCATCCAGGTTAGTGCCTTCCGGTAAAGTAATCCCCTTTTCTATAATCAGGTTTTTAATATAACTCTTAAGGGTAGTGCCCTCGCCTTCCATTTCAGCAAGAACGCTATTAGCCAGGGCCTCCACATTGAGAATTTCTAAAAGCTGCTCGACCAGTTCGGCCAGGGTATTCCTGGCTTCCTTTTCATATATCTCTGCCGAAATAATCAGACTCTCGCCCGTTAACCGGGAATCCCCCACATAAGCTATATTTTCATAGGTTACTATATTAATGGCTACTGCTACACCAACACCGGTAGTGGAGTTGGTCGCAGATGCATCAGCCCTGATAACTCCGTCAGTATCGTTTTTGCTCTCGACGGTTATGGCTCCTTCAGACTCAACCACGATCCCGTCTGCTATAGAGGCTTTAGAAATATTCTTCTGGATATTGAGGATAAAGGCCGCTGCTACCTGTACGCTTCCTTCGGAGGTCTCGGCCCTTTGCCGGTTGGCAATCAAGCTGCTGACCGCACTGCCGGACACATTCTGGGTGCCGGCCATATCGGCCATCTCTGTTGCCGCCTGG
>JBAYXX010000308.1:0-2518 GCA_041673345.1 Kiritimatiellia bacterium
TCTTAAAAAAATTATGCAATAGATCCGCGATTCGGACACTTGACTTTTCTTACGGCATGACTTCTTATCATCCATTGATTAAGATGTGGACACTGTTCTCCGGTCTTATCAAAATCTGGATGCGAACAGAGTCTTCTGCTGTCAATAGTTTTACCGCATTCGTCAATAATCGATTCAGATTACGGGAGAACAGTGTACATCTGACGAATTGATGCCCTCCGAATTCGAACGTTGCCTTCTTACATTCTCTATTTCATACTCTGCTTTCGGATTCATTTGATTAAATTGTGTCGAACCCATATGGATCAAAATGAAACAGACAACACGGTGCTTGAGTATTTTCCAGTCCTCTATACTCAACACTGGTTTAACGCAGGCATCAATCCCTTTGCCGGACCCTTTTTCATGATCTTATTCATAACGTCCTTTGGGACCGATGATCTGACAGTGTGTTCCGTTGCAACTGGCAAATCCACTAGCAAATGCCAGTCTGTCACTGTCGGCTGGAATCAGGATAGACTTTACGGATTCACTCCGAAATAAAATTCCACGGTCATACGCTGGTGGTCTCATGTCCTTTGTAGAACAAGGCCGAAACGCCGCATTCCGAAACGTATACCTGCAACTCTCAATCATTTTCTGTATTGAGGTAAATGCAGTGATTAAACTGAACTCCCAAGCACCATTGCGTCCCGTGAAAATGTTGATACTGTGTAAAGATAACGAAGCGTTTTTGGTCAACCCAGACACTTCGATATCGGTCTGATTTGGCCTCAGTCCGACAGCTCGATGCTTTCAGCGGTTCAACAACTGGCGTTACGATGTGTTATAATGCTCAGTCGGCAGTCGACTCAAAATGCCATGATCGAGTGAAACTTCCTGCCAGATCGGCAGTCGATCAGGCGGGTATTGCGTACAATGAGTTCACTTCTGCGCATAGAACTTCATGACATCATCGGCCGCATAGTCGATCATCCGCGAGAGCAGGAAACTCTGGTCGACGGCCGGGTTCGCGTGCTTCTGCCGGTAGTTCTCGTCGTAGTAAACACAGTCCACCAGACCGGAGAGCTTCGCACCGCAGTCCTTGGCGGTGTATACCTTGATTCCGATGGCCCTGCAGACCCGCTCGCAGTCGGCATCCGTGAGAACGACCTTATGCACATCGGCGATCCCGTACTGGCTGGCGTAATACTCGAGCTTCTTTCTCGGCATCATATGAATAAGAATCGCCAAGCGGGTATTTATGCACCGCAGTAAGAACTCCGAGCTACATACTGCCTCTCGGTTCCGCGGTTCCACACTGTTATATATGCGGGCGGACTAATAATACGCCTTATGACCCAGACCGGGAACACCAAGGATGTAGACACATTGCTGGGAAACCCCCACAAGGCGATCCTCTCCATGGCAGTCCCCATTGCGATTGCCATGTTGGCCCAGGCCGCCAACAACCTGGTGGACTCGCTCTGGGTCTCAATCATAGGCACCGACGCCATCGCCGCCGTCGGATACGCCTTCCCCCTGTTCTTCATCATCATCGGTTTCGGCAACGGTATCGGCATCGGAGCCTCCGCTGTCATCTCGCGGCGGATAGGCGCGAACGACCGGGAAGGGGCCGACCGTTCCGCTGCCCAGGCCTTCATGCTGTCACTGGCGGCCTCGGCGGTGCTCGGCGTCATCCTGGTCCTGGCCCTGGACCCGCTCATGTCGCTGTTCTGCACCGGAAACGTCTATGACCTTAGCCTCGCATACGGCTACCCGATTTTCGGCTGCAGCATCATCGCCGTCCACGTCGGCGTGATGTCCGCTCTGCTCCGGGCCGAAGGCGCCGCCAAACGTTCGATGAAATGCCAGCTCTACGGCGCGTTCCTGAACATCGTTCTCGACCCGATTTTCATGTTCGTCTTTGGCTGGGGAGTTGCAGGGGCCGCCTGGGCCACCGTCGTCTCGATGGTGCTCGGCATCGCCATGTCCTGTTACTGGTTCTTCAAGAAAAAGGACACCTATCTGGACATCCGGCTGCGGCACTTCCGGTTCGATGCCAAGGAGATCCGGCTGATCCTCAGCGTCGGCATCCCGGCCGCGCTCAACCTGATCATCACCTCAGTCTCGATCATGCTGATGAACGGCGTCCTCACCGCGGCCGCCGGCAGCGACGGAGTTGCCATCTACACTGTCGCATGGCGGGTCCTGCAGATGATCCAGATCCCAATGATGGGCATCGGCGCCGCATTGGTTCCGGTGGTGGCCGCCGCTTATGGCATGCGGCGCATGGACCGGTGCAGCGATGCCTACTGGTACGCCGACAGGCTCGCCGCCGGCCTGACCCTGCTGCTGGGCGCCATCATGGCGATTTTCGCGTATCAGATCGCAGGGGCGTTCACGACCTCCGCCGGCGACCTGCAGGGCGGGATCGCGCAGTTCCTGCGCATCGCAGCGGTATTCCTGCCGTTCTCGGCCCTGGGCTTCCTTTCGTCGAACCTGTTCCAGGCCTTCGGGCTCGGTCTGCGGTCGCTGG
>JBAYXX010000309.1:0-2516 GCA_041673345.1 Kiritimatiellia bacterium
GATAGCCTCATCGTAGCGACTGAGTTTGGTGAGCGCAATGCCTTTATTGTTCCATGCGCCGGCGTACTCCGGGTCAATCTCCAGTGCGTGATCGTAACACTGGAACGCCTCGTCGTAGCGGCCGAGTTCATTGAGTGCAAAACCTTTATTGTTCCATGCGCCGGCGTACTCCGGGTCAATCTCCAGTGCCCTGTCGTAGCACCGGATCGCTTCGTCGTAGCGACCGAGTTCGTTGAGCGCAATGCCTTTACTGAACCACGCCCTGGCATCTTTTGGGTCAATCTCCAGTGCGCGATCGTAACACCGGATCGCTTCGTCATAGCTGCCGAGTTTCCAGAGCGCAATGCCTTTATTGTTCCATGCCGCGGCATCTTTTGGGTCAATCTCCAGTGCCCGGTCGTAGCACCGGATCGCATCATCGTAGCGACCGAGTTCATCGAGTGCAATGCCTTTATTGTTCCATGCCGCGGCATCTTTTGGGTCAATCTCCAGTGCCCGGTCGCAGCACCGGATCGCATCATCGTAGCGACCGACTTTGGTGAGCGTAACGGCTTTATTATCCCACATTTTGGCATTTTTTGGTTCGATCTCCAGTGCGCAGTCGTAACACTGGATCTCTTCGTCGTAGCGGCCGAGTTTCCAGAGCGCAATGCCTTTATTGTTCCATGCCGCGGCATCTTTTGGGTCAATCTCCAGTGCCCGGTCGTAGCACCGGATCGCCTCATCGTAGCGACCGAGTTCATCGAGTGCAAAGCCTTTATTGTTCCATGCCCCGATATATTTTGGTTCGATCTCCAGTGCCCAGTCGTAGCACTGGACCGCCTGGTGGTAGTGACCTGAATTATGGTAAGCAATGCCCATGTTATACCAGTTTACAGCGCTTTTCCCTGGTGTAAATTCGTACTCTGCTGTGCCCATAACCGGGTCAACAGGATGGGCAGGGGATTGCGGCGACTCCCCGGCCTCGCCTGGATGAGGCGATTCTGATATGTTCTTGATATCTACGGTCTTTCTCAATGTCTCTTTGCTGGTATCTTTTGCGGTTGCACCTTTCTTTCTCAGTGCATCTTCTCTGTTGGTTTTTGCGGGGGTATATCTTGGGTCGATCTCCAGTGCGTGGTCGTAGCACTGGATCGCCTCATCATAGCGGCCGAGTCCATTGAGTGCGAGGCCTTTGAGTTCCCATGCTTTGAAATATTCCGGCTTGATCTCAAGTGCCCGGTCGCCGCACTGGAGTGCTCCGTCATAACGGCCGAGGTAGACGAGCGCAAGGCCTTTATTAAGCCATACGTTAGCGTTTTTCGGTTCGATCTCAAGCGTATAATCGTAGCACCGGATCGCCTCATCGTAGCGGCCGAGTTTGTCGAATGCAAAGCCTTTACTGCTCCATGCCCCGATATATTTTGGGTCGATCTCCAGTACGCAGTCGCAGCATTGGATCGCCTCGTCATAGCGGCCAAGGACGTTGAGCGCAACACCTTTACTGCGCCATGCCCTGGCATATTTTGGGTCTATTTGAAGTGCCCGGTCATAACACCGGATTGCCTTGTTATAATCCCCTGAATTGTGAGAATCAATGCCTGCATTACACCAGTCTACAGCATCTCTCCATAACATGAACTTCCATAGCACGAATCCATCTCCTCTCCTTGGTACCGTTACGACATATGCCGGATAGACCATCCGGAGCCCTGCTGCGGTGCCGGCTGAGCAGTTGCCTGACGCTCTTGCATTGCTATTTGGTTGTTATAGCCCTATCTATTTAGTTTGCTTGATGTCCAGGCAGTATTTCAGGAAAATGAATCGAAGAGTCTTTTTCGAAGACTCTTGGATGATGAGGAGTCTGCTCCAGTCGAAGCGAATCTGTAACCCAAACAATTCTTTCACCGGGAATCCCCAGCTACTGAATCGCGCCATCTGATTCACTAAAATTTTTGGGTAGAGGCGCGTGAGACAACCCGGCGTGCCCGAGAATATGAGATCTCCCGGGGACTGCCCCAGCAGTAGTGCTTTTTGTCATCCAAAACCCAAAAATCCAATGTTGCCTTCGCGTGTGGTCATTGGCGTTGCATCTCACGCATCGAAAACTTCAAAATAAAGTGACACGATGCAGCAGGGACCCGCAACGCTACCCGGGGGCGATGCCAAAAACCCCGCCGCTGACGGCAGAGGACATACGCTCTCCGCAAAACAGGGATGCCCGAGAGCAGGGTTTCAGGCCCGGGCACATTCCGGCCCATGGTGCAGTGTCTTTTTTGTCCGCAGACCTTCACCGCCTTGGTCTGTGGACCCGCTGCATCATGTTGATGCGCCTCGTGGTTGATCCCTCTCTCAGGCAGGAGCCCCATAGCTCCAATAATATATATAATTTATCTTGCCCCGACGAGACCCACCGTCTCACGGCCAATAGCGGCCAATATCTGCTATCCACTCTCTGAGAACGCCCTAACCCTTTAATCCTCCACGATAATGACCGTCACCGGGCACGAGTCGGCAGCTTCCACGGCGCAGTCGGC
>JBAYXX010000310.1:0-2509 GCA_041673345.1 Kiritimatiellia bacterium
TGCACGCCCGGCAATGCCTCCAGCGTACGCATGGTGTCCTCAGGCAGGTGCGGGTTGTCGTACGGCGTCCAGTGCAGCCTTGCCCATGCCTCCGCGTCAGGCAGCGGGGTTGCGCCCTGGTTGTGCGCGTCGGGCAAAATATGCTGCACTCCTACCTTGTGCAGCCAGTGCTGCGGTCCCTTGGGGTTGCAGTCCAGCATCAGCTTGCGCACCGCGCCTGGCAGGTGCTGGCTTAGGCGCGTCATGACCTTGGTCACGGTGTCCCAGCTTACCTGCGTGGCCTCGTTGATGAAGATATGCAGATACTCGTCGCCCAGTATCTTGTCAACGCGGTCGGCGTCGTCCAGCCCGCCCACCCGTATAACACTGCCATTGGCAAAGCGCACCTCCAGCGCGCTTTCGTGATAATGCACGCCGTCGGTGCCTGGCGGCAGTATTTTCTTAAGGCTCAGGTTCCACAGCGTGGTGCGGGCGTGGTCAAGCCTGTAGCGCGCCAACAGTATGCGCGCCCCCGGTCGCAGCATGGCTTCTTTTATAAGCCACACCAATATCACGTCGGTTTTGCCGGAGCGTGCGCCTCCGTCAAACAAGAACCGCCTGTACTGCGGGTTTTCCAGCAGCCTCCAGGCGGTCTTTTGCTTCGCAAATAGCTTGTAGCGTATGACCTTGCTCATACCTCGATAATAAACACGTTGTTCTGCCCCGTCGCCTCAGGCTCCTTGAGCGTCAAGCCCAGCAGCTCCAGGGCCTTCATGTCGTCCTTGAGCTTGATGCGCACCTCCTCTTTGCCCTTGTGCTTCTGCCGCGTGACCTCCTGGATGGCGGCGGACAGGGGCGAGGACACGACCTTTGCCATGTCCACCCTGCCGCACTCGTCCAAAAAGTCGGTAATCTTGGCGGTTGCTATGACCGCCAGCCGGCTGACCGCATCCCGGGCGTGTAACTGCTCGATTTTCAGCGCCTCGTCGTTTAAGTACTTGATGCGCGCCTGGATATTAGGTTTTGCTAATAAAGCTATGGCACACACGGTCGCCACTTCCGGCGTTTTTGGTTTGTACCCTGCCGCCCTATATGCCGCCGCCCCGTTTCGCCTATGTTTACCGGTGTAATGGACACAAAAGGCCTCCCAGCGCGTATTTTTCAGCCTGTCTGCGCCCACTGTGTCGTTGTTGTTGTTATTGTTCGGTTTTGTCATTCTTTGTTAGCGCCTTTAACAGCTCCGGCTGCATTGCTCCGGAGCGTATCTTGTTTTGCAGCCGCTCTATTAGCCTCTTTGCTGCTCGCAAGTCCGCGTTCCAGTGGTCAATGCACTCCTTTTTGGCCTCTTCCATGCGGGTGTAGTTCTCCTGCGCGTCGAACAACTCGATGTGCAGTCTTAGTTTGGCTTGTTCATCCATTTCGTTTTTTCCCTTCGCAGTTTTTCGTTGTCCTGTACTTTCAGCAGTATCGCGTCGCTTAGTCCCGCCAGGTGCTCATCATAGCCTGCACTGTGCACAAGCGCGTCCTCCAGCTGCGGCCACCTTGCGGCCATGCTTCTAATGCGCTTGTGGACTGCCTGCTTGCTTATTTTGCGGCGGCAGCCTATTTCCGAGAGCGACAGCCCCGCGAAGCGCATGGTCAGGATTACGCCGTCCTCAGTGTCGGCGTCGGACACTTCAGCAATCAGGCGAAGCGCCTCGCGCAGCATCGAGGCGGCGAGAGCAAAGGCGCATTGGCCTTGGCTCTCGTCCTCCGGCTCTGGCGCTGGGGTGGTCTCTAGGGCGTATTCGTACTGCGTTATTTTCTGCATCTGTCCTCCTGAAAATGTTGCCGCCGTCAACCAAAGCCGCCTGCCGCTTGCGCGCGGCCTTTTTGATTTTATCATAGCCGCGTTTGGTAATCATTCTTCTTCTTCCTCGAACTTCCGTTCTTCCACCAGTTCAAGCATAATCTTCTGTGCGTTGGTTGCGCCCTGAACAGCCTGTGTTTTTATGGATTTCCGCAGTTCCGCTTCGCTTTTGAGTTGCCCTTTTAAAACCGCTTTTCGGATTAGCAGCGCTTCTTCGCTGATCTTTTTTTTGCTTTTCGGATCTGCGGTCAATGCTTCGGTAATAACCGGATCGTCCATGATGATGGCGATTTTCTGGCGGGAAAATTGAAGTTCTCCATATCCCTCTAAAATTGACAATGTTTCTTTTGTAATCATAGCTTCACCTCAAATTTTTTGCGTTGGATTTCGATATCGCTTTCTTTAATGCCATGTATATTTTTGGTATTATTTACGTTTTCGTTTATAATTTGAAATACTTTGTAGCCGTGTTTTTTTGCCACGTCGATATAAAATTGCGCATCGTCGTGTCTTTGAAATACATTTGCAACGGCAATTCTTTTAACACCGTCGTTTATTGCCTCTTTGAATTTTGCTTTGCAGGCGGCAATGGCAAGCTGAATCCCGGAGGGCTCAAACTTATACAACCCGTTATTGGTAAATAGTTGGTCATCTTCACAAACCACTTCGGCAATTTGATTC
>JBAYXX010000311.1:0-2507 GCA_041673345.1 Kiritimatiellia bacterium
AACGTGCTCACAGCCCTTGTCAATTACCCTTGTCACTGACCTTAGAACGTGTAACGCACGCCCATGTGATAGATGTTGGTCGTGTAGTCGGCATCCTTGACAGCCAGGTTGCTGTAATCCGTGTTGCCGTACTCGTAGCCACCATAAATCGTCAGGTTTTGGGTCATGTCGTAGGACAGGGTGGCATCGTAACCGATCTGGGTGTTGTCCGTGGTGATCCCGTCTTTCTTGTCACTCCAGGTATGGCTGAAGTTCTGAGCCAAGGTCAGCTTGGAGTTGATGCGCCAGGTCAAGCCCAGAAGCGCATCGGTGTCCTGCTGCAGACCATTGGAACCACCACTGTTGTCATCATGCTTGTGGAGCAGACCAACGCTGAGGTCCAGGTTGGACAGCATCGCATAGCGAACCGTCAAACCGCAGTTGAACAAAGCGTCGTTTTCCTTGGAAACACTGGGGCTGCTGTCATAGTTCACCCATTCAGCGCCAGCAGTGGCGTGGGTGCTGATCTTGCCCGTCACGCGGTAGTCAACAAAACCATTCATCGTGATGGTGTCTGAGTCAGCATAACGAACGCTGTCATTGTATTCCTTAACAGCGTAGCCCATGGACACACCGGCCTTGGTCTTCGGTGAGAAGACATAGTACGGAGCAATCGTCATCTCGTACAACTCGTAATCTTCGTCGTCGTAGAAGCCGTCTGTGTAGTCCTTGTTCTCGTACTCACCAGTCACCGCCATGCCCCACTTTTCATTCAAGTGGAGGTTCCAAGTGGCGTCAACGCCGCTGACGTAGTACTTCGAACGGGTGCCACCACCAACGCCACGGTCAAGAACCGTGTGCGAGTGAAGGAAGTTGCCGCCGAGCACGAAATCCCAATTGCCCTGGTCGTAACGAACCATCGGGGTGATGGTATAAACTGGAGCGCTCAAGTCAGAGGCGAACTTGTGATAATGATCATAGGCCACATCGGCTTTGATCGCGTACGAGAACTCGCCGCGAGCACGGCTGGCGTCCAAGGTCGCACCAGTCGAAAAGACGATGCCACCACGCTCGCCGGCGCCCGTGCTGAACAGGTTGTCTTCGTAGCGGACTTCTTCGTAGATACCCAAGGCCAGCTTGTCCGGCAGAGCCACGGAAGTCGTGTCAAAATAACGACCAAGAACGCCGGCGGCGTTGGCAAAGGAAATCGACCCGAGAACAACCCCACCTGCCAGAACTGCAGTTTTCAGTTTGTTACTTATCATTTTACTGTCACTTTCTGTTATTCTACCTAACTATCTTACCGATGACAGACCCACGCTGTCACCGGTACTGGTCTGAAAACTTAACTACTAGCGGTAAGCAGGTTCGCTGTCGCTATTCTTTTGATCAATAAGCTTGGTGGTCTCGTCGTCCTTCGGGGCGGGCGGCGGGGGCTGCATAGCTGCCTGAACTCCAGAAGCGGGCGGGGTGATAGCCAGAGCACCCTGAGTGTCCTTGCCAATGACCGTTCCCGGGGCGGCTGCTTGAATGGCCGCAACAATTGCGCTTTGCTGTTCGGCGGGTTTGGCAGCCAAGACCTTGCCGCCGGCATTCAGAACGACATTGCGAAGAGCTAAGGTAGCGGCGTTGGTCGGATCGTTGCTGGCGGCGTTGATAGCCTGGGCAATCAAGCTGGCCAACTGCTCATTGTTGAGCCCTTCCATGAAGGCAACCACTTCGGCTTCCGTTTTGCCCTTGACTTGGTCAAGCAAAGTGACCTCTTGCCCAAACGCCGGAGCGGTCCATGCCGCAATCACCAAAACCATCAATGCAAATAAGACTTGTTTCATTTTTTTCTCCTTGTTCTAAAGAACTCACGATCCATCTTCCTTGAAAAGGCTAGTCAAATTCTGAAAATACTTGTTTGTACGTCCTCCATACCTCCTTTTTCCCAATTAGTCAGTCTCTCTGTGACTCAGAAGAAAACTTGAGGAAAGCAAATATTACCGTAAAAGACTATCAAACCTGTCTAAATCAACCAACCCATAGTCAACCCGGGTAAGTACTATACTCCTTGTGTTCTTTGATGCAAACCACAGCTGCAGAGTTATAACCTACTGCAAAAGAGATAGATAAAAACACCCTTTCTGCAAACAGTCGCTGTAGATCCGTAAGATCACGCCCAAAAATATTTGGGCTCGCGTTGCCGGTTGTAACACCTCCTCTCAAAAAACTTTGCATACTTTACTCCTTTTATGGCTGTACGCAAGCGTGGGGAGGAATTATAGCCACGACTGCAGCGGTAGCCCATCTTCTCAGCCATTGCAAGCCATATTACTCGCATGTCACAGAACCGTCCCGCATGCGCCGCTGGCTCATGCTACCTTGTGCGTACCGAGGAAGGGACACGATCTTTTTCAGGCCGGTGGGCCAGCCTTCCTACGCATCCCGATCTAGGGAAACGTTACTAGTATGCTAAAGTAATGCCACTTTGTCAACCCGTTTTCACAAAAAATGAAAGGGAAATCCATTCCGATGGCAACCTC
>JBAYXX010000312.1:0-2500 GCA_041673345.1 Kiritimatiellia bacterium
AAGCCCCACATCATTCGTAATCAATTCCGCTGCTATGCCGAAAACATGACGAAGGATGAAGTCCTTGGTGGCATTGTCTCCCAAGTGTTCCGGTTGATAGGTGCATTGCGCATCGTAGAGGCAGTCAAGCGTTCTGCGGTCTAGCTGCTCAATGACCGGGTAGCTCAGTTTGGGAAATAGCTCACCTAGGTTGAATGACAGCCTGCGGCCAGCTTGCAGAAGGTCGTAGGGCAGGCAGTCCAATTCAGTGTTCTGCAAGCGGAGAACCACTACCAGATCGGTCTGCTCGCCGCGATCCCAAAGCGAGCGGTATTGACACTCATAGGCATAGCGGAATTCAACCGGGTCGGTGAACTCAATCAGAGCAAAGCCGCGCTCCCGCAGCTGCAAGAGCAGCTTTTCCTCGGTCAGCAGGCCATCCGGATCCGCCACGAGAGTCAGCTTACTGACGTTCGGAACGAAGTCGTTGAGAATGGCATCTCGCCAATCTGGCGAATGCGTGATGGTTGTTGATGAGTTGCTGGCCATATCGTGGTACTCCCGGCGTTGCCACCGCAGTAACATTTTCAGTAGATTGCCCCTAGCCATGCGGGTATTCGAGCTTTCACCGTTCTTGCGTCATTTAGAACCTGGTTGCAGCTGGAAAGCGATGACGAGGCGCATCTCCGGTGCAAGCTGTTGTGCGGCAGCCAACGCTGCTTGCCATTCACATTCTTCCTGGTCGAGAGCCGTCAGGCGGTGTTGGCGCACTTCCTGCAGGCCCACTCTGCTGATGGCATTTCGGCGTGAGGCAAAAGAGACTACGCCGCGTTCTTTCTCATGGTCAATGGCGTGAAGGTGGTTTTGCCTCAGCTTCTCAAAAACGTCTTTGCCCGCTTGTTCAGCTGCTTGCTGCAGACGGGTAAAGTTCGCGACAGCCTCTCCCTGTTCCGTCATGCCGAGGATATTGACTGTGCCCATCAGGAGCGAATCCCAGATAAAGCGAGCAGTTGGCATAAATAACTGGCCATCCGTACTGACGAAAACGGCCACATATCCTCGCGTCAGCAGTGGGCTGCGGAGCTGCTGGGTGTTGGCATGCAGACCTGATTGCAGACGAATCTCATACAGTCCCCAGGCACCAGCAACCTCTGCGGGAAGTCCCGACAAGGCCACGCGGGGCATGGGTTGCCCCGAGCTGACCTGCGGTATATCCAAGGCGAGTGAACGGATGCGGCGATCTTCAAGGTTGAGCAGGCAAGTGTCGGGATTCAGGCTTGCCTCATTGCTGCTGAATACACAGGCTTTTTGCATTTCGCCATTCGGCCATACCAGTGACCAGCCCTCAAGCGTTTTTTCTGCCCGACCGCCATGGAGCTGGATGTAATTCACGGCCATCCTCTCGATCCACGCAGGCAGTGGATGCTGTCGCAACGTCTCTGCGGCTTCGCAATCGACAGTCTCAGTCAGGCCATAGATCGGGCTTTGCTCGCGTATGGTGGTAAGGTCCTGGTCTATGTCTGCCAGCAGTTGCTCGACTTCACCCTCGACATCGCCATCCTGCATGACGACGCGAGTCATCATCTGCTCGTAGCGTTCTGCCGCAGCCGGCGTTTCCAGCACGTCGTTGGTCTTGTCAATGCCTGTTTCTTCGCGAATCACGGCCAGTTTGTGCTCAATGACTTCCACTACCCGCGATTCCACCGAGTTGAGGAAGACAAAATTGAAGGCCCGAACAATCTTGTCCTGGCCAATTCGGTCAACGCGGCCGATGCGTTGTTCAATCCGCATGGGATTCCAGGGCAGGTCGTAATTGAGCACGACATGTGCGCATTGGAGGTTCAGGCCTTCGCCACCGGCATCCGTTGAAATCATGACGCGGGCTTCTTCAGCGAAAAGACGTTGCGCTTTCTTGCGTTCGTTCATGTCCATGGAGCCATTGATTGAGGTGCAGGCAAAGCCACGATTCTGCAGAAATTCCAGCAGCATGTCCTGGGTGCCGATGAATTCAGTGAAGATCAGCAGTTTGAGCTGGTCGTCTTTTTCCTCGACCTGCAAGCGGTATATCAAGTCCAATAGCTGCAATGCCTTGGCATCCGGCCCTTTGTTCTCCACGAGCTGGGCCATGGAAAGGAGGAGGCGCACTTGTTCAATCTCGTTCAGACGTCCAGGCTCATTGACGTTGATCAACTCATCCAGCAGTTCCTGCCCGGTCATGTCTTCGTAGTCTTCAATGACGAGATCGACTTTTGAGCGCTCTTGGCACGCCATCGCTTCAAGACGTTGCAGGCGGCGTTCCAATGTCGTACGGATGGCATGGGTACTGGAAGTGGCAATGCGCTGCAAGAGGATCATCAGGAAGGCCACGAAAGTCGAGCGGTCCTCAATGGCGAGGTTGTAGCCATGCTTGGCATAGTCGGTGACATTCTGATAGAGCAACTCCTGCTCTGGAAAGTCGGTCAAGTCAACCGTGAGCGTCTTGGTCATACGGGGTTTGAACAGAGGCTTGCCATCGGCGGTT